>NZ_LZTB01000101.1 GCF_001665685.1 Mycobacterium sp. 852013-50091_SCH5140682
GGCGATGCAATCCCATCAAGACGCGCTCATCGCAGAGTGGAAACGCGACCACGAAGACGAGGATGAGGATCAGGTCTGCGAGCAGGCGCCGCCGTTCCCGGATGCCGTCGATGCGTTCATGAGTGTGGTCGAGTCCGGCTGGGACACCGACGTGGCACGCCGCCCGCACGGGCAGCGCACCACCGTGGTGGTGCACGTTGATCTCGACCGAGACGGGGAGAAGCCGGTCGCCGCGCTGCATTTGGGCCCGGCACTGTCTGAGGACGAGCGGCGTTACCTGAGTTGTGATGCCACGTGTGAGGTGTGGTTCGAACGCCACGGCCAGCCGATCGGAGTGGGCCGCACCGCTCGTACGGTGAACCGGCGGTTACGCCGGGTGTTGGAGTATCGGGATCGGTGCTGCGCCGTACCGGGCTGTGGCGCGACCCGGGGGTTGCATGCCCACCACATCACCCACTGGGAGGACGGCGGCGCGACCGACCTCGACAATCTGGTGATGCTCTGCCCGTACCACCACCGGTTGCACCACAAGGGCGGGATCACCATCACCGGCCCCGCCCACCACCTCAGCGTCACCGACCCCACCGGCAATCAGCTACATCCCGGATCGCTGGCCCGACCACCCACCACGCCGCGACCCGATGTTCCGCCTTACCGAGGGCCGACCGGCGAACGCGCCGATTGGTGGTGGTACACACCCTTCCAACCGGAACCACCACCGTCGACGAATTAGCCTCGGTACACGGTCTTTCCGCCGACGACGGTCTCGACTGCTTGCAGCGTCCCGATGTCCTCGGCGGTGAAGATGTCGCGGTCGAGGATCACCAGGTCGGCCAGCATACCCGCGGCGATGCGGCCGGTCCGATCCTGACCGTTGGCGTAGGCAGACCCCGCGGTGTAAGCGTCGATCGCCGACCGCAGCGCGATCCCTTCCTGCGCTTGCAGCGGGGTGTCGAACACACCATCGCCGATGGCATGCGGATCGGCATGCGTGCCGGTGCGGTGTACCGCGGTATGGATGGCCCACAACGGATTCGGATCCGTCACCGGCCAGTCGCTCCCCATGGCCAGGGTGGCGCCGTGGCGCTGGATGGACGCGAAGGGGAAGTGCCAGGGTTCGCGCTCCGGGCCGAGCAGCGGTAGCTTGCGCTCGACGATCTCCTTGTCGCGGCGGGCCCACAAGGCCTGAATATTGGCGATGACGCCGAGCCGGCCAAACCGTGGAATATCTTGTGGATCGACCACATCGAGGTGGGCGATCTGATGCCGGGCATCGAACTGCGGGTGGCTGACGATGGCGTGCTCGAGGGCATCGAGGCATTCCCGCACTGCGCGGTCGCCGACGGCGTGCATGTGGATGCCCAACCGTTCGCCTGCCAGCAACGCTGTCACCTTCCGCAGGTCCTCGGGAGCGATGAACGACTGGCCACTGGGAATGTCGTGACCGGCCACGGCCCGGTACGGGGCCAGCATCGCGGCCGTGCAATTCTCGCAGATGCCGTCCTGCATGACCTTGACCATGCTCGCGGTGAAACGGGAATGGCCGGTGAGACTGCGCCGCGCGCACAGGCCGTCGATTTGTTCGGCACCCTGCTCGGCTTCCCACCACAAGGCGCCAACTACCCGCGCGGTCAACTCACCGGCCTCGTCGGCCTCGACATACGTCGCGAAATTGTCCTTCAGGCCAAAGAATTCGGCCCCAACGGCAGCGTCCTGCCAGCCCGTCACTCCCACGGAATGCAAGCGACGTTGCGCTTCGAGCAGTGCCTGGCGCATGAACTCCGGCGTCACTTCGGGGATCAGGGCGTTGACGGCGTCACCACCTCGATCCAGCAGCACCCCGGTCGGTGAGCCGTTGTGGTCCCGGACGATCCGTCCGCCTGCGGGTTCGGCTGTGGCTGAGGTGATTCCGGCCAGCTCCAGCGCCCGGGTGTTGACCCAGGCGCCGTGATAGTCGTGGCTCGTCAGAATGACGGGCCGATCGGAAACCACGGTATCGAGGTCGTGTCGGGTCGGGAACCCGTCGGGAAAAGCGTCGCCGTACCACCCGGCCCCGGCGATCACGGTCTCCGCGGGATGGCGTGCGGCGTATTCGGCGATGGCGGCCAGGTAGGTCTGGCGGTCGTGAGCCAGTCCGGAAAGGTCACACCGCAGCGCAGCCATGCCCGCGGCGACCGGATGTGCATGCGCGTCAACGAATCCCGGCAGCAGGCTCGCGCCCCCGAGATCGGTGACCTCCGTGTGCTTTCCGATCAGGTTGCGGTCGACGCCGCGGCCCACGCTGACAATGGTGTCGCCCTGGATCGCGACAGTGTCGGCCGGCTCCGCGCCGGCCGGCTGGAATACGGCGGCGTTGGTGAAGATGCGATCGGCGAACATGTCACGCCCGCTCTGCGGTAACAGGCTGCCGGTCGGCCAGCACCATGGCGCTGGCGTGCTCGGCCACCGCCATGATGGTGCCCACCGGGTTGACCGACGGGATCGTCGGGAACACCGACGCATCGACCACGCGCAGGCCGTCCACGCCGCGCACCCGCAGCCGGGAATCGCACACCGCCATGGGATCGTCGTCGGCGCCCATCCGGCAGGTCCCGGAGACGTGGTACACCGTCTGATGCGTGGCCCGCAGCGCTTCGGACAGTTCTTCGTCGGATTGGAGATCCGGCCCCGGGAACACCTCGCGGACAAGCCAATCTGACATCGGTGCCGTGGAAGCGATGCGACGCGCCAGCCGGATCCCGGCGACCAGGACAGCCTCATCGTGACCGTCGGGATCGGTGAAGTACCGGTAGTCGATCGAGGGACGGTCGGCCGGATCAGGCGACGTGATCCAGACCCGCCCCCGGCTGTTCGGCTTCGCGACGTTGGGTGCGATCGAGACGATGCGCTCGGGCATCTCGACGCCGTAGGCGACCGCATGGTCGGCGACCGCCTCTACGGGGAAGTGCATCAGCACCTCGGGCCGCGCCGGGCTGTCCTCCGACAACCGCACCGCCGCCCCGGCATCCCAGCCGGTGGCGCAGGTGTCGGGGACATCGGCTGCGGCCTCCCAGACGATGAGACCCTCGGCGTGGTCCATCAGATTCTCGCCGACACCCGGGGACTCGACGACAGTGGTGACACCGGCAGCGGTGAGCACCTCCGTGGGACCGATTCCCGACAGCTGCAGCAGCTTTGGCGAATCGATGGCGCCACAGCACACGATGACCTCGCGCTCGGCCCGGAATTCGCGGCGGTTGCCGCCGGCGTCACGCGTGACCACTCCGACGGCCCTACCGTCTTCGACGAGGATCCGTTCGGCACGCTGACCGTGCTCGACCACGAGGTTGTCGCGGGCGGCGATGGCGGCGTGCAGGTAGTGCACCGAGGTGGAGGACCGCAGGTGACTGGCCGGGGTGTAACCGATCTCGAAGAATCCGGCTCCGACGCCGGTGGCGGCGAAATCGGCATCGGAGTTCCAGGCTCGGCGGGCGGGCAGGTCCAGCGCCCGCCGAGCGGAGTCCACCACATCGCTGACGTACGGGTTGCGGTCCTCCTCGGCGACCGGTTGCACCGGTGCCAGGATCCGGTCGAACGCGTCGTGCACCGCCGCCGCGTCCCAGCCCGTGACCCCCATCGCGGCCCATTCGTCGAGGTCGGCGGCCAGCGGCCGCCAGGTGATCATCGTGTTCGCTGTCGAGCAGCCCCCGAGGATCTGCATCCTGGCCTGCCGGATGCCCGAGTTTCCGCGCTCCTGCGCAACACTGCGGTAGTCGAGGTCGTATTCGCTTTCCAGCATCTGCGCCCACCGCCGGATGTCTCGGGCGCGCGGCTCGTCCTCGTCCGAGGGGCCGGCTTCGAGCACTGTCACGGTGACGGCGGGATCTCCCGAGAGTCGCGATGCCACAATGCATCCGGCGGTGCCGCCGCCGACGATCAGATAGTCGCTCATACTTACGCCGCCGCCGGTTGAGTGGCCAGTGCGGACACCTTCGGCCGCATCAGCACGTAGTACAGCGGGCAGATGACGGCCAGCCCGACGATCCACGAGATGTCCACGCTACCGAGAGCTTTGGCCGCGAACCCGGTGAACAACGTCGTCGACAGGAACGGGATCTGCACGGCGATGCCGATGAAGTAGCACGCGATCGCGATCCAGTTGAACTTGCCGTAGCGGCCGCCGTCGCGTTCGAAAAGCGAGTCGATGTCGTAGACGCCATGGCGCAGCAGGTAGTAGTCGACGAGATTGACGGCGGTCCACGGGATCAGCACGCACAGCAGCAACGCCAGGAAGTTCGCGTAGTTGGCCAGGAAGTCGTCAGCGCTGACCAGAGCGGGGATGATCGCGATGACAAACAGCGCGATCGCGGTCACTGCGCGGCTGCCGGCACCGGGGCGCCACCGCGGGAACAGGTTCTGCCCCACGGTGATGGTCGACAGTGCGCCGCAGTAGAGGTTCATGGCGTTGGTTGCGGTGATTCCGATCGCGAAGATCGCGAACACGCCGGTGCTCACTCCGCGGGTCAGCGTCGAGAGCCCTTCGAGGGTTTCGTCGGTGGGCAACGCGGCACCGACGAGCACGCCGAGGAGCATGGGCAGGACCGAGCCCAGCACGCAACCGGTGTAGGTGCCCCAGAACGCGGCACGCTGGCCGGTGTCCTTGGGCATGTACCGGGTGTAATCGGAAACATATGGCGCATACGCGATTTGCCACAGCGCGGCCACCGACAAGGTGGCCATGAAGCCCGCCCAGCTGTAGCCGCTGGTATGCCACGTGTCGCCGGGCACGCCGTTGACTCCGACCATCCAGATGAACGCCACGAGCAGCGCCCCGCCGGCGACCACCGACAGGAAGGCCGTGACGCGGTGGATGAGCCGGTAGCCGACGATGGTGGCCACCACGCTGATGAGCCCGATGATGGTGATGGACCAGTTGGTGGGCAGACCGGTGACCTTGGCCAGGGCCTGGCCGCCGAGCACGGCGTTGGACGCGAAGAAGCCCAGGTACATGAAGACCACCAGGACCACTACGAGAAGGCTTCCGTACGAACCGAACTGGGCTCGGGTCTGCAGCATCTGGGGCACGCCCATCTGCGGTCCCTGGGCGGCGTGTAGCGCCATCACCACCCCGCCGATGACGTTGCCGAGGATGATCGCGCACGCGCCGGCCCACAGCGGCAGGCCGAAGACCGTGGTGGCCAGAGCACCGGTGATGATGGTCAGCAACATGATGTTGGAGCCGAACCAGACGGTGAACAGGTCACGGGCGCGGCCGTGGCGTTCGTCGACCGGGACGTGTTCGATGGTCCGCTGTTCCACGGGTGCGGACACCGGCGCTTTGTCGTTCATGGGACTCCCTATCTACAGCGCGATCCAGGTGGTTTTCAGGCCGGTGTACTTGTCGAGCGCGTGCAGGGACAGATCGCGACCGAAACCGGACTGCTTGAATCCCCCAAAGGGGGTCTGGGGGCTCAGCGCGTCGACCGTGTTCACCGAGACGGTGCCTGCGCGCAGGGCCGCGGCGACGCGGTGAGCGCGGGACAGGTCACGGGTCCACACCGAGGCTGCCAAGCCGTAGATGGTGTCGTTGGCCATCGCGATCGCCTGCGCCTCGTCGGAGAAGGTCTGGACGGCCAGCACCGGGCCGAACACCTCCTCGGTGACCAGCTCGGCCGTCGGCGCGAGATTCGCGACGATCGTCGGCACGACGAAACAACCACGGCCGTCGACGGTTTCGCGGGTCCCGCCGGCGACGATCTCGCCGTCTGCGCGGGCCCGGTCGATGAATCCCATGACGCGCTGGGTGTGCTGCTCGTCGACGAGGGCACCGAGGGTGGACGCCGGATCCAGCGGATTGCCCGGCCGCACCTCGGCCGTGCGTTTCACGAGTTCGGCGAGGAACTCGTCGGCGATCGATTCGTGCAGCAGCAGACGGGAGTTCGACGAGCACACCGCGCCCTGGTTGTAGAACGCGCCGAATATCGCCTTGTCCACGGCGGCATCCAGGTCGGCATCGGCGAAGACCACGTTGGGGCTCTTGCCGCCGCATTCCAGCCAGACCTGCTTGGCATTGGAATCCGCGGCGTAGCGCAGGAACCGCTTGCCGGTTTCGGTCGACCCGGTGAACGCGATGACATCGATGTCGGGGTGCCGGCCCAGGGCTTCCCCTGCGGTGGGGCCGAGGCCAGGGACGACGTTGAACACGCCTTCGGGCACACCGGCTTCCACAGCGAGCTCGGCGAGCCGCACCGACGAGAGCGGGGCCTGCTCGGCGGGCTTGAGCACCACCGAGTTTCCGGCCGCCAGAGCGGGGGCCACCTTCCACACCGCGAGGTCCAACGGGAAGTTCCACGGCGTGACGGCGCCGATGACGCCGAGCGGCTCGCGGGTGACCAACGCGAGGTTGCCCGGTTCGGTGGGCGCGATCTCGCCTGCCTGCTTGTCGAGCGCCTCACCGTAGAACGCGAAAAGCTCTGCAGCCGAGGGCACGTCGACGGTATGAGCTTCGGCGACCAGCTTGCCCATGTCCATCGAATCCAGCAGCGCCAGCTCGTCGCTGTGTGCTGCGATCAACTCGGAGAGCTGCCGCAGCACGCGCTTGCGGTGCGACGCCGACGTCCGTGACCAGACACCCGAGTCGAACGCGGCGCGCCCCGACGCGACGGCCGCGTCGACGTCTTCGGTGTCGCCCGACGCCACGGCCGCGATCAGCTCTCCGGTCGCGGGGTTGATCGAATCGAACGTCTCCCCGGATAGTGCGGGCCGGTACTTACCGTCGATGAAAACCTCGGTGCGCGGCGCGATCTCACCAGCGAGGCGGGTCCAGTCGTCGAGCGTGGTCATGTGGATACCTCTCAGGGGACGTAGATGGCGAACTGCTTGACCAGCGGCTCGGTGACGCGGTACTCGCCGCGCCAGCCCTTGGTCAGGGTGAAGGAGTCGCCAGGGCCGAAGGTATGGGCGACACCGTCGTCGCCGGTCAAGGTGATCGAGCCTTCCAGCACCCGGGTGTACTCGTCGCCCGGGTAGCTCTCGATGAACTCGGCGTAGGGCTCGGCGCGCCACGACCCGATGGTGAATTTCTCATCGGAGCTGGCGAGATGCACGGCCTCGGTTTCGGCCGGATTGCCCTCGCGCAGGGTTTCTTCCGTGACGTAGCTGCTGGGGGTCATGGCCGCGACGGCGTCGGGGCCGGCGGGAATCAGGGTGGGCATGGTGCTCCTTTAGGCGTTGGCCGGGACGACCGGCGTGATGGGTAGATAGATGACAGGTTCGACAGCGAGTTCAGCGGTTTCGCGGAGATACGGCACGGGGCCCAGCGACTGCGGTTCGTCGAGTTCTTCGGCGTATCGATGGCCCGACCAGACCGCAGCGGCGATGGTGGCGGGCGCCCACACGTCGCCGATGGCGCGCACACTGCGCAGATCGGCGTCGGCCCAGTCGCTTTCGCGGCTCAGCAGCTCCTGGTAGAGGCCATCGTGGGGGAGTCGGGCCGTCACCATGACCACCGAGTCAGCGCTCACGCTGCCCTCGTCGCCCGTGTAGACGCATGCCGTCTGCACACCGTCGGTTGTGACCGCGGTGACCGCGGTGTTGGTACGCACGTCGATACCGGCCCGGATCACGCGCTTGCGGATCCGCGCGACCTCCAAAGTGTTGGTGGTCCACTGCGATACGTGCGCGGCGGGGGTGATCAGGATGACGTCGAGGCCCTCTTTGGCGAGCAGCTCGGCGATCACGCCACCCATGTAGTAATGGTCGTCATCGAACACCACCACGCGGCGACCACGCGGGCGGGTACCCGCCATGATGTCGTCGGGGCTCAAAACATCTGCACCCTCGGCGATATCGAGCGGCTTGGTGTGCCAGCGGCCGACCCCGTCGCTGCGCCAGCCCGCGCCGGTGGCCACGACGACGTGGTTGAAGTCGTTGTCGATGATGTCACCAGCGGTCATCTCGCTCTGCATGAAGACATCGACGTTGTCGAGCTTGGCGATCTGGTTCTCGCGGTAGTCGACGACGCGGATCCAGGCGGACAGGCTCGGCAGCTTGGATTCTCGGGCCACGCGTCCGCCCAGGGTGCGGGTGGCTTCGGCGAGGCTCACGGTATAGCCGCGGTTGCCCAGCGAGCGGGCGGCTTCCAGCCCGGCAGGCCCTGCGCCGACCACGAGAACCGTGGCGTCGCTGGCCTTGGCCCGGATCTTCTCGGGGTGCCAGCCACGGCGGAATTCCTCACCCATGGTGGGGTTCTGGGTGCAACGGATCGGGGACATGGTGAAGTCGCCCGACACGCAGATGTTGCAGCCGATGCACTCGCGGATGTCCTCGATGTTGCCGGACTCGATCTTGCTGGGCAGGAACGGGTCGGCGATGGACGGCCGCGCCGCGCCGATCAGGTCGAGCACGCCACTGCGAACCTGGTGCACCATCATGTCCGGTGAGGTGAAACGGCCAACGCCCACAACAGGTTTGGTGGTCAGTGCCTTGAGCCCGCGGACGTAGGGCTCCTGTTCGGCCTCGGGGCCGAAGCGCGAGGTCACGGAGTCGTCCTCCCAGCTGCCCAGCACGAAGTCCCACAGATCGGGGTGCTCGCCGAGCATGCCGATGACGTCTTCGATCTCGGCGCGCGTGATGCCGTCGTCGCCGAGCAGCTCGTCGACCGAGATGCGGCACGCCACCGCGGCTTTGCCGTCGCACATCTCGCGGGTGTCCTCGAGGATCTCGCGCAGCAGGCGGGCCCGGTTCTCGATGCTGCCGCCGTATTCGTCGGAGCGGTTGTTGTAGCGCCGCGACAGGAAGTGGTGCAGGCCGCCGATGGCGTGGCCTGCGTAGACGTAGATGATGTCGTATTCGGCCTGCAGGGACCGGCGCACCGCCTCGCGATGCCAGTAGCGCATGTCGGCGATGTCAGACTTGGTCATCTCGCGGGCCTGCACCGGGTCGTAGTTCCACGACACCACGGGCAGGTTCTGCGGGCCCAGCGGGGCTTCCCGGCTGATGAGGTTCGGCGAGTTCAGACCGTTGTGAGCCAGCTCGATACCGGCCAGGGCGCCGCCCTCGTGGATCTTCTCCGCGATGCGGGCCACTGCGGGCAGATCCTGGTCGTCCCACAACCGCAGTTCGATGAACGGGCCGATGTCAGAGGTCGGGTGGATCTCGACCTGCTCGGTGCACACCACGGCCCAACCACCCTCGGCCTTGATCCGCCGCATGTACGCCTCACCCGACGGGTCGCGGTAGCCCATGCCGTTGCAGTGAGGTACCTGGTAGAAGCGGTTTTTTGCGGTGACCGGGCCGATCTGAACGGGTTCGAACAGGATGTCGTACCGGGGGTCTCGCATGGAGCTACTCCTAGAGTTCGTGTAGGCGGCGCGATGCGACGGGAGCTGAGCCGTGAGCTGGGTCACGCCGGTATTAGCCATCGTTGTGCCGCGCATAACCGAGGTCAACTAGTGGTTTCAGCGGTTTTGCATCTGTTTTTGTGATGAAGCGCGCCGCGTGCTCGGCTTCGCCGAGCTGGGTGACCACCTGGCAATGACCGCGACCCGTGGACGTAACGCAGCGGGCGGGATATCCGGCCGAACATCACCGCGGCGTTACGTGCGCGGACGTCGGACACACGTCCGCGGGCGCGGGTGTGCCATTGCCCACACCGCATCGGAATTTCCGATCCGGATTCACTGAAAACGATGTTTTACAGCTGTGACGACAAGGGGTCAGTGTGTGGACCATCACATCGACAGAAGGATGATCGTGGAAACGGAACCAAGACTTGCAGGGGGCGATCGGGAGACCGCCCAGGCTGATCGTGAGGTCAAGCACCTCAAGAAGACGCTGGGCCGGCTCGACATCGTGTTCCTGATCGTCGCCGCGGTGGTGTCGATCGAAACGCTGGGCCAGGTATCCGGATTCGGCGCGGAAACCTTCACCTGGGCGCTCGTGCTGGCGGTGTTCTTCCTGGTGCCCTACGGGCTGGTGTTCGCCGAAACCGGCGGCGCGTTCACCGGAGAGGGTGGTGTCTACATCTGGTGCCGCAAGGCCTTCGGGCGCCCGGTGGCGGCCATCGCGTCGCTGCTGACGTGGGTCACCCAGCCCGTATGGGTCGGTGGCTCGATGGCTTTCATCGCCTCGGAGACCTGGAGCACGTACGTCACGCCGTTCGACCACGGCACGTTCACCGACTATGCGTTCAAGCTGGTGTTCATCTGGCTCACCGTGCTGGCCGCGATCATCAGCCTCAAGCACGGCAAGTGGATTCCGAACATCGGCGCGATCCTCAAGATCGCCTTCCTGATCATCTTCCTGGCGACCACCGCGATCTACGCCGCGCAGCACGGCGTCGCGGGCCTGTCGGTCAGTGACTTCAGCCCGACAGTGGCAGGCATGCTCGGCGTGACGCCGCTGCTGCTGTTCTCCTACCTGGGTTTCGAGTCGGGCAACAGCGCGGCAGGGGAGATGAAGAATCCCGCCCGGGACGTACCGATCTCGATTGCCCGGTCCGCGGGCATCGCCGCGGCCGCCTACCTGCTGCCGATCTTCGCCATCCTGGTGGTGCTGCCGAAAGACGACATCACCGGCATCGGTGGGTTGATGGAGGCGGTCGCGAAGGTGTTCAGCGTGTACGGTTCGGCCGCGCCGGCGATGCTCACGGTTACCGGTGTCATCTTCGCGATGATCCTCATGACCCAGGGGTCAGCCTGGATGATCATCAGCGACCGCATGCAGGCCATGGCCGCGGCCGACGGCGCGTTCTTCGGCGGGTTCTTCGGCCGGTTCCATCCTCAGTTGGGTACGCCGGTGCGGGTGAACCTGCTCTCCGGCGTGGTGGCCACGGTGTTCTGCCTGGTCGCGATGCAGGTGACCGGATCGTCGGCGTCGATTTTCGGTGTGGTGCTGAGCATTTCGATTTCCACCTTCCTGCTCAGCTATGTCATCTCCATTCCGGCTGCCGTGCGGTTGCGCACGCGGTTCCCCGATGTGCCGCGACCGTTCCGGGTGCCGACCGGGGATACGGGGTTCCGCGTGCTGGGCGGGCTGTGCTTCGTGTGGGTTGCCCTCGGATCGTGGGTGGCCGTGTTCCCGGGCACGTTGGAGAGCCTGTTCGGGATCGACTACGACTTCGAGAAGACGTGGGGCGTCAGCCAGCTGACCTTCGAGGTGTTCACGCTCGGCACCCTGGCGGTCCTGGGCATTCTCGGTGCGGTGGGTTACCTGCGGGCCCGCGTGGTGCGCGCCGAGCGCCCCGATGGGGCGTCGCTGGAAGCGCCGGACGACGTGTTGACGTAACCGATCGCCGTGCCGGGCCGGCCGCCTATTTACTAGACAGATCTACCTAGTAAATGAGAGCATATCGCCATGACGAAACGTGGCCGCCCCGGCGGGCAAGCGCGGCGGCGGCTGCTGGACGCGGCGGCGCGCCGGTTCTACGCCGACGGCATCGCCGCAACCGGCATCGACGTGGTCACCGCCGACGCGGGTGTGGCAAAAATGAGCCTGTACAACAACTTCGCGTCCAAGGCGGAGTTGGTGGCGAGCTATCTCGAAGAGCGACACGCAGAATGGCTCGGGCTGTACGCGCGACGGCGCGCCCACGCCGTGACCGCCGAGGATCGGGTGCTTGCGGTGTTCGATGCCTACACCGACCACGCCGAAATGGCCTATGAGCATGGCTTCCGGGGTTGCGGGCTCCTCAACGCCGCCGCCGAACTGCCGGTCGGCGATCCTGGACGGGAGGCCGTGCGGAGCCACAAGGAAGAAGTGGAACAGATCCTGCGCACGGAGCTCGTCGCCATCTGCGGCGAACATGCCGCAGATGGCGTCGCCGAGCACATGTCGTTCCTGTTGGAGGGATCGATCGCGCGTGCCGGACTGGAAGGCCGATCGGACCGCATCGCCCACGCCCGGACCCTGGCCGCCGCATTGATGGCTGCGCTGTGACAGCGCGGACCACGGGGATGGTGGGCATCGTCATCGCATCGTTGCTCTGGGGAACCACCGGTACGGCCTCGGCGCTCGCGCCGTCGGTCAGCGCCATCACGGTCGGGGCCGGGGCGATGGGCATCGGCGGACTGCTGCAGATCGCGTTCAGCCGGCGCGCGCTGTATCGGGACCGCGCAATGCTTTTGGCTCGGTACCGGCTGGTGATCTTCGGCGGCGTGTGTGTCGCCGCGTATCCGTTGGCGTTCTACAGCTCGATGCGCATCGGTGGCGTCGCGTTGGGCTGTGTGGTGTCGCTGGCGTCTGCGCCGTTGGCGTCGGCGGTGATAGAGCGAGTCTGTGACGGGCGGGCGCTCACGCGACGGTGGGCACTGGCCTGTGGGTTCGGCATCGTCGGCAGCGTACTGCTGAGCCTGTCTCGCCATTCCGGCGACGCCAGCGGCGCGCACTCGGCGGTCCTGGGCGTCGTGCTCGGACTGGCCGCGGGCGGCTCGTACGCCGGCTACTCCTGGGCCATGCGTCGGCTCATGGACGACGGAACGAGCCGCGGGGCTTCTGCCGCAGCGGTTTTGGGTCTCGGCGGAATTCTTCTCATGCCGGTGTTCGCGGCGACCGCGGGCCACTCGGTGGTGACGTACCCGGGCATCCTTATCATCGCGTGTCTGGCGGTGCTGCCGATGTTCTTGGGGTACGTCCTCTTCAGCCACGGGCTGGCACGGGTCGGCGCAACCACGGCCACCACCATCACTCTCGTCGAACCCGCGGCAGCGACCGTGCTTTCGGTGGTGATCCTGCATGAAACCGTCGGCAGCCTCGGCTGGGTCGGTGTCGCGCTCATCGCAGCGGCGCTCGTCGTGCTGACCGCGCCCGGCGTCCCGGCGCCGCCCGGGCGCGCCGCGAATAGACTCGGCAGACAACCCCACGACGCTGTAGGGAGTCCCCGATGCGCCGACGTCCCGACGTCACGCTGACCCAGCTGCGGTACTTCGTCAAGGCGGCCACGTATTCGTCGATGACCAAGGCCGCCGACGAACTGCACATCGCACAGTCGGCGGTATCGGCCGCGATCAGCCAACTTGAGCAGCAGATCGGCACGCAGTTGTTCATCCGGCACCGGGCCCGCGGCCTGGCGCTGACCGCTGCCGGGGAGGAGATGCTGCGCGACACCCGCGCGCTGCTGGCGCATCTCGACGAGGTGCTGGACAACGCCAGCGGGCGCGTCGACCAGGTGCATGGCACGGTGCGGCTGGCGTGTTTCGTGACCCTGACGCCGTTCGTGCTACCCCGGCTGTTGTCCGATCTCGGTGCCCGTCATCCCGAGCTGGAGGTCGAGGTCGTCGAGACGTCGGCCGATGCGATCCGCACCGTGCTGCGCAACGGCACCGCAGAGCTCGCGCTGACCTACGATCTTGCACTCGGAACCGGCGTGGACATCGAATCTCTCGGTGTCGCAGCGCCGTACGTGGCGCTGCCGGCCGAGCACCGGCTGGCCAAACGCAAATCGATCCGATTGACGGAATTGGCCGACGAGCCGATGGTCCTGCTCGATCTCCCGGACAGCCGCGACTATTTCGAGTCGATACTCGCCAAAGCCGGTGTGACGCCGAGGATTCGGTACCGTTCGGCCAGCTACGAGGCGGTCCGCGGTTTGGTCGCACGCGGACACGGGTTTTCGATCCTCAACCAGATCCCCGCCCACCGCGGAACCTATGACGGCGGTGCGGTGAGTACCGTCGCCATCCGGGACGACCTGCCCGGGCTGCCCATTGTGCTCGCACGGCTGCAGTCGGTACGCAGCACAGCACGCGCACGTGCCGTGGCCGAGGCCGCGCGTGCGATCTTCGCCGATCGCCGTGCCGCCGGTGACGCGGAGAGCGGCTAGCGGTCACGCGTGACACTGATGTGAGATTGCGGGCCATCCGCCGGCCGGGTGGTTCCGAACCACACAGAGAACCGTCTCTGGGGAGGTGTCGTGGGAATCGTGCACAGCAGCGTGGTGGACTCGCCTCGCGAAGAGGTGTTCGCCTGGCATGAGCGCCCCGGCGCGATACACAGGCTGATGCCGCCGTGGCAGCCGTTGAACGTCGTGTCAGAGGCCGCGTCGCTGGCCGACGGCCGGGCAGTGCTCGGATTGCCCGGAGGCCTGCGCTGGACTGCACAGCATCAACCCGGGTCCTACGACCCGCCGGCCCGGTTCGTCGATGCACGCGTCGGTGACGGTTGGCGGTCGCTTCCGGCGTCGGTGATCGGAGCGTGGCGCCACGAGCACCGCTTCGAGGCCGTCGACGCCGGGCGCACCCGCGTCACCGACCATGTCGCCACCGCAATTCCGGGGAGCCTGCTGCGGCCGACATTTCTGTACCGGCACAGCCAGCTCGCGGAGGACCTGGCCGCCCATCGGTGGGCCCATGAACATGGTCGACGGCCGGGCACCGTCGCGGTGACCGGGTCGAGCGGCTTGGTGGGGACGGCGCTGACGGCGTTTCTGTCGACCGGTGGCCATCGCGTGATCCGCCTGGTCCGCGGCCAACCCACTGGCGACGGCGAACGCCACTGGCAGCCCGACTCACCCGACGCACATCTGCTCGACGATGTCGATGCCGTTGTGCACCTGGCGGGCAGCTCGATCGCCGGCCGATTCACCGACGCACACAAACGCTCGGTGCGGGAGAGCCGAATCGATCCGACGCGGCAGCTGGCACAGTGCGCCGCGGCCGCGACCAACGGTCCTTCGACTTTCGTGTGCGCATCGGCGATCGGCTTCTACGGATACGACCGCGGTGATGCCGAGCTGGACGAAGCCACGACACAGGGCGGCGGGTTTCTCTCCGATGTGGTCGCCGACTGGGAAGCCGCCACGGCACCGGCGTCGGCGGCTGGGCTGCGGGTGGTCAACGTGCGTACCGGCATCGTGCAGACCCCGCGTGGCGGGACGCTGCGCTTGATGCGGCCGTTGTTCGCAGCAGGTCTGGGTGGTCGGTTGGGCAGTGGCAGGCAGTGGTTGTCGTGGATCGACGTCGATGATCTCGTCGACGTCTATCACCGGGCACTGGTCGATCCCGCGCTGTCGGGTCCGGTGAATGCCGTGGCGCCACAACCGGTTTGCAACGCCGAGTACACCGCCGCCCTGGCGCATGCTCTACACCGGCCGGCGGTGTTGCCGGTGCCCGACCTGGGGCCGGCCCTGCTGCTCGGGGAGCAGGGCGCCCGTGAGCTGGCCGCGGCAAGTCAACGAGTGGTGCCGCGCCGGTTGCTCGAAGCCGGTCACCACTTTCGCAGACCTGCCGTCGAGCAGTGCCTGCGCTATCAACTCGGGAGCCCCGCACAACGTGAGGAGCGCGCGTGATCAGGATGCAGCGACACGTGACCGCCGGCTGCCCACCGGAGGCCGCCTTCGCCTACCTTGCCGATTTCACCACGACCGAACAGTGGGACCCCGGCACGGTCCGTACTGAACGCGTCTCCGGTGACGGCGGCGCAGGAACCCGCTACGCCAACACTTCCCGCTTCGCAGGGCGCACCAGTGATCTCAGCTATGTGGTGACCGCTCTCACGCCGGGCGAGCGCATCGAACTGCGAGGTGAGAACGCCTCAGTGGTCGCGCATGACACCGTCACCGTCGCTGCGCAGCCTGACGGGTGCCTGGTGACGTACCAGGTGGCGTTCGCCTTCAAGGGCTGGCTGCGCTGGTTCGAACCACTGCTGCGCATCGCGGTCGCCAACCTGCTCGACAAGGGTGCGCAAGGTCTCGATCGAGAGCTGGCGCGGTTGCACGCCGGCGGGTGATCACCGAAAGTGCTTGGCTGCCTGCGCCTCCGCCCTCATGTTTCAACGGCAATCGCGATCTCGTTGCGCCGGCGACAGGCCAGCGTCCACGGCGGATCATAGAACCAGGCACTGGGCTCGCCGACTGGCGCGAAGCCATAGTCGCGCAGGGTTTCTCGGAGCTGACGAGTTTTCTCGGCCATTCTCGACGGTCCGCGATCGCCGCTGAAGCGCAGCACCGCAACGGTTTCCGGCGCCAGCTCGACAAGCGCAACGCGCTCATCGTCAGGAGTCGGCAACGATTGCAGTGTCGACCCGGTCGGCAGGTAGAACCGGATCACCCAGCTCTGCTGCTCACCGCCCTGCTGCCCGACGGGCATGGTCATGGCGATCGGTTCGCGGTGCTGGTTGGCGCCGAAGATGTAACGCGCCAGACGCCGGAAACCGGTGCTGCGGGCCGCTTCCTCGTTCGCGAGTACTTGTGTCTGGGCCGCGATGCGGGGCCCATATCGGCGGATCTCGACGTCGCGACCCAACGAGCGCGCGGTGTGCGGCGGCTCCTCGACACCGCTCCGGATGCCTACCGTCGACCCGGCGACCTCCAGGACGCGGGTCGCAGCCGTTTGTAACCGAGTCAACATGGCGAGTCCTTTCCGATTCCGTTGTTCACGAGAGTCCGATCGCCCCGGCGCAGTACCGCCACACCTGCTCGAGTTCGGTCTCGGTGTAGCGCGTCGTCGGCAGATAGTGGGTGGGCCGGCTGCGGCGGTCATGCCAGAACTGTCCCGAGGGCGGCGTCGGCGTCGTCGCGGTGAGCCATACCGCGGTGTCAGCGGCCTGCTCCGGGCTGCGCAGGATGGGGCGGAACAGGCGGCGAAACCCGGGCAACGCCTCCGCGATACCTGGGGTGTCGGCCCAGCCGGGATGCATGGCGGCCACCATCACCGACTGGCGAGCCCAGCGTTGGGCCAGCAGCGGCACCAGGGCGACCTGGATGCGCTTGCTGCGGGCGTAGGCGGTGGCCCCGTGGTAGCGGCCGGTTCGGTATTCGATGTCATCGGCGTCCAGCGACTGGGTGTACATCCCGCCGGACGAGACGAACACAACCCTCGGGTCGGGCGCGGCAGCCAGCAGAGGCAGCAGAAGTTCGGTCAGCAGCACAGGCCCGAGCACGTGGGTGGCGAGGCACAGTTCGTGTCCGTCGACGCTGTCGGTCCGCTGCGCGGGCAGTACTCCGGCGTTGTGGATCACCGCGTCGATCCGGTGGTGGCGCCGGCCCACGTCAGCGGCGAACGCCCGTATGTCAGCGAATGCGGACACATCGCACCGTTCGACGACCAGATCCGCGGCGGGATCGGCTGCCAAGAGTTCGTGTCGGGCGGCCTCGCCGCGGGAGCGGTCACGAACAGTCATGAGCACGGTGGCGCCATGCGCGGCGAGAGCCGCGGCAACTGCCCGACCGATGCCCGAATTCGCACCGGTGACCAGAACAGTGGCGCCGGCCAGGCTCTCGCGCGGGCAATCGGGCCCGCGCCAGAACCGTTCTCGAATCGCGATGCCGACCCGCGAATAGCCAAGGGCGATCGTCCGGTCGAGCACTTCGTCAATGAGGGCAGCGGTGGTCATCGACAGTGATTCGCTGCGCGCACCGACCCGGATGGGTCGTGCCGCGCGAAATCAGGTCAGCGGAATGGTGACGACCGGGCTTGATGTGGGCTGGGTCGAACCGGTGCCGGGTTCGACGGTAACCGCAACCGCGGTCGCCGGGTTCAGCGCCGGGATGACCTCGCCGCCAGGGGGCGGCATGGTGTCGGCGCTCATGGTGCCTGCCGATCTCGTGGGGCCAGACGCGGGGATGAACCACATTTGGTAGACGTGGCCCTGCGGGGGTGGCGGCACGTTCGACATCGCCACCACGACGGCGTTGGCCTGGGCCGACGCGCTCAGGGTGATGGTGCCGCCTGCCACCGCGGCCGTGGTGGTGCGGGTGTCGGGGTACGCCAGCACCTGAGCGACCGAGGGCACGCTGGGGGGCTGGTGCATGGACCGCAGCACGACGGTGCTTGCGACAGCGATCACGACGGCGGCGGCCGCGGCCACCAGTACGCGCGTGACCAACCGGCGCCTGCGGGCACGGTGTAGAGCCAGCTCGTCGCCTGCGTCACGCCCCGGTTGTTGCCCGATCGCGTGCAGCAACGACTCGCGCACGCGAGCGGGTGGGGCAAGCGTGTCGCCGGCGGTGACGAGCGCCATCGTGTCCTGAATGTCGGCGACGATCCGGGCAAACGCGTCGGCCGTGGGTGCTCCCGCGGCAGCCAGCCGGTGGTCGATCTCGGCGCGTTCGGCCTCGGACACGGCACCCAGCGCGTACGGGTAGGCGAGGTCGAGGAGTTCGTCGTCGATGTGATTGTCAGTCATCCGAACCCACCCCCAGACAGTTCTTCAGCCGGATCAGTCCGTCACGGATACGGGTCTTGATGGCCGGGAGTCCGGAGCCGAGGAGTTCGGCGACCTCACGGTAGGTGTGGCCGCCGTAGTACGCCAGCGCGATGGCTTCCCGCTGGGTGTCTGTCAAGGTGTCGAGACAGTCGACGACTTGCTGCTCGTCCAACCGCTGGCCGACCTCGTCGGCGACCACGTCGTGTTCCCGACCCAGATTGCCTGCACCATATGCGTGGTTGCGATCGCTGGCCGACTGTTCGGAACGCACCCGGTCGACGCTGCGGCGCTGGGTCAAGGTCAGCAGCCAGCCGATCGGGCTGGCCAGAGCCGGGTTGTAATCGCGTGCCGCCGACGTCCACACCTGCAGGTAGACCTCTTGGGTGACCTCCTCGGCAAGTGCCGGGTTGCGGACGATTCGGGACGACAGGCCGAACACCCGCGCGCAGGTCATGTCGTAGAACTCGGTGAAGGCGTCGCGGTCGCCGGACGCGATCGCACCGAGGCGGCGAGCCAGCTCGGTGGCGTCGGCGGCCCGCGCGGCGGAGGTGGATTCGGCCGCGTGGTCACCCGTGCCGCGGTCATGACCGCGGGGTAGGTCCATGTCGGGATCTTTGCACAGACCGGGCCGCGGAGGTGCACCGTGTCACCGTCGAGTGGCACCGTGATCACTACTCCAGGAGCGATCGAGGACAAACTGGTGGACGTCGAGGTACCCGGATGCGAAGCCGGCCTGCGAGTACGCCAGGTAAAACCTCCACATGCGTTGAAACGTCTCGTCGAAGCCCAGGGCCTCGGCGCCGGGCGCGTGGGCGGTAAACCGTTGCAGCCAGAGTCGCAACGTATGTGCGTAATGCGGACCGAACGAATATCGATCGACCATGCGAAGGCTGGTTCGGCGTGCGACGGTCTGCTCGAGCAGATCCACCGATGGCAGGAACCCGCCGGGAAAGATGTACTTGTGCACCCACGTGTAGGTGTTGCGGGTCGCGCGCATCCGATGATCCGGCATCGTGATGGCTTGCAACGCGATTCGGCCGTTCTCGGCGAGTAGCCGGTCGAGGGTGCGTAGGTAAGTGGTCAGGTAGCGGTGACCGACCGCCTCGATCATTTCGACCGAGACGATCGCGTCGTACCGGCCCTGCACGTCACGGTAGTCGCACAACTCGACGGTGGCCCGGCTCGACAACCCGGCGGCCGCGATGCGACGGCGAGCCAGGAGTTGTTGTTCCCGGGACAGCGTGATCGTGTGTACCTGGGCACCCCGTTGCGCGGCCCGGATCGTCAATTCTCCCCAGCCCGTTCCGATTTCGAGCACACGGGAGCCCGGCGTCACGCCGGCGACGTCGAGAAGGCGGTCGATCTTGCGGTGCTGCGCGTCGACAATATCCGGCCATATCGGTGCGGTCCCGAGGTCGGCGAACAACGCTGACGAGTACGTCATGGATTCGTCGAGGAACAGGCTGAAGAACTCGTTCGACAGGTCGTAGTGATGGGCGATGTTCGCCCGGGCGTCGGCGCGCGTGCCGTAGTGACTGCGAGGCACCCGCGGCAGGCACAGATGGCGCAACCGGTGCAAAGGCGCAGGCACGAGAGTGTCGATGCCGGCGGCCAGTACCGTCAGCACCGCCGCGAGATCCGGTGATGACCAGTCGCCCGCCATGTAGGACTCCCCGAAGCCGATCAGGCCGGCCGCGGCCAGACGGGCGAAGAAATGATCGGGGCGGTGCACGACCAGCCGCGGGGAAGCGGCGTCTGCGGCAGACTCGGCAAGTGGCGTGTCCGAATAGTCCACGCGCAACGGCAGATCGCGTGTCGCGCGTCGAAACAAACTCTCCGCGATGGGCGCTCCGAGCCGCACGCGCGGGCCCCGAGGGACCCGGTCGATATCGCGCCAGCGCGTCGGGCCCTGTTGGGCCGGGGTGATGTCGGTCTCGAGGGTCATCAAATCCTCTCCTGGGGTCGAGGGACGAGGGGCAGGCCGCGCGCCCAGAGACGCATGCCCTGCCATCGGATCCGCAGTGCCACCAACAGGGGAGCCAACGGAACGGCCGCCAGGGCCCGCAGCACGGTGGCGGTGTCGGCCGCATGAACCCGACCGGTCATGGTGGCGCTGAACACGGTGGAACCGGCCGGGTCGCACAAGTGGACGGCGACATGGAGCTGCCGGCCCGGTTCGGGAACACGCAGGCGGTATTCGCCCGTCACTGCGTTGAACGGGGAAACGTAGAAATCCTTGGCCACGGCGGCATTACCGTGTAGATCCGGGCGGACCAGGTATCGGTAGCGGCCGCCGTAGGTGTTGTGCACCTCGGCCACGACGCAGACCAGTGAACCGTCGCGGTCGTAGCACCAGTACACCGTGAGCGGATTGAACACATAGCCGAGAACGCGCGCGTTGGTGAGCATCAGCACCCGGCCCCCTCGCACGGTAATCCCGTGCTCTGCCAGGTAGGTATCGATGTTGGCTCGGAGCCCGCCCTGCGGTGGCCCGGCGTGGTCAGCAGACCTGAACTGGGCGAACGGCCGCAGCGGGAGCGGCAGCTGCGGCAACGCATCGAGGTCGACCAGCCAGCTGTAACTGCGGTAGCTGAATTCGTGATGGATGGGCGACCGGCGGACGTGCCGGATGCGAGTTCGGACTATCCGCGACGACCTCACACCGTACTCCCGAGTGGCCTGCGCAGCGGTGGCACCGGACCGGACCAACTGCCGTGGAGTCGTTGCGCGGCAACGACACCCGAGTGGGCGCCATCCTCGTGGAAGCCCCATCCGTGATATGCGCCTGCGAACGCGATCCGATGATCGCCCAACTCGGGCAGACGTCGTTGTGCCGCCACGAAATTCGGCGTGTACTGCGGGTGTTCGTACACCATGGCCGCGTGCACCGTGTCGGGATCGACGCAGCCGCCATCGCCGAGGGTCACCAGGAACCGTCGATCAGCCGCTGCAGCGAGGCGCTGCAGGCGGGTGAGGTCGTAGCTCACCAGGACCCGGTCCGGTGCGGAATCGCATGCCGGTAGCCGGTAGTTCCACGATGCCCGCGCCCTGTGGCGCGTCGGTAACACCGACGTATCGGTATGCAGCACAGTGTGATTCACGGAGTAGGTCAACGCACCGAGAATCTCCGTCTCGGCTCGGGTGGGCTGGTCGAGCAGGGCCAGGGCCTGGTCGGGATGGGTGGCGATGACGGCGGCATCGAACTCGTCGACCCGGTCCGCGTCGTCGCGCACCACCACTCCCGACGCGGTGCGATAGACCGCGCGCACCGGGACACCACTGCGCATGGCGGGCAACCGGGCGGTGATTGCGTCGACATACTGGGCCGAGCCGCCGGTCACGGTGCGCCACGTGGGTGATCCGAACACCGTGAGCATCCCGTGGTGATCGAGAAACCGCAACAGGTATCGGAGCGGGTAGTCGAGTGCGACGTTCGGGGGACACGACCACACCGCCGCGACCAGCGGCACCATGAAATGCGCGGTGAAATAACGGGAAAACCGAGCAGCGGACAGGAAAGCGCCGAGGGTGCCGCCGTGGTCGTCGTCCAGTGCGAGTTCGGCACGGGCCAGTCGGTGAAAGCGCGTCACCTCCGTGAGCATCCGCAGATAGCGAAACCGAACCACGGCGGAGGGTTGCGCGAACAGCCCGAGCGGACCCCGGGCACCCGCGTACTGCAGGCCGCACCCGTCACATCGGACCGACATCGACATGTCCGATTCCTGGGATCGCACGCCGAGTTCGTCGAACAGCTTGAGCAGCGTCGGGTAGGTGCGGTCATTGAAGACGATGAATCCCGAGTCGACGGCGACTGTGGACAGGTCGTCGCGGCCGGTCGGCAACCGGTGAGTGTGGGCGTGCCCACCGCAGCGCGGCTGCGCTTCGAACAGCGTGACCTCGGCGTCTCGGGCCAGAACCCACGCTGCGGTCAACCCGGATACGCCACTGCCGATGACAGCAATCCGCCGAACGAGCGATGTCTCCTCTTGTCGATTCACACCAGAGGTTCGTCGCTGTCAGGCACCTGGATGGGTGCGCTGACGCGGAGAGCGGCTAGAGCGCTTCGGTTGCCTTGGGATCGTTTGGCCGGCAGAGGTTCTCGGGGCTGAGGATGCGGGCCAGGGTCTCCTCGTCGAGCAGCGCCGAGCGCCGTACCAGCTCTGGGATGGACGCGCCGGTGGCGATGGCCTCGGCGACGAGCGCGGTGGCCGCCTCATAGCCGAGCACAGGATTGAGCGCCGTGGCGATGCTGGCCGACCGCAGCACGGTGTCACGCATGTGCTCGACGTTGGCGGTGATGCCCTGGATGCAGCGTTCGCCGAGCACGTCGACAGAGGCGGTGAGGTGGTTGAGCGACGACAGCAGGGCTCGGGCGATGATGGGTTCGAAGGCGTTGAGTTGCAACTGCCCGGCCTCGGCGGCCATGGTGACGGTGAGGTCGTTGCCGATGACCTCGAACGCCACCTGGTTGACGACTTCCGGGATCACCGGGTTGACCTTGCCCGGCATGATGCTCGAACCGGCTTGCACGGCAGGCAGGTTGATCTCGCCCAGCCCGGCCCGTGGCCCCGAGGACAGCAGCCGCAGATCGTTGCAGATCTTCGACAGCTTCACCGCGGCCCGCTTGGTGACGCCGGAGAGTTGCACGAAGGCCCCGACATCTGAGGTCGCTTCGACGAGGTTTCCCGCGGTGCTCAGCGGCAGACCGGTGAGCGCACGCAGCCGTTCACACACCAGGGCCGCGTACTGGGGATGGGTATTGAGGCCGGTACCGATGGCCGTGCCGCCCAGGTTGATCTCGGCGATCAGCGCCAAGGCCTCTTCGAGCCGGTCTGCGTCCTCAGCGATGGTGATGGCGTACGCACCGAACTCCTGGCCGAGCGTCATCGGCACGGCGTCCTGCAACTGGGTGCGACCGAGCTTGAGCATGTCGGCGAACTCGATCGATTTGGCGGTGCAACGCTCGGCGAGCTCGCGCAGTGCCCGCTCCAGGGACCGCGCGGCCATCCCGACCGCGACCTTGACGGCGGTGGGGTAGACGTCGTTGGTGCTCTGCCCGAGGTTGACGTGCTCGAGCGGATGAAGGTAGCGGTACTCGCCGCGCTGGTGTCCGAGGATCTCCAACGCGCGGTTGGCGATCACCTCGTTGGCGTTCATGTTGGTCGACGTTCCGGCACCGCCCTGGATCTGGTCCACCACGAACTGGTCGTGCAGGGCGCCGTCGCGGATCTCGACGGCTGCCGCGATGATGGCTTCGGCGATTTCGTCGTCGAGCTGCCCGAGCTGTCGATTGGCCTCGGCCGCAGCCTGTTTCACCGCAGCCAGAGCCACCACCAGATCAGGGTTGCGCGAGATGGGCACCCCGCTGATGGGGAAGTTCTCCAGCGCGCGGGCGGTGTGCACGCCGTAGTAGACGTCGGCGGGAACGTCCTTGTCGCCGAGTAGGTCGTGCTCAGTGCGGGTCGGGGTGTGCATGGTTCATCTTCCATCGAGCAGCCGGTCACGGATGGCGGTTTGGCCTGCGGCGTCGACGACGGTGCCTGCCAAGGCGAGCGCGCCCTGCGCGATGGCGGTTTCGGCTGCGGGGGTGATGGTGGCCGCGGCGAACTCGGGCTGATGGTTGACCGCGGGCAGTGAGTCGATGCCGATGTAGGGGTGGATGGCTGGCAGGGTCTGCGAGACGTTGCCCATATCGGTCGACGCGCGCGCCATCATCGTGTCCGGGCCCGTGGCGAAGTGCCTGCCCGCCGCGGTCGCGCGGCGCTCGTAGCACGCGAGCAGATCGTCGTCGGTCCGGAACTCCGCATACGGCTTGGATTCCGGCGCCACCGTGAGTTCGGCACCCGAGGCCAGCGCGCCGGCTTCGAAGCAGCGCATCACCTTGGGTTCGACCTCGGCCAACTGGGCGAGGGTCTCGGCCCGCACATACCAGCGGCCCTCGGTGTGTTCGGCGATGGCGTTCGGAGCCTCCCCGCCGCGGGTCATCATGCCGTGTACCCGCACCGACGACGGCAACTGCTGGCGCAGCAGGCCGATCGCCACCTGGGCGATGGTGAACGCGTCGGCCGCGTTGATGCCACGTTCGGGGTAGGCGGCGGCGTGCGATGACTTGCCGTGGTAGGAGATGTGGCTGTGCGACACGGCAAATGGCCGGGCCCGCGCCACGTCGACGGGACCGGGGTGGACCATGGCGGCGGCGTGCAGCCCGTCGAATCCGTTGCGTTCCAGCAGCTCGATCTTCCCGCCGCCGCCCTCTTCGGCCGGGGTGCCGATCACCGACAGGGTCAGGCCCAGATCGTCGACGACGGGCGCCAGGGCCAGTGCCGCGCCGACCGTGATCGCGGAGATGAGGTTGTGCCCGCACGCATGACCGAGCCCGGGCAGCGCGTCGTATTCGGCGCACAGGGCAATGTGCAGGTCGCCGGTGCCGATCCGCGCTGCGAACGCGGTATCCAGGCCGCAGTACTTCTCGGTGACATCAAACCCGTTGTCCGCCAACGGCCCGGCGACACGTCCGACGGAGCGGACCTCTTCCCAGGCGATTTCGGGATGGTCATAGAGGTCACGGGACAGCTCGATCAGCCCGGGGTGGGCTGCCGCGACACCCGTGGCGACGGTGGCGTCGACGGTGGTCACTGATCCCCCGGGACTCCGTAGGACGGTGCCTGCGTCGGGTCGACGCCGCGAACCCGATAATCGTTCTTCTGCGGCTGCCACAGCGTCCACAACGCGGCAAGATCACCGATGGGGTCATCGGAATGGTCGACCCGAAGGTCGGTCACGGGCCACGGAACATCTTCCACCACAAGCATTCCGGCGGAGTGCACGGGGCCGGCCTCGCCGCCGGCCGCGACTGCCGCGCGCAGCCCGTCGAGCAGTCTGTCCTCGAAGGCCGCGGCGGTGCTGCCGCAATAGCCGTTGAGCAGTTCGGCGATCACCTTCTCATCGGCGAGCAGATTGCCCGCCGCCACCGCCTGATCGCCCTGGAGGTGGGTGTGCACGCCGAGGCTGTTGGGTCCCGAATGCACCGCGGTGTTGCCCTGGGTGTCCACGACGGTCAGCTGCCGGTAATCGGGGAATTTCTCCTGTGCCAGTGCGGCTTTGAGCGCCCCGTCGGCGTCGAGGCCACCGGCGAGCGATCCGAGCACGTGTGGGCCGAGCGCGGGGTTGGTGACGTTCTGCGATGCGACCACCCCGACGCCGGCCCGGGCGTGCGCGCAGCGCGACGCGACCGCGGGGCTCGACGACGCGATCACGATGCCGAAGGCTCCGGTGCCCGGATCGCGGGCGACAAGGGAGAAGGTCATTTCGCCTCCCCACCAGTGTTCGAGCTGATCACCGCGGTGGCGTCGATCTCGACGAGCCACTCGGGCCGGGCGAGGGCCTCGACCACCAGGCCCGTCGACACCGGAAACACGCCCTTGAGCCAGCGGCCCATGACCCGGTACACGGTTTCGCGGTAGCGGATATCGGTGAGGTACACGGTGACCTTGACGATGTCGCGCAGCGAGCTGCCTGCCTCGTCGAGCAGCATCGCGATGTTGCTCATCGCTTTCTCGGTCTGTGCTTCGACGTCGCCGATGCCCACCGATTCCCGGGTCTCGAGATCCTGGCCGATCTGCCCGCGCAGGTAGACCACCCCGCCTGCGACGACGGCCTGGCACAGGTCGTTGTCGAGGTTCTGCTCGGGATAGGTGTCCTTGGTGTTGAAGGGCCGGATCCGGGTGTGGGTCGGTGTTGCGATGTCGGTCATGACCACTGTCCTTTGTCCTCGGAGGTCTGGTTGGCGGCTTTGTAGGCGAGGTAGCTGCGCTGAATCGCGATCTGGTCGGCGAGGTACTTGGCGTCGTGCCAGACGCCCCAGATGAAGCTCGAACCGCGGCGGGACTGCCACGGAAGTCCCAGGAAGTACACGCCGGGCTCCGCGGAGACGCCGCGCTGGTGTTTGGGTTTGCCGTTCTCGTCGAACGCGTCGACCTGCAGCCAGCCGTAGTCGAACGCGAAGCCGACGGCCCAGATGATCGAGGTGATCCCGGCGGCGGCGAAATCCAGCTCGAGGATGGGATGGGTCATGCAGTCCGGGTCGGGGCCGAGAACCCGGGCCTGCGGCTCCTCGGGCAGGTCGAGACCGTTGCGGGCGACGTAGGCGTCGGCC
Source organism: Mycobacterium sp. 852013-50091_SCH5140682 (assembly GCF_001665685.1). Classification (GTDB taxonomy): domain Bacteria; phylum Actinomycetota; class Actinomycetes; order Mycobacteriales; family Mycobacteriaceae; genus Mycobacterium. Next base: position 26,276 of record NZ_LZTB01000101.1, read on the forward strand.
TCGTCGAGCATCGACACGTAGTTCGCGTCGCCGGCTTCGATGTTGTCCCGCAGATCGGGTGCGAAGCGCATGACGCCGTTGTCGAACCCGCCAGCCATCCCGAGCAGCGTGATCCCACTGGCGGCCAATGACCGGAAATCCACGGTGTGCCCGCCGTGCGCGCCACTGACCGCGATGGTCACATGCTCGGCGCCCCGCGGCGGGGCGGCCATGTCCCATTTGCCGAGAACGCCGAGCCACCAGCAGAAGTCGCGGTCGCGGTAGCTGCGGGGCGGCCTGTCGTGCGGCCCGACAGCGAGATACACCTGCCGGCCCGACTGCTGGAGCTCGTCGGCGATCTGCACACCTGAGGATCCGGCTCCGACGACCAGCACGGCGCCGTCCTGCAACTGCTGGGGATTGTGGTACGCGCTCGAATGAATCTGGTGAATGCCGGCATTGTCGGGCACGACCGGCGGGATGACCGGTTTCTGGAACGCGCCGGTGGCGGCCACGACGTAGCGGGCCTCGATGGTGCCCTCGGAGGTCTGGACGGTGAAGCCGGGCCGGCCCTCGTTCTTGCGGACCGATGTCACCTCGACGCCGGTACGGATCGGGGCGTCTATCTTCTCGGCGTAGGAGACCAGGTAGTCGGCCACCTGCTCCTTGCCCGCGAACCCGTCGGGGTCGATGTTGAACTCCTGGCCGGGAAAACGGTCATGCCAGGCGGGCCCGTTGGCCACCAGGGAATCCCACCGCCACGACCGCCAGCGTTCGGCGACCCGGTCACGCTCGACGACGAGGTGCCCGACGCCATGCAAACTGAGGTGCTCGCTCATCGCGATACCGGCTTGACCCGCGCCGACGACGAGAACCTCGGTCTCTTGGCTCGACATCCCAACCTCCACTGCTCGGACAGAATCGCTCGTTGGAAACCATGATTCAGCCGCACGCTGTATCTGTACAGCGCATATATTCGATCTAATTCATCTGAAAAATCGATCCGCGGTGGTGCGGCGCGGTCGCTGCGCAGGTAACGGTTCACCGGCTCGTCACCACGCGTTCGACGTGGCGCACAGCGCCGGGGCACGGTTTGCACCACCATCTTCAGATGTGGGCACGAGACGTTTGACAGCACCCGGCGAGACTCCCGATACCGGGATCCCGACGGCGGATGCCGCCAGCATGACGATGGCCGAGCAGTACGACTGGCATCAGGACTATCTTCGCAGGCACCGGGTGTCGCGACGGAACTTTCTGCGAGGGTCGGCAGCATTGGCGGCCGTCGCCGGCCTCGGCGTCTCTCCGTTCGGTCACCGCGCCTACGCCGCCGACGCCCCGCTGACGGTGGCCAACCGCCGGGTGGGCTACGGCTCGGACGCCGTGAGCCAACTACGGTTCGCCGCGCAGCTCTCCCGCAGTCCGGGCGGCGTGAAGATCTTCGTGGATCACGGGCCCACCCCGGCGCTGGGTGCGACGACAGAGGCCGAGGTCCGCAATCTCGTGACACAGATACCGGACAGTCGCGGTGGTGTGCTCGCCGCCGAGCAGTTCTACGCCCATGTGCCGGTGGACGGGCTGCCGGGACGGGCACCGCATTTCTACCAGTGGCGCACCGAAGACGGCTTCGTCAGCGATGTTCTGTCCGCGTCGACGGCGATGCCCAGCGCCCGCGACGCGCAGGTGCCGTTCAGATTCACCATGCTCGGCGACCAGGGGACCGACGACACCCCGGCGTTGCCGCCGGGGCTCAAGCCCGGCGACTACGACGACCAGTACTACAAGCCCGACAACGACCCGGCCGTGGGACACACCACCAACGTGCTGAATCAGATCGTCGCGTCGCGGCCGGATTTCCATGTGCTGGCAGGGGATATCGCCTACGCCGACCCCTCCGGCGCGGGTAAGCCCGGAACGTTCGTGCCATCGGGCGGAGGCAACCCGCCGTCGGGGTTCGACAAGTTCAACCCCTTCGTGTGGGACGTCTACTTCGGGTCGATCGAACGCAGCGCCGCGACGACACCATGGATGTTCGCCACCGGCAACCACGACATGGAAGCCAGCTACCCCGTGCACGGGTACGCCGGGCACCTGGCCCGGCTCGACTTTCCGGGCAACGGCCCCAAGGCCTGTCCTTCGGTGTACTCGTTCGTTTACGGCAACGTCGCTGTGCTTTCCCTGGACGCCAACGACGTCAGCTACGAGATCAAGGCGAACACCGGCTATTCGGGCGGGGCCCAGAACAGCTGGGTGGAACGGACATTGGCCGCCCACCGCGCTGATCCCAACATCGACTTCATCGTCTGTTTCTTCCATCACTGCGCCTATTCGACGACGGATTCGCACGCCAGCGACGGCGGAGTCCGCGCCGCCTGGGTCGGATTGTTCGACCGCTACCGCGTGGATCTGGTGCTGCAGGGCCACAACCACGTGTTCGAGCGGACCGATCCGATTCGCGGCGGCCGCCCGACCCGGGCCGCCGAGGACAACGCCGTCGTCTACCCCGACACCGACGGGACGGTGTACTACACGGTGGGTTCGGGCGGGCGGCCGCGTTACAACTTCCAGCCCGGCGAGTCGGAGAGCTATCGCGGGCACACGATAGCCGACACCTTCGTCCCCAACAGCTACGTCTGGGATGCCCACGGAGACAAGCAGTCTGAGGGCGTCGCGTGGTCACGCGTACGGTTCCGCAACTACGCGTTCATCCGCGTCGACGTCCGTCCCGGGACGTTCGTCAGCGAGATGGACGTGGTCGCGGTCGACGAATACGGCAACGAACTCGACAAACTGACCTACCGTAGGCAGCCGTCGTAGCCTCGGACTTATGACGAAACTGACCCCACCCTCGGCAAGCGGCATCGCGAGATTCGGTCGGGCAGCCTGGTTCTTCGGCAATACCTACGAGGCCGTCGTCGGTGTGCCCCAGCTCATCGCCGGGGCGAGCCACCGCCGCCCCGGCATCATCGGGTCCGGGAGCCCGGCACCGTATTACGCCCCGATCACCCCGGCAGCCATGGGCGGAACCTCGGTGGTGCTGCGCCGCGGATGGCAGGGCGGCGCCGACCACCGAACCGTCGTGGCCGCGGCCGCATCCCTGGCGGGCGCACTCGGCTTGAGCACCTACCTCATCCGGGGCATCAACATCCCGCTGCTCAAAGGAGAAATCGCGCCGGAGGTGCAATCGCATCTCATCGCCCGCTGGCATCGGCTCAACCTGGTGCGCCTCGGATTGCTCATCGTCACCGAGGTGCTGGTCCGCCGGATCGAGCCTGCGGCCACCGCGCGTTAGAGACCGGCCAACTGCGGCAGCGTCAGGTGCGCGATCAGGAAGTAGATGAGCAGGCCGGTGCCGTCGACGATGGTGGCGATCATCGGTGCCGAGACCACCGCGGGATCCACCCGCAGCTTCTTGAGCAGTGGTGGTAGCACGGTCGCCACCAGTGCCGACCACATCACGATGGCCGCGACGGTGACCGACACTGTGACGGTGACCTGCGGGCCGACGCCGAGGGTCCACGCGCGGACGACAGCCGCGGCGGCCATCGTCACCGCTACCAGTGCGCCGGTGGACATCTCTTTGAGCAGGGCACGCGGCAAGTCGCGGAACCGCATCTGGCCGGTGGCCATGGCCCGGACCAGGGTCGTGGTGATCTGAGTGCCAGTGTTGCCGCCCGTTCCGATCAGCAGCGGTATGAAGAAGGCGAGCGCGACGACCGCCTCCAGCTCGTCCTCGAACGCCCGAAGCACCGTGCCGGTGTATGCCTCGGCGACGAAGAGCACCAGCAGCCAGACAATACGCTTGCGCCACAGGCGAATCGGCGACGCACGTAGATACGGGACCTCCAGTGGGGCCGAGCCACCCTGGCGTTCGGCGTCCTCGGTGGCCTCGCGCTCGAGGATGTCGGCGGCGGCGTCGGCCGTCAGGACACCGAGCAGCTTCCGACGCTCGTCGACGACGGGCAGCGCGGTCAGATCGTGGTCGACGAGTAGTTGTGCAGCGTTCTCCGCATTGTGACTCGACCGCACCGACACGGGATGGTCGTCGATCAACTCGTGCACCGGCTGCTCGGGCTCGGCCAACACCAGATCCCGGAAACCGACCACTCCGATCAGTCGTCGGTCGGCGTCGGTGACATAAATGTATCCGCCGGCCCGGACCTTGCCGCGCATCTGGTTGGCCTGCTCGCGGACCGCGTCCTCGGCTGCCGCCGCGGAAAGCGCGCCGTCGATCGTGAACAATTCCGGAAGCATATGGGCTGCAACAGAGTTCGGTGCATAGCGCAACAGATTTCGCAACGTCTCCGCGGTCGCGGGGTCGGTCTGCGCCAGCAACTCGGTGCGTTTGGCATCACCCAGCTTGCGCAAGATCTCCGCACCCTCGTCGGAGTCCATGGCGGCGATGAATGCGCCGGCCTGCACGAGATCCGCCGACCGGATGACGCGCGCCGCCAAGTCGACATCGATCGATCGCAGTAGTTCGGGCCCGGTCGTCGCGTCGAGCAGTGCGGCGAAGCGCGCGACCTGTGTCTTCGACATCGCACCGACCTGCCTGCTGCGTTCGGCAGGGCCCGCCGAATGCAGCCACTCCTGTATCGCCTCGGGCGAGTCCAACGCACTCGCACGCAGCGGCAGGATGCTCAGGACACCCAGATCGACACCGGATCGCGTCATGGCACTCCTCCGCTGAGCATCGGTCGTGATCCCGCTAATGCACGGCGCCGTCACTATAAGCTGCGGTGGTCGGCGCAATCAGCTCAAACGGGATGAGCGCGCGTCCGCAAACCACTTTCACAGTGCGGCGGCACGTTGGAGGGAGCATTCATGAAGATCGGTATCGTCATCGGGTCGATCCGCGAGGGCCGTAACGGCAAGGCCGTCGGCGACTGGGTCGCCAAAAGCGCCGCCCAGCGCGCGGATGCGGATTTCGAGGTCCTGGATCTCAAGGAGTTCGACGTCCCCTTGCTGACCTCGGCGACCGTACCGGCAACGGCACAGAAGCAATACGATTCGCCGAACGTCACGCGTTGGAGCGAGGCGGTCGACTCGTGTGACGGATTCATCTTCGTCACCCCTGAGTACAACCACGGAGTCCCCGGTGCACTGAAGAACGCGGTCGACAGCCTCGGCTCCGAATGGTTCCAGAAGACCATCGCGTTCGTGTCTTACGGTGCCGACGGCGGAGTCCGCGCCGTCGAGCATTGGCGGCAGATCGTCGCGAACTTTCAGATGCTCGATGTCCGCGCCCAGGTGGCGCTCTCCCTGTTCCAGGATTTCGGTGCTGACGGGTTCGCGCCGCTGGAGCGCCGTGACGGCGAGTTGGGTGTCCTGTTCGACCAACTGATCACGTTGACCGGCAAGGTGTTTGCGTAACCGACCCTTCTCACAAGGGCGTGCAGACGACGGCCAGCGCGTCGTTGACCGCGTCGACGCCGTGGGGACCGATCCGCTCGGCGAGGCGGCCGCGCAACTCATCTCGTGCCGATGTGGGCAGCGTCAGGTGGTTGGAGTAGGTGAACACCAGATTGAGCCAGTCCTCGGTGGTGTAGTGCAACTGCTCGACGACGTTGCGGTGCTCCACCGTGAAGCCACCGTCCTCGATGAGCGCGGTGACCTCGGCCAAGCGGGTGGCATCGACGATCGAGCTGCGTTCGTCACCGAGATAGTCGGAGTAGATGTCATCCAGGTCGGCCCACGTCGGTGACTTCGGCACGATCCGGTTGGACAACAGCACAAGCCGCCCACCGGCATTGAGAATGCTCCGCACCTTGGCCAGCGCAGGCCGGGGCTGCACCCAGTGAAATGACTGAGCGAACACCACGAGATCGAATGTGCGTGCAGCGGGCTGCCAGTCCTCGAACGTCGCGATCTCGGCCGTGACGCCCTTGCCCGCGGCGACACCGGCCATGCGGGAGTCGGGCTCGACGGCGAGAACCGTTGCGCCGGCATTGATCAACTGAACCGAAGCGATGCCCGTGCCCGCCCCGACATCGAGTGTCGCAAGGCCCGCAGTGGTCACCAGATCAGCGATCAGCGCCTGGGGATAACGTGGCCGGTACCGGTCGTAGTCATCGGACGCCGCGCCGAACGATTCGGCCCGCCTACGGTCAGCGTGGAGTTCTTCCATGTCCTCACTGTAAAAGGTGGGTCAGGTTGCCCACGCCGTACGCCGACCAGTTGCTCAGCGCCTGTACTGCGGATCGGCGGTCAGATTCTCGGGCACGGCTGCCGCGGCGTGCAGTACCTTCAAACGATCGGCTAGAGCCGGCGGATACCCGCTGAAACGCCACAACGAGCTGGAAGACAGTTCGGCAGAGAAATCGCCAGGGCTCCAAGGATATCCGGCTACGTTGCGACGAAGACGATGTCGAGCGCTGGCCTCTTGTCACCGGGGTCGGCGCCGCGGCTGAAGGGGCGTGGTCCTAGGACCGACGATGACTTACTTGGTGGTGTCTGGAAGACCCTCTGCATCCGGGGCATCCTCGTCATGGTCTCGTGCACTCCGTTGGCTGCCGGTCAGGGCTATGCGGATTGCGTCACTCAGTTCTCGAAAAAGCCCCGTGTACTGCTCACGAAGAGCCGTGAAGGTGACCCGCATAATCGCGATCATCGGACCTGCCAGGACCGCGCTCAGAAGAAAGCCCACACCATAAGACACAAGAACAGCTGTCTGGGCATCGGCCCGCTGGTGCAGGAGCGCATTGAGAGCGACAAGTTCGCTGATACCCGCGAGGAGAATGATCGCGAAGGCGGCTACCTGGGCGATGAGGCCGGCGACTGAAGCCAGGAACCGCAGACCCACGTTACGGTCGGTATCGCCCGCCGTTTTCATCAAATCGCCATACGTCTTCACAAGGCTGCTATAGCTGGTGCCTTCCACGGCCAGTGCCACAAAGAGAACCGGGACAACCGTTGCGACAGCCACGTAGAAGTCGCCAGGGAATTCCTCGGTGCTCTTCGCCAGAACGACCTCGATCACGCATGCAATCATGACCTTCCACAGCGCTCCTAGAGCTTCTTCGCGGCAATTTGAAGTCCGATTCATGCCGCGGCCCAGCCTGTTGAAGTCGAGTAAGCCAGTCCACATGCGCTTGCTGACGCAAGCAGCTGTCCCCGCACCCGGAACACAGTGGGTTTTCGTTCCTGGGACCTGCAGCGGGACCCGCCACGTTCGGAGCAACGGCCAGCCATCCACAAATCACGGCAAAAGCAGGAATGGTCAAGGTCAAGGTCGAACTTGACCTCACCGCGTTCGCCGCAGCCCTCAGTCAGCACCTCGGCCTCGCTGACTCACTGACCAAGGCGATCTTGCCAACACGCCCGAAGGTCCAAGTCTTATCGCACAAGTCGGAGACCAGACGCTCAAACTCCGCTCAAAAGTGTTGTGGAACTGTGGGTGTCATAACCCGGTCATTCGGCGTCCTGGGCGCCATGCGCGATGGTGAGCCGGTCCTTGGGTGGAGTCTGTCCGACCCATCTGCCGGCATGGGGCATGTCGAGGCCGAACTGATCGAGCACCCGCGCCACGATGTAGTCCACGACGTCGTCGATGGTTCGGGGGTTGTTGTAGAACGCCGGCACGGGCGGAAAGATGGTGGCGCCCATGCGCGTTAGCTCCAGCATGTTCTCCAGGTGTACCGCCGAGAGCGGCGCCTCCCGGGCGATCAGCACCAGCCGGCGGCGCTCTTTGAGCGTGACGTCCCCGGCGCGCCCGATGAGCCCGTCGCCGTACCCGGTGCGCAGCGCCGCGAGGGTTTTCATGCTGCACGGGGCGACGACCATGCCGTCGACCCGATAGGACCCGCTCGCTATGGCTGCGCCCTGATCGTCGGGCTTGTAGACCGTGTCGGCCAGCGCCTCGACCGCTTTGACCGACAGACCGGTTTCCTGGGCGAGTGTGGTGCGGGCCCACCTGCTGATCACGAGGTGGGTTTCGACCTGCAGGTCACGTAGCGCCTCGAGGAGCCGGACGCCGATCGGTGCCCCGGTCGCTCCGGTCATGGCGACGACGAGTCTCACCGCGTCGTGTTCAGACGCGAGAGTGCGGCGATGGTGAGGGCCTCGACTCCCGTGGACAGCGTGGGTTCGAGCACCGGTGCGAACAGCGGGGAATGGTTGGTCGGTACCGGCCGGCCGCTACGTGCCGACTCGTCGTAGATCTCCTGCGGATATCCGCCCCAGAACCAGAACGCCGTCGGCACACCCGCGGTGGTCCCGAATTGGCCGACATCCTCGCTTCCGGCGAGCGGCTGGGGATTCTCGATGACCCGCTGCGCGCCGAAGTGGTCCCGGAACACCGCGGCGAGTTGCTGCATGACGGGATCGTCGACAACCGTCACCGGGAAGCTGTGCGTGGTGGTCACCGCCGGCTCCTTGCTCGCACCGGACGCGGTGGCCTCGGCCTGGGCGATGCGGCTGATCGAGGCCAGCGTCTTGCTGCGCACGTTCTCGTCGAAGGTGCGGACGTTGATCCCGAGTTCGGCGTCATCGGGAATGATGTTGTCCTTGGCGCCGGCGTGCAGGTAGCCCACCGTGACCACGGCTGGGTCGAACGGCGAGAGTTCCCGCGACACGATGGTTTGCAGCCGCTGCACGACGTTGGCCGCCATCACCACCGGATCCACGGTCGATTCCGGCTGCGAGCCGTGGCCGCCATGGCCGAACAGTTGCAGCTTGAGAGAGTCGGCGGCCGCCATGGCCACCCCGGTCTTGTAGGCGATGACGCCCGCGGGGATCGGGCCGACGTGCTGGCCGAGGACCACATCGGGGCTGGGGAAGCGGTCCAGGATGCCGTCGGCGATCATGGCCGCCGCTCCGCTACCGATCTCCTCGGCCGGTTGAAATACCGCGACCACTGTGCCTGACCAGCGCTTTTTGGTCTCGGTCAGCAAGTGCAGCGTGCCGATGAGCGCAGTGGTGTGCATATCGTGCCCGCACGCGTGCATGACCGGGACGTCCTTGCCGTCCGGGTTGGTGGCCCGTGCCGTGCTCGCGTACGGCAGGCCGGTCTGTTCCTGCACCGGCAGGGCGTCGAAGTCCGCCCGTAGCCAGACGACCGGGCCGGGTCCGTTGCGCAGGACGGCCACGACGCCGGTGCCGCCGACGCCCGAGGTCACCTCGAGGCCGAGTGGGGCGAGCGCCTCCTGGACCTTCTGCGCCGTGCGGTGCTCCTGGAACGACAACTCGGGGTGCGTGTGCAGGTCGCGATAGAAATCGGCTAGCCCTGCGCCCAGTCTGGCGGCCCAGTCTTTCGGCAAATCGATCGTCATGTCGTCCCTCCCGGTCGGTGCCGGATCATCGTAGGCCCAGAACCTGTGCGCCGATAGCGTGAATCGAGCCAATCACCTATCGAAATACCGTGCACGGTAACCAGTTTCAGTGCCGCGCCGGTGTCAGTCCTTCACGTCGCAGATCACGACGGGAATGTCTCGAGTCGTCCGCTTCTGATAGTTCGCGTAACCCTGGTACGACGCGACGATCTGCGGCCACAGCTCGGCCTTCTCCTCGGGATTCGCGGTGCGGGCGTGCACCTTTCGACGCTCCCCGTCGATCACCAACTCGGCGTCCGGGTGCGCCTGCAGGTTCCGGTACCAGTCAGGGTGGCGGTCGTCTCCGCCCTTCGACGCCACCAGTACCACCCGCTTACTGTCGTGCACCGGCGTCGTCAGAAAGCAGGACCTGGGCTGGCCGGACTTGCGCCCGACGGTGTGAAGCTCGACCAATGGCATTCCAAAAGGATGGGCCAGCAACCGTTTCCCGCTGACCGTGAGGACAAACCGGTGTGCGAGATTCATCAGTTTGGCGCCGCTGTCCTTGAGCGTATTGGTGTTCATCGCATGTTCTCATTCTGATGTAGGGCGTCCACAGCCGTCTGAAGCGAGCCTAGGTCGTCAGCCGTGCGGGCGCTTGAAATATCGATGTCTCCAGCTCCCTCGTGGGGGGCTGCCTTCGGACCCTAAATGAAAACGATTATCATTAAGGCGTGTGGATCGCCTCGCTGCTCACGGGTTCCGCTTACGCGCCTGCCCGACGCGCTGCGCTGGTATGGTCCGTTCGAGCCAGTCGTGCCCAACCCGGTTGGGTCAGGGAATCCGGTGAGAATCTGGAACTGACGCGCAGCGGTATGGAGGACAGGCGGAGCAACGGCCACTGGTCCCGGCGGACTGGGAAGGCGCTCTGTCTGGATGATTCCGAGTCCGAAGACCTGCTGGCTCGGGCCTCGCCGCCGCACTTCGACGGGAGACCCGCCCATCGGACGGACTCCGCGATCGGGTCCAGGATCGGAAGGCTTTGTGTTGCCTGAACGCACGCGCGTCATATCCGTTGTCTTGCTTGCCATGTCGTTGTTGGCTGGCTGCAGCTCTTCAGTAGGTGGGACCACTGCCGCACCCCGCGGCGAAACCGCGGGCTATCCCGTCACCGTGCAGAACTGTGGGCGTACGGTCACCGTGAAAACACCGCCACGACGCGCCGTCTCGATCAATCAGCCGGCCACCGAGCTGCTGCTGACCCTGGGACTGGCCGACCGCATGGCCGGCAGCGCATCGTGGAGCGACGAGGTCCGTCCCGAACTTGCCGCCGAGAACGCCAAAGTGCCGGTTCTGAGCCGGGATTTCCCGTCGCTGGAACGCGTGCTGAAGGAGACGCCCGACTTCGTCTATGCCACATTCGACTGGTCTTTCACCGACGAGGGGGTGGCCCCGCGGGACCGATTCGAGAGCTTCGGTGTGCCGACCTACCAATCCTCGAGCGAATGCGGTGGGCAGGACGCCCCACAACAGCGGGCGCTCACGCTCGACGACATGTACGCAGAGATCACCGACATCGCAAAGATATTCGGTGTCGAGGAGCGGGGTGATCAGCTGATCGCGTCACTGCGAAAACGAAAGGCTGCCGCGGCCGACAGCCTCAATGCCGACGGCGTAACGATGATGTGGTGGTACGCGGGTACCAAGACTCCCTACATCGCAGGGTGCTGCGGAGCTCCGGGCATCATCACCGCTGAACTCGGGGCTCGCAACGTATTCGACGACAATCGGCAACTATGGCCTGAGATCTCGTGGGAGGCCATCCTGGAACGCGATCCAGACGTGCTCGTCCTCGCCGATTTGACCCGTGGTGATGACGGGGACAGCGCGGCCGCCAAGATCCGATTCCTGGAAACGGACCCGGCCGCCAAGCGGTTGTCAGCGGTGCGGGAACACCGGTGGATCACGTTGCCAGGAACCGCGATGGACCCCTCGCTGCGCAACGTCGACGCGATCGAGACCGTCGCGTCAGGGCTGCGCTCCCTCGGGGTGGTGGGCAAATGAGCGGGGTGGAGTCCGCGGATGTTCTTCTGGCATCGTGGGACGAGCAGCAGGCGGCGTATATCGCCGACCGGGAGAGCAGATTCCGCATCATGGTGGAGTTGTTGGAGCTGGCCTGCGGTGATCGCCCGGTCGTCGTCGATTTGGCGTGCGGGCCAGGGTCATTGACCAAACGGGTGCTCGATGCGCTGCCCAACGCCAGAGTTGTCGCAGTCGACCACGACCCGGCGGCAGCATTCCCAATGCCTTCGTGTCGACGACGGCCTTGCACTGGCTCATGCCCGACGCCCTGTTGCGGGTTTACTCGGCCGCAGCCACGTTGCTCGCGGCGGTTCGCGACGAGCGGTTCGCCGAACGTCCCGCGCCGCCGTCGACCGCCGTCGACTTCCACGTGTCGGCGCTGGCACAAGCCGGTTTCACGGAGGTGGGAACGGTGTGGCAACTGCTCGACGACTATGTCGTGCTCGGCGTGAAGTGAGCGCTCGGTCGGCGTTGCGCAGCCGCGAGATGTTGTTGCTCGTGCCGATCGCTGTCGGCGGTCTGCTGTTGTCCATCTTGGCCGCGATCCTGATCGGACCCGCTGACATCGGTGTGCGCAACGTGTATGCGGTTATTGCACAACACCTTTGGAACGACAGTGCGGAGATGACGCTGATCGACGACGGCATCGTGTGGGAGCTCCGGCTGCCACGCGCGCTACTGGCCTCGATATGCGGTGCCGGCCTGGCCATCTGTGGAGCGGTTCTGCAGTCGATGATGCGCAATCCGCTTGCCGACCCCTTCATGATGGGTATCTCCTCGGGCGCGTCGACGGGGGCCGCACTGGTGTTGGTCACCGGTGTCGGCGGCGCGCTCAGCTTGTCTGCCGGCGCATTCGCCGGAGCGCTGACAGCGTTCGTCCTCGTGCTGATCCTCGCCGCCGCTGCCGGCGGTGGGGAGGACCGCGTCGTGCTGGCCGGAGTCGCAGGCACTCAACTATTTTCGGCTATCACTTCGTTCATCGTGTTCTCGTCCGCCGATGCCCAGAAGACCAGGGGAGTGCTGTTCTGGCTGCTCGGCTCACTCGGTGGTGCCACCTGGGATCAGGTTGCGCTGTGCGCTGCGGCGTGCGCGGTGGGCATCGCCTTGTGCTGGACGCAGTCCGACGCGTTGGACGCGTTCGCGTTCGGGCATGACGCGGCGGCCTCACTCGGGGTGTCTGTCACACGGGTGCGCATTCTGCTGTTGGCCACCACAGCGTTGCTTACCGCGGTCCTGGTCAGCGCGGCGGGCGCGATTGGGTTCGTCGGCCTCGTGTTGCCGCACGCGGCGCGGATCATTGTCGGTCCTGCTCACCGCAGGCTGCTCGTCGTCACGGCACTGGCCGGTGCGATCTTCCTGGTCTGGATCGACACGGTGGCACGCACCGTGTTCGCCCCTCAGGAGCTGCCGGTGGGCGTGGTGACTGCACTTGTCGGAGTGCCGATATTCGTGCTTCTCCTCGCGCGCAGGAAGTGGTCCTGATGGCGCCGGTCGACTCGATCGTGGCCGACTCCGTCAGCTGGTCGGCGGGCGGGCGACTGGTGATTGACGGGGTGTCGCTGGTACTGGGAGAAGGGGAGATGCTCGGCCTGCTCGGGCCGAACGGTTCGGGCAAGTCGTCATTGCTGCGCCTGCTCGCCGGGCTGCGGCGCCCCACCGGCGGTGCGGTGCTACTCGACGGCCAATCGCTCGGCGGTCACCGCCGCCGGACACTCGCGCAGCGCATCGCCGTCGTCGAGCAGCAGGCCACCACCGGTGTCAGCCTGACTGTCGAGCAAATCGTGCGGCTGGGCAGGATTCCGCACCACAGCGTGTGGTCCGGTGCCGCCGAAGCAAACGACAGTGCGGTCGAGCGGGCCCTCGCTCAGACCGCTACGGCGGACATGCGGAACCGGGATTGGCACACGCTGTCGGGCGGCGAACAGCAGCGCGTGCAGATCGCACGGGCACTCGCCCAGGAGCCGCGGGAACTGCTGCTCGACGAGCCGACCAATCACCTGGATGTTCGGCATCAGCTCGAACTACTCGCGCTGATTCGGGATCTGCCTGTGACCGCGGTCGTAACACTTCACGATCTCACCCTTGCCGCCTTGTTCTGTGACCGGCTCGTCGTACTCACCGACGGTCGCGTAGCCGCGGCCGGGACGCCCGCCGCGGTTCTGACACCTGCGCTGATCTCTTCTGTTTACGGCGTTGATGTCAATGTCATCGCCGACGGGGCGGGCGCTGGACGACCGGCTGTCCACCTCCTGCCGCCGCGCCGCTGAGATGGACGCCGGGCAAACGTTGTGTCGTCGGCCCACAGAGCTCCGCGACGGCTGAGCCAAGCCGTTCATTCAGATTGTGCACAGCCGATTGGCAGATATGACAGGCTGTTTCGATATCTGACCAATGGCCGAGGTGCGCGTACGGTCACGGCCGGTGAGGTAGTTCGCGTCGGCAGTGGTGTGTCGGTCGAACCTGGGCACACGCAGTTCACGTTGATGCGGTGGCGCACCGTCGGTGAAGGCGATCAGCCCGCCCCCGCCGACCCACACGAGACGGAGATGACATGAACCTCGACGACTACCGGCAACTGACACTGAACCGCCGGGACAACGGGGTCTTGCTCATCACCATCGACCGACCGGAGAAATACAACGCGGCCGATGAAGAGATGCACGCCGAACTGGCCCGCATCTGGCGCGACGTCTCCACTGACCACGACACCCGCGTCGCCGTGATCACCGGTGCGGGCAAGGCTTTCAGCGCGGGCGGTGACCTGGCCATGGTGGAGCGGATGGCCGGTGACTACGAACGGGTTTCGCACATGCTCGGTGAGATGAGCGATCTGGTCTACAACATGATCAACTGCGACAAGCCGATCGTGTCGGCCGTCAACGGTGTCGCGGTCGGGGCAGGTGCGGTAGCGGCGTTGCTCGCCGACGTCGCGATCGTCGCCGAGGACGCCCGGATCGGCGATGGCCACGTCAAACTCGGTGTGGCCGCAGGCGATCACGCCGCCATCATCTGGCCCCTGCTGGCGGGGATGGCCAAGGCCAAGTACTACCTGATGACGGGGGAGATGATCACCGGCGTCGAAGCCGAACGCATCGGTCTGGTCGCCAAAGCCCTTCCCCGCGAGGAAGTTCTGGATGAGGCGTTGCGGATCGCCGACGGGCTCGCAGCGGGCGCGCAGCAAGCCATCCGACTGACCAAGCGGTCGCTGAACAATTGGCTGCGGCAAGCCGGACCGGTCTTCGATCAATCGGCGGCCTACGAGATGCTCACCTTCCTCGGGCCCGACGTCGTCGAGGGGTACACCGCGCTGCGCGAGAAGCGGGCCCCGCGGTTTCCCTCCGCCGAGTCCGAAAGCCCTCGGCCAGCTGCGCGGCCATGAGAACACCGCCTGCCTGAGTACCTCCGCACGTGCGGCCAGGCGGTGCAGACGGCCGACTCAGACCTCGAGACGGCTTGCCTGGCTCAGCGGTGCGTGGCCTGGTCGGCGGTCGCGGAACCCGCTCCGAGGTGGTCGGCAGCGTACTGGGCCGCCTGATCGGTCATCCCGTTGTCGGCGTACAGGTTGTGGGCGCCGTTGTCGCCGCCGGTCGGCGAGCACACCGGATCCTCGGGGATACACAGGTCGAGGGTCTTGGGTGCGTACTGGGCGCCGACCTTGATCGGTGGGGCGCCGGTGTAGATCATCTGCAGGAAGCCGCTGGACGGCTTGCCGAAGAGCGCGACCGTGGCGACGTGATCGACGACCGATGCCGGCATCGGCCCGGTGAGGCCGGGCGGCAGGGCGAAGCCTGCGGGGACGGCGTCGGCAGTGATGTACGCCGCGACCGCGGCGCCCTGCGAGTAGCCGCCGAGCACCATCTTGGTGTTCGGGCACGCGTTGGCGGTATCGCGGACCTTGTTGCTGGCGTCGACGACACCGTCGGCGGCCGTCGCGAAGTCAAGGGACGCCGGGTAGTTGACGGCGTAGACATCGACAGACTTGCCGGGGACCTTCGCGCGCAGGGAGTCGACGAACGCCTCACCGACGCGGCCCACACCGGGAGGTTCGAACGTGCCCCTGGCGAACACCACCTGCACGTCAGGACATGACTCCGCGGAGGCCTGCGCGGCCACGGCGAGCGACCCCGCCGCCACGAACGGTGCAACCGCAGCGGCAACCAACCAACGATGAATTCGGTTCATGCGACTACCCCCAACCTTCAACACGCAAACTCGCAGAAGCGCCGTTGGCTCCACAATTCACGCCAAGCAGATACCCAGCATTCTCCCACTCGAATCCGATCGCCGGTGTGATGTGGAACACGGACTGCTCAGTCCATTCGGCCGGCGTCCACCAGGCGCAGGACCGCGGTTCCTGCTTCGTCGGATTCTTCGAGGTCCACCTCGACGTCGAATCCCCAGTCCCGGTCTCCCGCCGGGTCGTCGAAGATCTGCCGTACCCGCCACATGCCGGGCTGCCGGTCGAAGATCAGCATCGCGGGGCCGCGCGCATCGGGGCCGGTGCCGAGATCGGAATGCTCGGCGAAGTACTCCAGACCGACCTCTTCCCACCGCTGCGCGGACCAGCCCGCGTCGCCGTCGAGCTCGCCGAGTTCGTCCCAGCGTCGCCTGGCGAACAACTCGACCCGACGGAACAACGCGTTGCGGACCATCGCGGTGAAGGCACGTTCGTTGCCGGTCAGCGGGCGCGGCCGGGTTGGCGTCGCGACGGGCGCGTCATGGGGTTGGTCGGGATCAGTGAGCTGCTCCCACTCATCGAGCAGGCTCGAATCGACCTGGCGGACAAGCTCGCCGATCCACTCGACGATATCGACGACCTCGTCGGTGCGCGCGGCGGCGGGGACGCCGGACCGCAGGGCTTTGAACGCGTCGGACAGGTACCGCAGCACGGCACCCTCCGAACGTGTCAGCCCGTAGCCGCTGACGAACTCCCGGAACGTCATGGCGCGCTCCCACATCTCCCGCACGATCGACTTGGGAGACAGCCGGCCGTCCGCCGCCCACGGGTTCGTACGCAGATAGACGTCGAAGGCGTGGTTGAGCAGTTCTTCGAGCGGCTTGGGATAGGTCACGTCATCGAGCAGCTCGATGCGCTCCTCGTACTCGATGCCGTCGGCCTTCATCTGCGCGACGGCCTCGCCCCTGGCCTTGTTCAACTGCGCGGCCAGGATCTGGCGCGGATCCTCCAGCGTCGCCTCAATCACCGAAACCACGTCCAGCGCATAGGTTTCCGATTCGGGATCGAGCAGGTCGATCGCGGCAAGCGCGAACGTCGACAACGGCTGGTTCAGTGCGAAGTCCGGCGGTAGGTCGACGGTCAGCCGGTACCGCCTGCCGTCGGGCTCGGGTTCGTCGAGGCGCTCCAACACGCCGGCCTGCAACAGTGAGCGGGCGATGCCGACGGCTTCGCGGATGTGCCGGAGCTGACGTTTGCGGGGCTCGTGGTTGTCGGTGAGCAGCCGGCGCATCGCCACGAAGGGATCGCCGGGCCGATCCACGACATCGAGAATCATCGCCGTCGACACCCGCATGTTGCTCGTCAACGCCTCCGGCGCAGCGGAGACCAACCGGTTCATGGTGGCCTCGCTCCACGGCACCATGCCCTCGGGCACCTTGCGGCGCACCAGCTTTCGGCGCTTCTTCGGATCGTCGGCGACCTTCGCGAACTGCTTGAGGTTCTCCACCTCGTGGTCGGGCGCCTGAACGACGACGGTGCCGACGGTGTCGTAGCCCGCCCGTCCTGCCCGGCCCGCGATCTGGTGGAACTCACGGGCACTGAGCAACCGGGTGCGGGTGCCGTCGTATTTGGACAACGCCGAGAACACCACGGTCCGGATCGGCACGTTGATGCCGACGCCGAGGGTGTCGGTGCCGCAGATGACCTTGAGCAGACCGGCCTGGGCAAGCTGCTCCACCAGCCGCCGGTATTTCGGCAGCATCCCCGCATGGTGCACGCCGATGCCGTGGCGCACCAGCCGCGACAGGGTCGATCCGAATGCCGACGTGAAGCGGAACCCGCCGATGGCCTCGGCGATCGCGGCCTTTTCCTCCTTGGTGCTCACGTTGACGCTCATCAGGGCCTGCGCGCGTTCCAGCGCCGAGGCCTGGGTGAAGTGCACGACGTAGACCGGAGCCTGCTTGGTGTCCAGCAGATCCTGGATGGTCTCGTGCATCGGCGTCGTCGCATACGAGTAGAACAGCGGCACCGGGCGTTCGGCACCCGCGACGAGCGCCGTCGGACGCCCGGTGCGCCGGGTGAGATCCTCGCGCAGGAACGTGACATCGCCGAGCGTGGCCGACATCAACAAGAACTGGGCATGGGGCAGTTCCAGCAGCGGCACCTGCCATGCCCAGCCGCGGTCGGGGTCGCCGTAAAAGTGGAACTCGTCCATCACCACCAGGCCGATGTCGGCCTGCGCGCCTTCCCGCAGCGCGATGTTGGCGAGCACCTCCGCCGTGCACGCGATGATCGGCGCCTCCGAGTTGACCGCCGCGTCGCCCGTGAGCATGCCGACGTTGACCGCGCCGAACACGTCGCACAGGGCGAAGAACTTCTCACTGACCAGGGCCTTGATCGGTGCGGTGTAGTAGCTGCGGCGGATGCCTGCCGCCAACGTCGAGTACAGCGCCCCGGTGGCCACCAGCGACTTGCCCGACCCGGTCGGGGTGGCCAGCACCACGTTGGCCCCGCTGACCAGCTCGATCAGCGCCTCTTCCTGGGCCGGGTACAGCGCAGTGCCGTTGGCCTCGGCCCAGGCGGCGAAGTCGGTGAACAGCGTGTCAGGATCAGCGCTTTTGGCGCGCAGTCCAGACAGGTCACCGGGATCGTCGAGCAGCGCTGTGGTCATGGCGTCGGTGCGGTGGGTGCGGGCATCGTAGTGACAAGCGTGCCTGACCCATGCTCAACGATGTGCGGCAGGTCCGACGGCGGCCGCTCAGATTGTCAGCTCGTGCCGGGTTTCCTCACGCTTACGGGACCCGTTACGTGAGCCACGACCCGTTGCACGAGGAGTGCCGATCGTCGCCGACAGCACCGCCGGTTCTTCCGGCCGGGCTTCGAGAACCCGGTGTACCACCGGTTCGGGGACCGAATCCCCGGACTCGGTCTGCGGCCCCACATAGACAACGGCGTCGGGCGCGTTCGCGATCACGGCAATGTCGGTGCATACCGTCAAGGGGGCCGACCATGCGACCTCGACGACGAAAGTCACCCCGTGGTTGGGATCGAAGGGCGGCCCGTGCGGCGTGACGTTTGAGACGGTGATGTCCGCGGCACCGACGAAGCGTTGATCGGTGGTGTCGGGAAGTTGCTGCGAAAACTGGTTGTACTCGCTGGCGGAGACCATGACAACCGAGTCGGCGTTGATCGCATCCCAATTGAGATTGACGACGTTGCGACCCGGATTCATCTGCCAGAACACGCGAGCTGACACGGGAACCTCCGGTTTGTATTGGTTGAGGGGGTAGGGATTATCCGGATTCGGTCCGGGGAGAACGATATTGATCGGTGTGCCATCCGGCCGCTTGCGCGGGTAGGCATTGTCGAGCATCTGTTTGAACTGGGGGAACGGGTCACCGGTGTCCCCCGACAGGTTGCGGTACACGCCGCGCAGTGTCGGTGCGGCCGCCGCCACGATCCTGTCCACGCTGTACCCGAGCTGGTAGCTCAGGTAATAAATGAACAGTGTTGCGCAGCCGATCTTTTCGTCGGGTGCGTGGTCGTGATCGTCGTTGGTGTTGATGTAGTCGAGGCGATCGCTGTTCAGCCAGAGCCCAGCGGTGTCGAAACGCGGCATCGACCAGCCCAGATTGCTCTGATGCAGAAACTCGGCCGAGAGGAACCTGGACAAGCCTTCGCCTGCCTCGCCCTCGTTGGATCCGTCGCTGGCGAACCAGCCCTTGTTCTGCGACAGCATGAACATCTCTACGACTTCGGCAACCAACAGATAGCGGACCACATCGAGGCTCGAACCGTTGCCGGGGCGCAGCGATATCGGCGGCCCCCAACTGGCTCCGGCGTAGCTGCCCGGGATGATGTTGACTGCTACCGGCAGCGAGTACGGCAGCTCAAGGCCTGGGAACCACCGCGCCATCATCGAGTAATCCTGTTCGCAAACCTGCGCGAGGCTGTTCGCCCGATTCTTGCCGTCCGCGTCAGAAAGACTGTTGTCGTAGCTGATTGAGTAATGAGTCGTCGAGGCAGCAAAGACAAGTGTCATGATCTCTTACCTCCTGTCCAAGGCTTCGCCGCCCCTGGTTGGTGCGTTGTACGAGCCCGAACCGAACGCTACGGCGGCAACTCTGGCGTGGATTGAGTAGTTCACTACTCGAATCGGATTCGGTCGTTGCCGACGCACAGATACGCTGAATCATTGCTGCAGAAACGATTTCACTGTCGTCCGCGTGCTTCGAGTGGCCGACTACTCGTGACCGCGGCATCTGCCGTTGTCAGCGTCGGCGATATTCACGTCGGCCTTGGCGGTCGCCGTCCGCGAGACGCGCGTTGCCATACATCCAGATCTTCCACCAATTCCGGTGTGGGGATATGGAATTGGCGACGCCCGCAGAGCCTGGCAGCAGCGCCGATCGGCTGGTGATGGTGCTCCCGATGGACGACGGCGGTGGTATGCAGATGTGACGCTGAGAAGACGGCCGAGGTTCCGTCAGGCGTCGTCGAGCATGTCGTGGAGGAACTGGCCGTGAACCGCCGCCAGCAGTGATCCCTCCGCGGCGCGGTTGGCGATGAACAGCATTTCGTCGCCGGCCTCGAGCACGTCCTCGGGCTGCGGCAGGATGACCTGCGAACTGCGGACCAAGCTCACCAAGGCGGTGTTCGACGGGAGATCCAACTGGTCGACGCGCCGGCCGACGAGCGGGTTGGCTGCGGGCAGAGTCAGTTTGGTCAGCTCGGCCCGACCGCCGCGCAGGCCCATCAGCCGCACCAGGTGGCCGACATCGATGGCGCCCTCGATGCCGGCTACCAGTGCGCCCGGTGTCGACACGGCAACGTCGATGCCCCAACTCGGGCCGAACAGCCACTGGTTGCTGACGTCGTTGATGCGGGCGACGACCCGCGGCACGGCGAATTCGGTTTTGGCGAGCAGTCCGATGACGAGATTGGCCTTGTCGTCGCCCGTCGCGGCGATCACTACGTCGCAGGTCTGGATTCCGGCTTCCTCGAGCGCGCTGATCTCGCACGCGTCGGCCAGCAACCAATCCGCGTCGGCCGCCGTCTCCGGCTCGAACTTGCGGCGCTCCCGATCGATGAGCAAGACCTTGTGGCCGTAACCGAGCAACTCTCTGGCAACGGATCGCCCGACGTTGCCCGCGCCTGCGATCGCGATTCGCATCTTCCGTTCCGCCACCCGGCTATTTTCGCCTATACACCGGGCCTCACCGCAGGCTTCGGTACTGATTTACTTTCACGTTGATGAGCTTGCAACAGTTGTACCTGGCCTTGTTGATCGGAGGCCTTGTGCTGCTCGCAAGCATCATCGGTACGCGCGTCGCGACGCGCGTGGGGTTTCCCAGTCTGCTGCTGTTCTTGTTGGTCGGCGTCGTTCTCGGTGAGGACGGCATCGGGCTGCACTTCGACAACGTCGAACTCGCACGGAATGTCTGCACGGCCGCCCTCGCGGTGATCCTCGTCGAAGGCGGTTTGACCACGCGCTACGCCGACATCCGCAAGGTGTTGGCCCCGGCGGCGTCACTGGCGACCGTCGGTGTGCTGATCAGCACGGTCGTCACCGCGGTCGGTGCCCACGTGCTGCTGCGCATGGATTGGCAGCTGTCCCTTCTGCTCGGGGCGATCGTCGCCTCCACCGATGCGGCCGCGGTGTTCTCGGTTCTGCGCGTGTTGCCGCTACCACGGCGTCTCGCGGGCCTGCTCGAGGCCGAATCCGGGTTCAACGACGCACCCGCGGTCATCCTCGTGCTGATGTTCAGCGTGGTGCCCTTCGTGCTCGAACCCGAGGGTGCGCTCACCGAAATCGCCTACGAGCTGGTGGTGGGTGTCGCGCTCGGCCTGACGGTCGGACTTCTCGGGGCGATCGCGTTGCGTCGCATTGCCCTACCGGCGTCCGGGCTGTACCCGATCGCGACGTTCGGGTTGGGGCTCGTCGCGTTCGCGGCAGGCGGCAGCGCGCATGCGAGCGGGTTCATCGCGGCGTACCTGGCGGCCGTCGTGCTCGCCAATTCCGGGTTGCCGCACCGGTCGGCGACGCGGTCGTTCGCCGAGGGGCTCGGCTGGCTGGCGCAGATCGGCCTGTTCGTCCTGCTCGGGCTCTTGGTCAACCCGCATGAACTGGCCGACGACGTGATCCCGGCGGTCGTCATCGGCTTGGTGCTGCTGTTGGTCGCCCGCCCGCTGTCGGTGTTGGGAGCGCTGGTCGGCTTCCGTATTCCAGTGCGTGAGCAGTTGTTCCTGTCGTGGGCCGGGCTGCGTGGTGCGGTGCCGATCGTGCTGGCCACCTTCCCGATTGTGGTCGGCGTGACAGACAGCCACCGCCTGCTCAACATCGTGTTCGTGCTGGTGGTGATCTTCACCCTGGTTCAGGCCCCGAGCCTGCACTTCGTTGCCCAGCGGCTGGGGCTGGTGACCGCCGAGTCCACCCGGGAGATCCAGGTCGAAGCGGCGCCACTGGATGTTCTCGACGCGGAACTGCTCACCATGACGGTGCAGCCGTCGTCGCGTCTGCACAATGTCACGATCCTCGAACTGCGCCTGCCGTACCCCGCGGTGATCACGCTGATCGTGCGGGACGGGCACACATTCGTCCCGTTGCCCGATACGCGCATCGAGGTCGGCGACGAGCTCCTCATCGTCACGACCAGCAAAGTGCGGCCCGCCACCGAAGCGCGGCTGCGCGCGGTCAGCCGCCGCGGCAAGCTGGCCCACTGGTTCGACGAATACGGTCTTCTGGAGTGAGGTCAGGTGCGCACGTTGATATGCCGTGCGGCCCACTGCGCGCCGAGCTGAATCAGCCCGGATTGTTGGTAGCGGACGTGCGCGTCGAAGTCCCGGCCGAGCGAACATATGGGGTCGTTGGTGTTGCACAGGTCGGCGGTTCTTGCACCGAAGTCGGGGCTCATGCGCGTCAGGGGCTGGCCGAGCCGCGCCGACGGATTGCCGAAGACGACGATCGACGCGATCCGCGGGACGACGGCCGCGGGTAACGGCGCGTTGTAACCGAGGCCGGCCACCGGTGAGGTGGCGACGACATCGACAACGGCCGCGCCCTGCGAGTAGCCCCCGAGCACGATTTTCGTCTTCGGGCATTGCGACGCCGTGGCCTGGGCATGCTTGCTCATGTCGGTGGCCCCGGCCGCGGCCTTGAGAAAATCCCACGACGCGGGGTACTGGACGGCGTAGGTACTGACGCTCGAGCCCTTGACCATCGGACGCAGCGTGTCCACGAATGCCTGGCCGACCGCGCCGATACCCGAGGGCTCATCGGTGCCGCGCGCGAAGATCACCTCGACGTCCGAGCACTTCGGCGCGGCAGATGCGACCGCGGACGTGGCCGCGCACCCAGAGGTGACCAGCATCGCGGCGGCGATGGCTACGTGGATGCCCGGGCTGAGGCACCGTCGAGAGGTCGTGCCGACAGGCATGATTCTCCTCGACGTATGCCGGATCGGCCCTGTGCAGATCCCTTCCCAATAACCACTTTTACCACTCTGTCAACAGCCCGAGGTCAGCGTGGCTTCTTCTCGCCGGCCTCCACCGCGACGGTGAGCCGGTTCTCGGCGGGCGCCACGGGGCACGTCGCGTAGTCGGTGAATGAGCACGGCAGGTTGGCGGCCCGGTTGAAGTCGAGGGTCACGGTTCCGTCGTCATCAGGCGCGGCGACAGCCAGGGATCGGGCGGCAGGGTAGGTGGTCACGCCGCTGGTGGCATCGGTGAACAACACCTGCAAGCCGCCGTCGCGGCCCGCGAAGGCGACGAGCTGATGGGCGGTCCCTGCCAACTCGAAGTCGAGGACACCGACGGCCGCGTGGTGGTGCTCGAGGCCTTCCACGACGGCGCCCGTCGTGACCGTGACCCGTTCCGGATACGGCGCGAACGTGCCGGTGACGCGCCACCGCTCGTCCGGCGGGTAGGCGGGGATGCCGTGGTAGCTCAGCAGATGGGGTGACTTGGGATCGTGCACCCGAAGCGCGACCGACCCGGTCCGCCGGATCACCTCGATGCGTCGGTCTCCGTCGGCGACGAGTAGCCCGGGCGCGCCTTCGGCAGGTTCGAGCCGCTCGGTGCCGTCGATCCCCTCGACGTACACCGCGGCCTCGTCAGCCCGCCAACGGCCCGGAAGGTCTGCGACGGTATCGAATTCGTCGGTGAGCCAGTACAAGCCCGTCAGGCTCACCCAGCCCAGTGGATCGCCGTAGTAACGTTCGCGCTCGCGGTGCCAGTCGTCCCACTCGGCTTCGAATGTGGTTTCGGACGTGTCGGCGGTGGTCATGACGTCACCTCTTTCTGAAGGGATTGCGCGGCAAGGGGTCTGCTGGGAATGAGGGCTCGGAGGGTCGGCGCCACCTCGCTCTGGAACAACTCAAGGCTGCGCCGCTTCTGCACTGCCGATACACCGTCGGCGTCGGCGCTGAGGTGGATCACCTCGTGGCCGAGCTGTTCGTGGTAGCGGCCGACCTTGTCGAGCACCTGCTGCGGGCTGCCGACCAATGCCGAGCTGCGGGCGACGAAATCCTCGATGGTCTCGAACGCCACCGGCAGGCCGGCGCGACGAGCAAACGTCAGCCGGGTTTCGAAGATCGGCCGGTATTCGGCGATCGCCTGCTGCGTCGTCGGCGCGACCTGGAATCCCGCTGTGCCCGCGCCGACGAGCGCATCCTCGGGGCGGTGCCCGTAGAACTCCCAGCGCTGCCGGTAGTACCGCACCAACTCGGCGTACGGCTCGATCGGATGGGTCACGTTGGCGGAGAAGAGCGGATCACCGTGGCGGGCGGCGAGGTCCACCGAATCGCGACTTGTCGCGCTGCCGTGCCAGATTCGGATGCGCTCCTGCAGAGGGCGGGGCAGTGCCTTGGCATGGGACAGTGGCGGGCGAAACCGCCCCGACCACGTCACGTCCTCGCTGTCCCACAACAAGCGGAACAGTTCGTAGCCTTCGCGATTGCGGTCCCATTGGTCGGCGGCGGTCACGTGGAACAACTCGGCCTGGGCAGCCCCGTTGCCCTTGCCGATGATCAGCTCGAGCCTGCCGTCGGACAGGTTGTCCAGTGTCGAGTAATCCTCGAACGCCCGCACCGGGTCGAGCAGGCTCAGGGTGGTCACCGCGGTGAACAGCCCGATGCGAGACGTACGGGCGGCAATGTTGCTCAGCACCACCGGCGGTGACGACGAGATGAACGGGTCCTCGTGGCGTTCCCCGACCGCGAACCCGTCGAACCCCAGTTCCTCGGCGAGTGCCGCGGTATCGACGACCTCGCGCAGCCGCGCGGCAGGGCTCTTCTTCTCGCCGGTGACCGGGTCGGGTTGATGCGTGATGAGCGTGAGCAGCAGGAATTTCATCGGTACCCGGCTACGGAATGACGGGCCATACCTCGCCTCCTCCATCGTTTGCCGGCAACAGCATGGTTGCGGCGACGGTTCGACGCCAAGGTTTTCCGTCGCGCTGAGTCAGTTGCGACGATCTATACGAACCGAGGTGTTCGCGGTTTCATTCCAGCCGCGCGGCCAGCAGTTCGGCGAGGTGCAGTCCGCGGGTATGGGCCAGATCGTTCAGCTGCGTGCGGCACGAATATCCGTCGGCCAGCACCACCGTGCCGGGTGCCGCCTCCCGCACGGCGGGCAGCAACTGCTGCTCGGCGATGGCCACAGACACTTCGTAGTGGCCTTTCTCCACGCCGAAATTGCCTGCCAGGCCACAACATCCACCCAACTTCCGGACGGTTGCGCCGGCACGGCCCAGCAGTGCGGCGTCGGCATCCCACGTCATCACCGCGTGATGGTGGCAGTGCGGTTGCGCCACCACCGCCGCGCCGTCGAGTTGTGGTGGCCGCCAAGATCTTTCGGTGAGCAGCTCGGCGAGCGTGCGGGTGGCGGTCGCCACGGGCGTGGCTTTCTCGCCGAGCAGTTCGGCGGCGTCCGAGCGCAGCACGGCCGTGCAGGACGGTTCGAGGCCGACGATGGGGACACCGGCGTTCGCGCTCTCGGTCAGCTCGTCGACCGTGCGACCCAAGATGCGTTTTGCGGCGTCGAGCTGCCCGGTGCTGATCCACGTCAACGCGCAGCACTGCTGGCGCCCCGTCAACCGCACCCGCAGGCCCGCGGCCTCCAGGACGGCCACGGCGGCCTGGCCGACCTCCGGGCTGAAGTAGTTGGTGAACGTGTCGACGAACAGCAGCACCGGATCACCGCTCACCGGTTGGGTGTGTGTGCGGTCGAACCAGTCGCGGAAGGTGTGGCGCGCAAACGGCGGTATGGCACGACGGTGGTCGATGCCAGCGCCGCGCAGTGCTAGCCGGTCGACACCGGGTAACTGCGCCGCGGCGTTGACCAGACCGGGAGTCCTACTGGCCAACCGTGCCCACCTCGGCAACCAGCCGAGCGAGTAGTGCGCGGGTGGGCGCAGTCGTCGTCGGTAACTCTGGTGCAGCACTTCGGATTTGAACATCGGCATGTCCACCCCGGTCGGGCAGTCCGAGGTGCAGCCCTTGCAGGACAAGCACAGATCGAGGGCCTCGTGCACCTCCCGCGCCCGCCAGCCGCCGGTCACGGCGGTGCCGTTGATCATCTCCTGCAGCGCCCGGGCGCGGCCCCGGGTCGAATCCTTCTCATCGCGCGTCGCGAGATACGACGGGCACATCACCCCGCCCGAGGTCCGGTTGTCGGCACGGCACTTGCCCACCCCGGTGCAGCGGTGCACGGCCTGGCTGAAGTCTCCGCCATCGTGCCGGTAGGCGAATGCGAGGCCGCGCCGCATGGCAGGTGCCGCGGGGACCCGCAGGTCCGCGTCGAGCGGGCGAGGGTCGACGATCACCCCGGGGTTCAGCACGTTGTCCGGGTCGAAGACGTGTTTGACCGCCGCGAACGCCGCGAGAGCGGCGGGCGAGTACATCATGGCCAGCAGTTCGCTGCGGGCCCGGCCGTCGCCATGTTCCCCGGACAGTGAACCGTGGTAGCCGACGACGAGACGCGTTGCGGCCATGAGGAATTCGTGGAACCCCGCGACACCGCCGGGACGCTCGAGCGGCCAGTCGATCCGGATGTGCAGGCAGCCGTCTCCGAAATGCCCGTACGGCAGCCCGGTGACACCGAAATCGCTCATCAGGGAATCGAATTCGCGCAGATAGGAGCCCAGCTGCAGCGGCGGCACGGCGGCGTCCTCCCAGCCCGCATGGGCGGGCTTACCGGCTGGACTCCGCGACGACAGCCCCGCACCGTCGGCTCGGATGCGCCACAGCGCCGCCTTGTCTGCGGCATCGGTGACGACGCGGGCCGCCACAGCACCACACCGGGTGGAGACCTGTTCGGCCCGGCCGAGCACCTCCGCGAGATCGTCACCGGCGATCTCGACGAACAGCCACGCGTTGCCGCGCGGCAGCGGCGGGACGGCGCCCGGTCCGCGCCGCTCGGTCACCACGTTCACGATCCGGGAGTCGATGCCCTCACAGGCCGTGGGGGAGAAGGCCAGCACGCCGGGCGCCGCGTCCCCGGCCGTGGCGATGTCGTCGTAGCCGAGCACCACGAGCACCGCGTGGACCGGATCGATCACCAGACTGACGGTGGCCTCGGTGAGAACCGCGAGGGTGCCCTCCGACCCGGCCATCATGCGGGTGACGTCGAAACCGCGTTCGGGAGCGAGATGTTCGAGCGCATACCCGGATACCTGACGCCCAAATGTCCCAAGCTCGGTGCGGATGGTGCCCAGATGTGCGGCGGTGACATCGCGCAGCGCCGCCATTGTCGGGCCCTCGCCGGTGACAGCGGTGTCCAGCCGGGCGCCGGACCCGGTATAGCCGCGGACGCGCAGCAGGTTGTCGGAGGTTCGGCCGTAGCCAAGTGCGCGCGATCCGCAGGCATTGTTGCCGATCATGCCGCCGATCGTGGCGCGCGTGAACGACGACGGGTCCGGGCCGTACCGCAGCCCGAGCGCGGCGGCGCGGCGTTGTAGGTCCGCTTGGATGACCCCGGGCTGTACCACCGCGCTGCGGGATTCGGCGTCGATGTCGAGCACCCGGTTCATGTGCCTGCTGAAGTCCAGCACCACTCCGGTGCCGATCGCATTGCCTGCGATCGAGGTTCCGCCGCCCCGCGAGGTCAGCGGAACCCCCTCGCCGCGGCAGACGGTCAACACCGCCTCGACCTCGGCCTCGTCGTGCGGTCGCACCACGACGAGAGGAAGCACCCGGTACAGCGACGCATCCGACGTGTACAGCGCCCGCGTGGTGTTGTCGGCGGCGACATCACGCACGCCGGCATGGCCCAAAAGGGAGGCCAGGCCCGCCGCGTCGATCACGGTTCGCACGCTACCGAACCCCGCAACCTGTGCTTTGATCGGCGGATGAGGCACCGGGGGCTGACGCAGCTGGCGATGGCGCTGGCGGGCGTGCTGATCGCGACGCCTGTGGTCGTCTCGGCCCACCCGGCAGCCGCCGATCCATGCGCCGACGTCGACGTGACGTTCGCGCGCGGCACAGGTGAACCACCGGGTATCGGTCGGGTCGGGCAGGCGTTCGTCGACGCACTGACGCCGCAACTGGGCGACCGTTCGGTGAGTACCTATGGCGTCAACTATCCGGCCGGCATCAACTTCCTCACCACAGCCGACGGCGCCAACGACGCCGCCGCGCACATCGCATGGATGACAGAGCAGTGCCCCGGCGCGCAGCTGGTGTTGGGCGGGTTCTCCCAGGGCGCGGCGGTGGTCTCGATGCTGGCGGGCGTGCCGCCGCTGGGCAGCACCATCGGTACGTTCGGATCGGCGCCGGCGCTGCCCCAGCCGAGCTCCGACGCGATCCGCGCGGTGGCGGTGTTCGGCAATCCCGGTCAGCGTTTCGGCACTCCGCTGTCGAGCACGGGGCTGTTCGCAGGCCGGGCCATCGACCAGTGCAGCCTGGGCGACCCGATCTGTGTCCAGGGCGGCCGGGACCGTGCGGCACACAGCAATTACGAACTGCCGCCGTACAACCAGCGGGCGGCGAATTTCGTCGCAGGCCGCCTCTGACGTTTCGGGGAGCTAACGATCGGGTCCTAACTCGGACTCGGCCCTCCCAGATCACGCCCGCGCGTGGTGTCGTGGACGGTGATGGTGCGTTCCCTGTTGTCAGTGCGCCGGTTGCCTCAGCTGGCAGCCGCCGGCGCGGTGTGTTCGGCACTGCTGGCGGTGGCGCCCGTGCCCGCTTCCGCAGGGCCTGCCACCGACGCGCAAGGGTTCGTCGACTCCACCGCGCGGTGCGGCACCGTCGACGCGACGGTCCTCTACGGCAGCACCGACGCGTCGCGCGTCGCGATCTGCAAGACCGGCAACACCTTCGAATACCGCGGTGTGCGGGTGCGCGACGGCGCCAAACTGGTCGCGCCCGCCACGGCGTCCGGCGATGGCTTCCGCGCGGAGTCCAGCGGTTTCACCTACACGGTGACGGCGAAGTCGTTGGTGGTCAGTCAGGGAAACACGACCATCCGCGAGGAGACCATGGTCGATTTCCACCGGCCGGGTACCTCGGCGCCGCAAGGGGCGGCCCAGGGCACTCCGGTGCCGCAGAACGCACCGACAGCGCAGAACGTTCCACAACCACTCGAGTCGGCGACGCCGTCGACACCGCTGCCGCCGCCGCTGCCCGCCGAGGTGGGCGCCAAGCGGTAACGGGCACCGGCGTTCGGTACCCACCACGCGGGCATAATCCAGCGCATGCCTGCCGGAACGCTCACCGCCGATGAACAGCAGATGGTCGAACTGGTTTCGGAGTTCGTCGATCAGCGCGTCCGGCCGCGGGTCCGCGACTACGAGCAGGACGATATCTACCCCGAAGAGTTCATCGAGGAGATGAAGCAGCTCGGCTTCTTCGGGCTGCTCGTACCGGCCGAGTTCGGCGGCGTCGACGTCAGCACCGCCTGTTTCGCCCGCATCACCGAGGAACTCGCGCGCGGCTGGATGAGCCTGGCCGGTGCTATCGGCGGCCATTCGGTGATCAGCTATCTGATCAAGACCTTCGGCACCGACGCGCAGAAACAGAAGTACCTACCGGCGATGGCCGACGGGTCGATCCGGGCGACCATGGCGCTCACCGAACCCGGCGGCGGCAGCGACCTGCAGGCCATGCGCACCACGGCCACCGCCGACGGTGACGAGTGGATCATCAACGGCTCCAAGACCTGGATTTCCAATGCGGCGCACTCGGGGCTGTTCGGTCTGTTGTGCATCACCGACCGCGACGCCACCCCGGCGCACCGGGGCATGAGCGTCATACTCACCGAACCCGGTGAGGGACTGGTGATTTCGAAGAAACTGCCCAAACTGGGCTACCGCGGTGTCGAGGCGTGCGAGGTGGTTTTCGACGGGCGCCGGGTCGGCACCGACGCGATCTTGGGCGAGGTGCCCAACAAGGGCTGGGCGCACATGATGCGCGGCCTGGAAGTCGGGCGCATCCAGGTCGCCGCACGCGCCCTCGGCGTCGGCCAGGCCGCGCTCGACGACGCCGTCCGGTACGCGCAGGAACGGGAGTCTTTCGGCAAACCCATCTGGAAACACCAGTCGGTCGGAAACCTGTTGGCCGACATGGCAACCAAGCAGCGCGCCGCCCGGCTGCTGACTCTCGATGCCGCCGAGAAACTCGATGCGGGCGAACGCGCGGACATGGAAGCCGGGATGGCCAAGCTGTTCGCATCGGAGACCGCCATGCAGATCGCGCTCGACGCGATCCGGGTGCACGGCGGCTACGGCTACTCCAAGGAGTACGACGTCGAGCGCTACTTCCGTGATGCCCCGCTGATGATCGTCGGGGAGGGCACCAACGAGATCCAGCGCAACGTGATCGCGGCACAACTCATCGCCCGCAACCCGATCTGAGCCGGCTCAGTCCGCAGAGGCTGCGTAGAGCTGCAGGTAGGCGGTCAGCGCGCGGGCGCCCTCGGCCAGCACCGCACGATCGCTGTCCGGTCCGGCCCGGTGGGCGACTTCGAGCAGACGGTTACCCATTTCCACTGCCACCGCAGTGACCAGCGGATCGGTCCCCGGGCGCAGCAACCGCCACGCCAGTAGCGATGTGTGCACGGCGTTGGCGAACTCTGCGCGGCGCAGACGCGGATCGGCAAGCAGGCCGCGGGCCAGGCTGTTGTAGTGCAGCGTCACCAGTTGCGGGTGGCTGCGCATGTGTTCGTAGTGGAAATCGAAGAGCGCGTGGACGACCTCGCCGAGGCTGCTCGGGGTCAGCGCCCTCAGGATGGCTGTGCCGTCGGCATCGCGGCGGTCGAGATGCTCCAGCAGGATCTCCGAGAGGATGGCATCGCGGTTCGGGAAGAACTGGTACACCGTCGCGACGGGTACGTCAGCGCGCTCGGCGATGGCGCGGGTGGTCACCGCGTCGGCCCCGTCGGCCTCCAGCAGATCCATGGCCGCGGCCATGATGCGCTCGACGCGCCGTTTGCTGCGCTCCTGTACCGGTTGTCGGCGACGTAACCCGTTTTGGGTGACCACCTACGCATGGTCCCACACCAATAACGTGAATTAGATTCATGTTAGGGTTGATCGGCGGTCGGCCGACCAACCGGTTTCGAGGGGTTACCAGCTGTTCGGCCGCTATCCCAGCGTCTTGTGTAGTTCCAGGGTCGCGGTGACCGCGTCGGCGGCCTCGGCGCCCTTCTTCACGAAGTGCTCGGTGAAGTACCGGACGTGCTCGTCATGCTCGTGGAAATGATGCGGCGTCAGCACCACCGAGAACACCGGGACGTCGGTGTCGAGCTGCACGCGCATCAGCCCGTCGATGACGGCCGTCGCCACGAATTCGTGCCGATAGATACCGCCGTCAACCACCAGCGCGGCGGCGACCACTGCCCGGTAACGGCCGGTGCTCGCGAGCCGCTTTGCCGTCAACGGGATCTCGAACGCACCGGGAACCTCGAAGAACTCCAGGTTGTCATCCGTGAAGCCGGCGGTGCGGATCTGGTCGGTGAAGCCCTCGCGCGCCCGGTCGACGATGTTGCGGTGCCAGGTGGCCTGCACAAATGCGATCTGGGTGGCTGAGTCAGTCATTACGGCTCCTCGTGCAAGGGCTTGTCGGTCATGCCGAGACGCTACCTCAGCCGCTATGCGCCACCGAGGTATGCGTCGGCCCACGCGCCGATGATGCGTCCCGCGCGTTTGGCCTGGCCCGGACCGGTGAGCAGATGCTCGGAGCCCTCCAGCGACACGAAACTGCGGGGGTGCCGCGCGGTACGGAAGATGTCACTGGCGTTCTTGATGCCCACGGTGTTGTCGGTGGGCGAGTGCAGGATCAGCAATGGCAGCTTGAGGGCCTTGATCTTGTCGTGCAGCTGGGCGGCGCGGACGTCTTCGACGAATGCCCGTTTGAGCGTCAGCGTCTTGCCGCCGACCATCCATTGCGCGCTGCCCTCGGCGAAGACGCACTCGAGCACGGCGTCGTACTGGTGCTCGACGTGGACCGGATCGATCGGCGCGCCCACGGTGACCACCGCACGGATCCCCGGTGCCTGCCGCGCCGCGGCCAGCACGGCAGCGCCGCCGAACGAATGGCCGATGAGGATCTCGGCAGGGGTGCCGCGGCCGGACATGAACTTGCACGCCTCGACGATGTCGTCCACCTTGTGCGTGAACGAGCCGTCACCCCAGTCGCCCTCGGACCCGCCGAGACCCAGGGCGTCGTAGCGCAGCATGCCGATCCCGTCGCTTGCGAGCTGCTTACAGATTCGCGATGCCGCCGGCGAATCTTTGCCGAGCGTGAAGCCGTGCGAGAACACGCCCCAGCCGCGGATGGGGCCGTCGGGCAGATCGATAACACCCGCGAGCATCGGGCCCGTCGAGCTGGGGAAGATCACGCGTTCAGCCATGCAGGAGGTCTATCACGCCGGTACCCTGTGTGCCCCGTCACTTTGGGACCCAGCGAGGTGACCGGCCCGTCACAGCGGCAGCGCCGATACGTAGTCTGGAGGTCATCGGCCACTGCTGGTCAGTGCTGCCCGGCATGCTGCGACTGAACGCAATGAGATGTGGAGCAAGTTCGTGCCCCTGAACACCATCGCGCTGGAACTCGTCCCGCCGAACCTGGAACGCGGCGTGCAGTACCCCGTCGAGGAGGCACGGAAAGTGCTCGCCCTGGCGGCCGAGACGGGTATCGACGGCCGGATCGGCCACGTGATGATCCCGGGCATGATCGATGAGGACGACGACCGTCCGATCGAGATGAAGCCCCGGATGGATGTCCTGGACTACTGGAACATCCTGCGGCCCGAACTGCCGGGGATGCGTGGTCTGTGCACCCAGGTGACGTCGTTCCTGGACGAGGCGGCGCTGGGCCGGCGGTTGACGGATCTGAGCGGCGCCGGATTCGACGGCATCGCGTTCGTCGGCGTTCCCCGGACCATGAAGGACGGCGAGGGTGAGGGTGTCGCGCCGACCGATGCCCTGTCGATCTACGAGCAACTCGTCCCGAACCGAGGCGCCATCCTGATCCCGACCCGCGACGGCGAGCAGGGCCGGTTCAACTTCAAATGCGAGCGAGGCGCGACGTACGGCATGACGCAGTTGCTGTACTCCGACACCATCGTCGGGTTCCTCAAAGAGTTCGCCAAGACCACCGACCACCGGCCCGAGATCCTGCTGTCGTTCGGTTTCGTGCCGAAGATGGAGACCAAGGTCGGTCTGATCAACTGGCTCATCCAGGATCCCGGCAACGAGGCGGTGGCGGCCGAGCAGGAGTTCGTCAGCCAGCTGGCCGAGCGCGACCCGGAAGAGAAGCGCAAGCTGATGCTGGACCTGTACAAGCGGGTGATCGACGGCGTCGCCGACCTCGGCTTCCCGCTGAGCATCCACTTCGAGGCGGCCTACGGCGTGTCCAAGCCCGCGTTCTCCACGTTCGCCGAGATGCTCGCCTACTGGTCGCCGAACCGCGTCAACCAGTAGCTCACGCGGCCCTGTTGCCTCATGACAGGGTGCGCTTGTTGATCTGGGTTCGGGCGGTGGCGCCGGCCCATGCGCGCGCATTTTTCAGGTGTCAACAGGGCAACCGTGTCATCTCCCAAGACATCGGTGACAGTTCTGCATCAGGACATCGGTGACGGTTCGGGTGGTGTTGGTGGTGACACTTGGGCCCCGAGGCTCGGGCGGTGCCTGCCAATGAACCCATCGATGCTCGTGTCCGCCTGGCGATCGCCCAGTGGCCCGATGACGCGCCCCGCGGCGCGGTCTCGACGTTCTGCGCCGAGCACGGCATCTCCCGCAAGTCGTTCTACGAGTTGCGCAAGCGGGTAAAGACCGACGGACCGGCCGCGGTGCTCGAACCCAGGACCCGACGACCGAAGTCGAGCCCGTCGAGGTTGAGCGACGAGGTCAAGGGACAGGCCGTGGCGGTGCGTGCTGCCCTGGAGGCCTGCGGCCTGGACCACGGGCCGATCAGTGTGCACGAGAAGATGCGCGCGATGGGCCTAGAACAGGTCCCTTCGGTGGCGTCGCTGGCGCGCATCTTCCGCGCGGCGGGCGTGGCTCGACTTGAACCGAAGAAGAAGCCCCGCTCGGCGTGGCGGCGGTTCGTCTATCCGGCCCCGAATGCGTGCTGGCAACTGGACGCCACCGAGTACGTACTGACCCGTGGACGCAAATGCGTGATCTTCCAACTCATCGACGATCACTCCCGCTACGCGGTCGCCTCCCACGTGGCCTGGGGTGAGACCGCCGAGGCAGCGATCACCGTATTCGACAAGGCCGTCGCCATTCATGGTGTGCCCCAACGACTTTTGTCCGACAACGGGATCGCTTTGAACCCCACGCGTCGTGGGTACGTGGGCCAGCTGGTCAAGCATGTCTCGCGCCTGGAGGTGGAGGCGATCACCGGCAAGCCGTACAAGCCGACCGCTCAAGGGAAAAACGAACGCTTCCATCAAACATTGTTCCGCTACCTAGACAAGCAACCGCTCGCCAGCACGCGAGCTCAGTTGCAGGCCCAAGTCGACGCCTTCGATCACATCTACAACACCCAGCCCCATCAGGGGCTCCCCGGGCGCATCACACCCCTGGCCGCATGGCAGGCCACCGCAAAGGCCGAAGCTCCCCGCCCCAAACCCGATCCCCTCGTCGAGGTCTACGCCGCTGCCAAGCGTCACCGGCCCGCACCGCAACCCAAGGACCTACCCGCCGGCACCAGCCTCAGGACCCTGAACACCGCCGGCGCCTTCACTCTGGCCGGAGTCACCTACAAGGTCGACGGACGACGCAGCCTCGAGGAGGTCCTCATCGTCACCGACGGCGACACGATCGCCGTAGCCGACCTCGACGGCGAGGTCCTCATCGAGCACACCCGCCCCCGCACCCGGAATCACATACGTCGGCAACGGACGACCCCGTGGCCAACGCCCTAACCACGACGAACCGTCACCGATGTACTGACACATCAACTGTCACCGATGTCCTGAGACATCACATCAACAGGGCAACCGTACATGTCAGTGGTCGAATGTATGTTCGAATCATGCAGGCGGATGCGGTCCAAGCGGCGGCGGGGTTGCGAGCCGCGTTCGACGCGTTCGCTGCATGTGAATTCGGTTCGCTGTCTCGCGCCGAACTGATGGAGGTGCTCGACGAGTACGAGGCATTGAGCTGTCAGCTGCCTTCGGTGTGGCATCGACTGTTGGCCCAGCTGCAGGCCGACACCACACCGCGGGAGTTGGGCGCCAAATCCTGGAACGAGGTGCTGCGGATCCGGTGGCGGCTGTCGAGTGCCGAAGCCGGCCGCCGGCTGGGTGAAGCCGCTGAGTTGGGGCCACGCCGCGCCCTGACCGGGGAGCCGCTGCCGCCGGTGCTTCCGGTGATGGCCGCCGCCCAGAGCGCCGGACTGATCAATCCCGACCACGTCAAGGTGCTGCGCGACGCGATCAAAGGGCTCCCCACCTTCGTCGACCATGCCACCCGGGAGCAGTTCGAAGCTGACCTGGTCCGCGTCGCGGTCGGGGTCGGCCCCAAAGAACTCAAAGAAACCGCCGAGTTGCGGTTGTTTCTGCTCGATCAGGACGGCCCCGAACCCGACGACACCGAACGCGCCCGCAAACGCGGAGTCACCATGTCCAAACAGGGGCGTGATGCGATGACCGCACTGACCGCCAATCTCACTCCTGAAGCCGCCGCCGTGATGGAAGTGCTGTTCGCCAAGTTCGCCGCGCCGGGCATGTGCAACCCGGATGACGACGAACCGTGCACGTGCGGAACCCCCACCCAAGACCAGATCGACAATGATCACCGCAGCTTGGCTCAACGCCAACACGATGCGCTACTGGTCATCGGACGCATCGCGCTGATGACGGATCTTGGTCAGCTCAACGGGTTGCCGGTGTCGATCATCATCCGCACCACCTTGCAAGACCTCGAACGCCGCGCAGGGATCGGGGTGAGCGGCGGCGGCATCAAACTGCCCATCAGCGACGTGATTCGCATGGGCGGGCACGCGAATCATCACTTGGCGATCTTCGATGAGGCCACCGGCGCCGCCTTGAACTATTTTCGGGCCCGCCGGACTGCCAGCCCGGCCCAGCGGATCATGCTGATCGCCCGCGATGGCGGCTGCACTAAACCGTGCTGCACCGTCGGCGCCTACGGCACCCAGGTGCATCACGCGGTGGCGGATTGGGCTGATGGTGGTAATACCAACATCGACGAGATGGCTCTGGCGTGTGGCCCCGACAACCGTCTCGTGAACACCGACGGTGGCTACACCACCACCATCAATCTTCGCGGTGAGGTGGAGTGGCAGCCCCCACCCGGACTTGACCACGGCCAAAACCGGATCAACTACCACCACCGCCCCGAACTTCTGCTCACCCCACCAGAACAAGACGACCCCGACGGGACGCCGGGTGCGGCGCACTTGCCCAGACCCGTCCAAGACCTCACATGGGAATGGGAACAGCGAGCACACCCCAAGGTCAGACAGGATCCGGAGCCGCACAACGAGTTCAAACTGGACCCCGAGTCACACAAAGATCCTGAACCCGAGCTCAAGCGGAACCTCCAAGCAGAACATCCACCCGAAGCGAAGCCAGGCCTCGAGTCGCAGCCAGGTTGCCCGCCCGCGGAAATCCCGGGGCCGGCTGCCGCAGCTCAGAACTGGGACCGCGAACCGGAACCGGACGAGGCTCACGCGCCCGAGCGGACACCGGAATGGGACCTCGAGCCCGACCCCGAATGGGACCTGACACCCGACCTCACTCAGGTGCTGGCCTGGGAGCAAGGGCCCGACTGGGCCTCAGAGTGGGACAACACCTTCGACCCATCCAATGTCGAATGCCTCTGGGACACAGAGGCATTCACCCCAGAGTCGTCGGGCCGGTACCACCCACCCAACAACCACACCCCAAGGGGCAAAGCGGTGCGCGGCCCATAGCCGTCACCCACGGTGGCGCCACGGGCTCGGCGTTCGTCGGCGCATCGGCTCCAGGCCGGTGATCACGTTCAACGTCGGTTGCTCGACGCCGTTGAGGCGTTCGGCCCACGGCACCATGGCGTCACCGATCCAGGCCTGAGCAGAGTCGGACAAGACGCCTGATCTCAGCTTCCGCCGAACCCTACTGAGGCGCGGCGCGAACCACCCGCGACAGGAAACCGCGCACCAACGCGCGCATGCGCACAGCCGAATCATCCGCGAGTTCTTTTGTCCGCGTACGTAAATCGTCGTGGGTCAGGCCGACCGCGGCAGCGGCCGCCTCCTGCTCGTCTTCGCTCATCCAGACCTCAAGCAGTGCCGGGTCGAGTTCGGGATGGAACTGCAGACCCAGCGTGCGGCCCAGCACGAACGCTTGCGACGCACTGCCGTTCCGGGCGATTTCGACGGCGCCCGGCGGTGTCGTCCAGCGATCGAAATGCCACTGGAACCACGGGCCGGGCGGGACAAGTTCCGGATCGTCGGTGCTGATGTAGTACCAGCCGACCTCGGGGGAATCTGACTTGCCGACGGTCCCGCCGAAGGCCTGGGCGAGCAACTG
This sequence comes from Mycobacterium sp. 852013-50091_SCH5140682, assembly GCF_001665685.1. GTDB lineage: Bacteria > Actinomycetota > Actinomycetes > Mycobacteriales > Mycobacteriaceae > Mycobacterium. The sequence goes on from NZ_LZTB01000101.1 coordinate 63,746, forward strand.
GCCGCCGAAGCACACCCCCAGCAGACCCACACCCGCCTCGGCCGCTTCCCGCAATGCGCCCATCTGAGCGCCGACCCAGGTGGCGCGCAGGGCATCCTCGTACACGCCCCAGCGTCCGCCCATCGTGACCACCACGTCGTAGCGGGTCAGGTCGGGGAAGTCCACCTCGACGGCCGGGTTTTCCAGTTGCTCACGAGAAACCACGGCGAAGGTGTCGACGTCGAATCCGTTTTCGGCGAAGGCCTCACCCAGCGTCGTCCCCGGTTCGGCGGGGTCGTTGCGGATGATCAGTACATTCGATGCCACGCCTCATGCTATTTCCCGTGCTGATCGCGGTCGGGGACCGGGGTCAGACGCGCGGGCCGACCGTGAATGTGAATTCCGCGACGCCGGCAACCCCGCCGGACACCACATCGCCGGGTTGCACAGGGCCGACGCCGGCCGGTGTGCCGCTGAAGATGAGATCACCGGCCGCGAGCTCCACCGCCGTCGATATGGCGCTGATGACCTCCGGCACTGACCAGATCAACTCGGTGAGATCACCGCGCTGTTTGAGATCGCCGTTGACCCGCAGCCAAATCTCGCCGGCCTCCGGGTGGCCGACTTCGGCCACCGGATGGATCGGTGTGCACGGAGCCGACGCGTCGAAGCCCTTGGACCAGTCCCACGGCCGGCTGAGCCGCTTGGCCTCGTCCTGCAGATCACGGCGGGTCAGGTCGACGCCGACGCCATAGCCCCACACGAGGTGCAACGCGTCGGCCGCGGCGACGTCACGCCCGCCCGATCCCAACGCCACCACGAGCTCGATCTCATGGTGCAACGCCGAGGTCAGCGACGGGTAGGCGATGGTGCCCGCGGCGTCGACGACGGCGTCGGCCGGCTTCATGAAGAAGAACGGCGGCTCACGGTCCGGATCCTTGCCCATCTCGCGGGCATGGGCGGCGTAGTTGCGGCCGACGCAAAACACCCGCCGGATCGGAAAGCATGCCGTTCCGCTGCTCACCGGAAGCGACGCCTGGCGTGGCGGAGTGATCACGTAATCGGCCATGTGACCATCCTCGCGCAGCGCGCTCAGAATGCCGCGTTGTCCAGCTCCATGACGTCGCCGTCGATCGACTCGATGACCTCGCGGACGGCCGTCAGCAGCGGCAACATGTTGTGCGCGAAGAACTTTGCGGCCGCGATCTTGCCCTGATAGAACGGCCGGTCGCGCTCACTGGCCGTTGCCAGCGCCGCGGCAGCGATCTGCGCGCTGTGCAGCAGCCGCCATCCGATCATCAGATCGCCGACGGCGAGCAGGAACCGCACCGAACCGAGCCCGACCTTGTACAGCTGCTCGGGCTGCTCCTGCGCGGACATCAGGTAGCCGGTCAGCGTGGCGGCCATGGCCTGAACGTCGGTGAGCGCGGTGTCCAGCCGGGCGATTTCGGGCTGCAGTTCAGTGGATTCGGCCTTGATGGTCGCGGAGATCTGGGTGGCGACGTGCGCCAGCGCACTGCCCTGATCCCGCACGATCTTGCGGAAGAAGAAGTCGAGCGCCTGAATGGCCGTGGTGCCCTCGTACAGCGAGTCGATCTTCGCGTCGCGGATGTACTGCTCGATCGGGTAGTCCTGCAGGAAGCCCGAACCGCCCAGGGTCTGCAGGGATTCGGTGAGCACCTCGTAGGCGCGTTCGGAGCCGACCCCCTTGACGATCGGCAGCAACAGATCGTTGACGCGATGCGCCAGCTCGGCGTCGGCACCGGAAACATGCAGTGCCACATCGGAATTCTGGTGCGCAGCGGTGTACAGATACACGGCGCGCAAGCCCTCGGCGTAGGCCTTCTGGGTCAGCAGGCTGCGCCGCACGTCGGGGTGTTCGATGATCGCCACGCGGGGCGCGGTCTTGTCGGCCATCGCGAGCATGTCCGAGCCCTGCAGGCGTTCCCGCGCGTAGGCCAGCGCGTTGAGATAGCCCGTCGACAGCGTGCCCGCCGATTTCACCCCGACCGTCATGCGGGCGTTCTCGATGACGCGGAACATCTGCGCGATGCCGTTGTGGACATCGCCGACGAGGTACCCGACCGCAGGCACGTCGTGGGCGCCGAACGTGAGTTCGCAGGTGGGAGAAGACTTGATACCCATCTTGTGTTCGACGCTCGTGACATACACGCCGTTGCGTGCGCCCAGTTCCAGGGTCTCCGGGTCGAACAGGTACTTCGGCACGTAGAACAGACTCAAACCCTTGGTGCCCGGCCCCGCTCCCTCCGGGCGAGCCAGGACAAGGTGGAAGACATTCTCGGCGGTGTCGCCGACATCGCCTCCGGAGATGAAGCGCTTCACGCCTTCGATGTGCCACGTGCCGTCGGGTTGGGCGATCGCCTTGGTCCGCCCGGCGCCGACGTCGGAGCCGGCGTCCGGTTCGGTGAGCACCATGGTGCCTGCCCAGCCCTTGTCCATGCTCATACGCGCCCAGCGTTGCTGCTCTTCGGTGCCCACCTCGGCCAACGTGTGGGCCATCGCCGGTCCCAGGCCGTAGAAAAACATGGCAGACGGGTTGGCGCACATGATCATTTCCTGGACGGCCCACACCAGTGCCGCGGGTGCGGGGACACCGCCGGCGTTCTCGGCGACGCCGATGCGCCACCATTCGGCGTCTTTGACCGCCTGCACGGTCTTGGCGAGCGGTCCGGGTACGGAGATTTCGTGGGTGGCCGGGTCGAACGCCGGCGGATTGCGGTCGGCTTCGGCGAAGGATTCTGCAACGGCGCCTTCGGCCAGCCGCGCGACTTCGTCGAGCATGGTGTGCACGGTGTCGCTGTCGAGGTCGCCGTAGGACCCCGAATCGAAGATCTCCCCGAGCTTGAGCACCTCGAACAGGTTGAACTCGATATCCCGCACGTTGGCGATGTAATGACCCACGATCGGCAAGCGTCGCCGACGCCGGTTCGGGTACGCAAGCGTAGGTTGTGGCAACCTACGGCTACGGAACCGGAGGTTGCCAGCTCAGCTGATGCTATGACCTGTATCACACTTGGCCATACACCTATCCTTGGTCGAGTGTCCCAACCGTCAGTCGCTGAGCTGCGTTCCCGTCTCGACGACCTGACCATCCGTGACGCCGCCCGGCTCGGCCGCCGGTTGAAGAATCTCCGGGGCGGCAATATCCCCGCGAACCTCGTCGAACAGTTCGCCGCGGCAGAGGCTCTCGTGCTCACCCGGCAGGCGGCCGTCCCGACCATCACCTACCCGGATCTGCCGGTCACCCAGCGCCGCGATGAGATCGCGAAGGCCATCAGTGAGAACCAGGTGGTGATCGTCGCCGGCGCCACGGGTTCGGGCAAGACCACGCAGCTGCCCAAGATCTGTCTGGAGTTGGGGCGCGGTATCCGCGGCACCATCGGCCACACCCAACCGCGACGGCTGGCGGCCCGGACGGTCGCCCAGCGCGTCGCCGACGAACTCGGCACGCCGCTGGGTGAGGCGGTCGGATACACCGTGCGGTTCACCGACCAGGCCAGTGATTCCACCCTGGTCAAACTGATGACCGACGGCATCCTGCTCGCCGAGATCCAACGGGACCGCCGGCTGCTGCGCTACGACACGCTGATCCTCGACGAGGCCCACGAGCGCAGCCTCAACATCGACTTCCTGCTCGGGTATCTGCGCGAGTTGCTGCCGCGGCGCCCCGATCTGAAGGTCATCGTCACGTCGGCGACCATCGAGCCGGAGCGCTTCGCGAGGCACTTCGGTGGTTCCCCGATCGTCGAGGTGTCGGGGCGGACGTATCCCGTCGAGATCCGGTACCGGCCGTTGGAAGTGGCTGTCACGGCTGATGATTCAGAATCAGACTCAGCTGATCCGGACGATCCCGATCACGAGATCGTGCGCACGGAGATCAGGGACCCGACCGAGGCGATCGTCGACGCTGTGCGCGAGCTCGAATCCGAACCTCCCGGCGACGTGCTGGTGTTCCTGTCCGGTGAGCGCGAAATCCGCGACACTGCAGAAGCTCTCAAGGATCTGCGCAACACCGAGGTGCTGCCGCTGTACGCGCGCCTGCCCACCGCCGATCAGCAGAAGGTGTTCCAGCCCAGTCATACCGGACGACGAATCGTGCTGGCCACCAACGTCGCCGAGACCTCGCTGACCGTTCCGGGCATCCGCTATGTCGTCGACCCGGGAACCGCGCGCATTTCCCGCTACAGCCGCCGCACCAAGGTGCAGCGCTTGCCGATCGAACCGATCTCACAGGCGTCGGCGGCGCAGCAGGCCGGCCGGTCGGGCCGCACCGCACCTGGCATCTGCATCCGGTTGTACTCCGAAGAAGACTTCGAATCCCGGCCCCGCTACACCGATCCGGAGATTCTGCGCACCAATCTCGGCGCGGTCATCCTGCAGATGGCGGCACTCGGACTCGGCGACATCGAGCAGTTTCCCTTCCTCGATCCGCCCGATCAGCGCAGCATCCGCGACGGTGTGCAACTGCTGCAGGAGCTCGGCGCCTTCGACTCGGCGGGCGCCCTGACCGATGTCGGGCGCCGCCTGGCCCGGCTGCCGCTCGACCCGCGGGTCGGCCGGATGATTCTGCAGGCCGACACCGAGGGGTGTGTGCGCGAGGTGCTGGTGCTGGCCGCCGCGCTGTCGATTCCCGACCCGCGGGAGCGCCCGGCCGACCGGGAAGAGGCCGCCCGGCAGAAGCATGCCCGGTTCGCGGACGACCACTCGGACTTCATCTCCTACCTCAACCTGTGGAATTATCTGCGTGAGCAGCGAAACCAGCTCTCCGGCAACGCGTTCCGGCGGATGTGCCGCGAGGAGTTCCTGCACTACCTGCGGATCAGGGAGTGGCAGGACCTGGTGGGGCAGCTGCGCAGCATCGCGCGTGACATCGGGATCAGGGAGAGCGACGAGCCCGCCGAGCCCGCGAGCATCCACGCCGCGCTGACCGCGGGTCTGCTGTCCCATGTCGGGCTGCGCGAGGGGGAGACGCGTGACTACCAAGGTGCCCGCAATTCGAAGTTCGTGCTGGCTCCCGGCTCGGTGCTGACCAAGAAGCCTCCCCGCTGGATCGTGGTGGCAGACCTGGTGGAGACCAGCAGGCTGTTCGGCCGGATCGCCGCGCGTGCCGAACCGGAGGCCATCGAGCGCGTCGCGGGACATCTCGTGCACCGCAATTACAGTGAGCCGCACTGGGAGGCCAGGCGGGGCGAGGTGATGGCCTTCGAACGGGTCACGCTCTACGGGCTGCCGTTGGTCCCGCGCCGCAAAGTCGGATACTCCTCGATCGAACCCGATTTGGCCCGCGAGTTGTTCATTCGGCACGCGTTGGTGGAAGGGGATTGGCAGACCCGGCACCACTTCTTCCGCGACAATGCCCGGCTGCGTGCGGAACTGGAGGAGATCGAGGAACGCGCACGTCGGCGTGACCTGTTGGTTGGCGACGACGACATCTACGCGCTGTACGACGCGCGGATCCCGGCTGACATCGTGTCGGCCCGCCATTTCGATGCGTGGTGGAAGAAGCAGCGGCACCGTACTCCGGATCTGCTGACGTTTACCCGCGATGATCTGTTGCGGTCCGAGGACGGTGCGGACAACCCCGACACCTGGCAGGCGGGAGATCTGCAGCTGCCGCTGACCTATCGGTTCGAGCCGGGGGCCGCCGACGACGGCGTCACTGTGCATGTGCCGGTGGGGGTTCTGGCCCGGCTCGGCGGCGACGGATTCGCCTGGCAGGTGCCCGCGCTGCGGGAAGAGCTGGTCACTGCGCTGATCAAGTCACTGCCCAAGGATCTGCGCCGCAACTTCGTGCCGGCCCCGGACACCGCACGGGCCATCCTCGGTGACATCGATGCTTCCGCGCCATCATTGCTTGATGAGGTGCAACGTGAACTGCGCAGGCGCAGCGGCATTTTGGTGCCGATCGACGCGTTCGACCTGAGCAAGGTGCCCGACCATCTGCGGATGACGTTCGCCGTGGAAAGCGCTGACGGCAAAGAGGTGGCGCGCGGCAAGGACATCGATGCGCTGCGCGAGCAATTGGCCGTTCCGGTCGCCCAGGCGGTGGCCGACGCGGTCGGAGGTGATCTGGAGCAGACCGGTCTGCGAACCTGGCCCGAGGACCTCGACGAGCTGCCCCGCACCGTGGAGACGGCTTCGGCGGGCCACACCGTTCGCGGTTACCCGGCGTTCGTGGATACCGGTAAGGCAGTGGATATCCGGGTTTTCGCCACCGAGGCCGAGCAGGCTGCGGCGATGGGCCCCGGGCTGCGCAGACTGTTGCGGCTCACGGTGCCGTCGCCCGTCAAGGCGATCGAACGCGGGCTGAATCCGCGTGTGCGCCTTACCCTCAACGCCAATCCCGACGGGACGCTGGCCGCGCTGCTCGAGGACTGCGCCGACGCAGCGGCGGGTGTGCTGCTCAAGCGGGCAGTGTGGACCAGGGCCGAGTTCGCTGCGCTGGCCCAGCAAGCCGGCAAGGAACTCGGACCGACCACCACCGCGGTGGTGAACCGGGTCCAGGCCGTGCTGACCGCAGCTCACGAGGTGCAGGTGGCCCTGCCGGACAAGCCGACGCCGCAGCAAGCCGACGCGGTCGCCGACATCCTCTCCCAGCTGGATCGCTTGTTGCCCAAGGGTTTTGTGACGGCCGCGGGTGCGGCACGGCTGGCCGACCTGGCCCGCTACGTCACCGCGATCGCCCGCAGGCTCGACCGCTTGCCCCAGGGCATCGCGGCCGACCGGGAGCGTATGGCCCGGATGCACGCCGTCGAAGATGCCTACGATGATGTGGTTCAGGCACTTTCGGCGGCCCGCGCAGCCGATCCGAAGGTGGCGGAGATCGCCTGGCAGATCGAGGAATTCCGGGTGAGCCTGTGGGCCCAGCAGCTCGGCACGCCACGTCCGGTCAGCGAGCAGCGAATCTACAAGGCGATCGACGCGATCCAGAACTGATGGCAGCGGCGGGCGGTCGGGACCCGGCTTACGAGCGGTCTGCTTCGGCTGCCGCCGCAGGTTGCAGATCGACGTAGTGGCAGACCTGGTTACCGCCGGCATTTTTGGCCGCGTACATCGCCAGGTCGGCGGCGTCGATGACGTCGTCGAGGAACTGCGATGCGTGTGAGGCGTCGGCAGCATCGACTGCAGCGCTGGCGCTACCGACACTGGCGGTGGTCGGGAAGGGGATGGCTGCAATCGCCCGGCAGATTCGCTCGGCGAGTTCGTTGGGGCGCGGTGTGCGATGGATGTCGGCGACGACGAACTCCTCGCCCCCGAGCCGTCCGATCACCGATGCCGCCGGGCAGTTCTCCCGCAGGGCGGCGCCGACCCGGGCCAGCGCCCGGTCCCCGTGCGCATGTCCCCACGTGTCGTTGAGCAGTTTGAAGTTGTCCAGGTCGATCACGAGGATCACCAGGTGGGCCCCGGCGGCCTGCTGGCGCACCAGGCCCTGGACCGATCGGTAGAAGGCGCGCCGGGTGTGCAGGCCGGTCAGTGGATCGTGGTCGGACACAGTGAGATCCGAACGCAGCGTGTGCACCAGCGACCGGATGCCGAACGGCACGCCGATGTTGAGCGCGGCGACCGTCAGCGTGGCGGCGGCGGCCAGGGCGATGTCGCCGGTGTCCGTGATGAGGCGGAACGCGAAGACGGCGGAGCACAGCGCGCACACCACGAAGTTGCCGATGACGTAGCGCAGGGTGTGAAAGTAGGCGATGAACCCGCCGAGCACCGCGAAGACCACGCAACCCATCAGCGCCGAGTACGGGTTGGACAGCGTCGCGCAGCCGAGGCCGGTCAGCCCGCTTGCCGCCAGTAGGAACAGCGAGGACTGTCCTCGGGTCGGCCAGTGCACGAGCCACACCATGGCACCGAGAAATCCGAGTACTGCGGTACCCACCGCGATCGCCCTGGAGATCGCATGATCGGGACCGTTGGGGCTCCAGAGCATCAACAGTGGAAGCGCCGCGAGCACCGAGGTGTACAGGGCGGTCACCCACTGCCAGCGGCGCCGCAGGCCCCGATCATGTATGTAGGTGCTGAGCCAGTCGAACTGGTGAAGCTGCTGCGGCGCCCCGTTCACCCCACGAGCCATGATTCCTCACACCTCCGCATGTGCGGGAATGTACGACATTTCACGTACCGTAGTGGGCGATACGTGAGGTTCGCCAGCTACCGTCCAGCTGGGTGTTTCTCAAGGCTGAGTGGACCGACGGGCCCCGTTGGCTACGCCGGTGTGCCCGCTTGGCCGATGACGTGCTCGATCTCGCCGATGCCGTCGAGTCGAAGGGTGAGGGTGTCGCCCTCCCGTAGCCAGTTCCCGGTCTCCATGCCGCTGCCGCCGGGTAGCGTCCCGGTCGCGAAAAGCTCGCCGGGCAGGAGTTGCTCGCTGCGCGACGCGTGCGCGAGCACCTCGCCGAGTGTGTGCTGCATCCCCGCGCTGCAGACCGTACTGACCACAGACCCGTTGATCGCCACGGAGCCCGTGATTGCGTCGACGCGAGGCAGGATCTCATCAGCGGTGACGGCGGTGTCCGACATCGAACTGGCGAAGTGCTTGGACTTCTGCGGCCCGAGCCCGCTCGTCATCTCTGCTCGTTGCACATCTCGGGCGCTGAAGTCGTTGAGCACCACGAACGCTCCGATCGCTGCGGTGGCCTCGGCCGGGGTCGCATCCAACAGTGGGGCGGACAGGACGAATCCGAGCTCGAGCTCGAAGTCGAGCGCGCGTGAATAGCTGGGCATGGGCATCGGCGTACCGGTCGGCACGAAGGTCTGCGCGTTGGACATGTAGTAGATCGGCTGCCGGTAGAACAGCGGTTTGGGTTTGAACTGCGGCACGGGGCGCCCGGTCACGCGCTCGTAGAGCGCGGTGACGCGGTGCAGTCCCGGGTGGAACCGTTCGATCAGACCGCGGGCCGCGTCGATGTTGTGCTGCTCATAAAGCATGAAGTCGCGGAACGACAGCGGTTGAAACGGCAGCAGATGCTCGCTGTGCAGCAGCTGGCGGTCGGCGGCCGCCTGCTCCCAGGCGGCGTCGAACACCCTGCCGCCGAGCGCGGTGCTCTCCGCCAATGCGGTCCAATTACCTTCGGCGTCAGCGGATTCGAGCTGCAGCCCGGTATCGGTGCGGATCCGTCGTAGTTTCATCGTGCTCCGTCGGTCTTGGGTCTGGTCACTGCGCGCCCAACGCAGAGTAGATCAGGCCGGAAGGGTCGTAGTGCGAACGAATGGTGTTGAGCCGATCCAGGTTGTGCTCGAAGTAGCGGGCTGCCGGCATGCCGGCTTCGACATAGTTGACGTACCCGCCGACCGAGGCCGTCTGCACCGCTTGGTGTGCGTCGCGCAGCCAGCCCGAGGCCGACTCGACGGCGTCGGGTGACGACGGTTCCGTGTACCACTGCACACATGCGGCTTGCCGCCGCCACGGGAATGCGGTGGCGTCCGGTGCCATATCGGTGATCGCACCGTCAAGGGATTCGATGACGGCGGTCGCGGCGCCGGCGTCTTTCGGCCACGCGGACATTGCGGCGACGACGGATTCGGCAGCGGGGTGGGTCATTTCCGCGATGATGTCCGAACCCGCGACGAAGGACCGGGGCCGGGTCGCGTCGCTGCCGCCTTCGAAATAGTGGACGAAGTCCATATGCCCAAGGGTCTGGGTTCGCGTGCTCACCGGTGCCGTGCCGATCGCGGCGACCAGGGCTGAGGCCGATTGGTCGCCGGTGCGGGCGGGAGTCGCCAGCACAATGGTGCACTGCAGCTCGGGGCCCGGACCCGAGGTCAGGTTGAGCATGCCCCACGTCTCGCGCTGGGCCGTGCCCAGCCAGTCGTGCCATCCGTAGATCACTTGCGCTGCAGCAGATTCCGGAAACACCAGCGTGACGACGTCCCGGTCGGCCGTAGCGAAGGTGCGGAACGTGAACGAGGTGACGACGCCGCACCCGCCGCCCCCTCCGCGCAGTGCCCACAACAGGTCGGGGTGCTCATCGGACGACGCGGTGACCGTGTCTGCACCGGGAACGACAACGGTCGCCGACACCAGGCTGTCGCACGTCAGTCCGTAGCGCCGGGCGTCCGCTCCGAGCCCGCCGCCCAGCGTGAGGCCCGCGACCCCGACGCTCGGGCAACTTCCGGTCGGGATGGACCGGCTGTGCTCGGCGAGCGCGCTCTGCACCGCGTCGAGATCGACGGCGGCCGCGACCGTGACCAGGCCTGAGCCGTCGTCGTAGTCGATGGTGCGGGGGAGCCCGCGCAGGTCGATGACCATCGCTCCCGACGTTGCCGAGGCGCCGACATAGGAGTGCCCACCGCTGCGGGGCGCGATCTTGATGGCGTGCGCAGCGGCGAAGGCCACCGCCTTCGACACGTCGCTCGCCGAGCCGGCGGCGACCACCGCCACCGGCGTGGAATCGGCGAATCGGGTATTGAAAATGCCTTTGGCAGAACCGAACTGCGGATCGTCAGGCAGGATGACGTGGCCGTCGAGCGAACCGGCCAATGTGCTCCAGTCCGGCGGCGACGCGGTTGTCGTCGTCGTTGTGCCCGGTGCCGTCGTGGCACTGGCGGGCTTCGACGGGCTCGCGTCGCGGCATGCTCCCAGCACTGCGGCCGAGGCGACGCCGAGCGCGCCACGCAGGAAAGCGTGGCGCGAGATCTCGGGTGTCATGCCCGGGCCGGTGGCAGTCGATTACCGGGGATACGCCGCGGGTATCGGCGCCACCGCCGCCGGCACCTGCGCGGCCTGAGGCACCTGGGCCACCGCACCGGGCACCTGCGCAGCCCCGGGCACCGGAGCAGCTCCGGGGACGGGTGCCGCCCCGGGGACGGGAGCCGCACCTGGTACCTGCGCAGCATCAGGCGCGGGGGCCGGGGCCGGCGGCGGGACACCGACGCCGAGGACCCTGAGCAGGTCGGGCTTCATCTGCTGCAACTGAGCGCCCCAGTAGCCCCAGCTGTGAGTGCCGTTGGGCGGGAAGTTGAAGATCGCGTTGTGGCCTCCGGCGGCCTGGTAGCGCTTCTGGAACTCCTTGTTGGAATCCACGGTGATGTTCTCCAGGAACTGTGCGCTGTACATCTGGCCGAAGCCGCCGCCCGCCGAGTCGAGGTCGGAGGAAATGCCGTTGCCGCAATACACCCACACCGCGGTGTTGTTGGCGACCAGTTGCCCGACATTGACCATCGGGTCGTTGCGCCGCCAAGCCGGATCGTTGGCCGTACCCCACATGTCGGTGGAGTTGTAGCCGCCGGCATCCTTCATCGCGAATCCGATCATGGTGGGCCACAACCCCTGCGACGGGTTCAGGAAGCCGGACAGTGCGCCGGCGAAGATGAACTGTGCCGGGTGCCAGATGGCCAGCGTCAGTGCCGCACCGCCGGACATCGACAGCCCGACGACGGCGTTGGCGGTCGGCCGGATGCCGCGGTTGGCGGCCAGCCAGGCCGGGAGCTCCTGGGTGAGGAACGTTTCCCACTTGTAGGTGGTGGTGCCCGAGTTGCCCGCCGCCGGTCGGTACCAGTCGGTGTAGAAACTGGATTGTCCGCCGACCGGCATGACCACGGCCAGCCCCGACTGGTAGTACCACTCGAACGCCGCGGTGTTGATGTCCCAGCCGCTCTCGTCGTCCTGGGCGCGCAGGCCGTCCAACAGATATAGCGCGGGCGTGCCGCCGGCACTGGCCGGACCGCCGCCGGGCTGGAACGAAACCTTGATGTTGCGCCCCATCGACGGCGACGGGACCTCGAGTTGTTCGACCGGCAAGCCCTTGCGTGAGTAGGCCGACGCAGGCTGCGCTCCGGCCACACTCAGCAGTGCCGACACCAACAACGTCGCGCTTGCGGTGGCCGCCAGCCGCCATACCATTCGGCCCAAAAACCTCCCCGTCACATCGGCAAGCTAACAACGCAGCCTGTGATCCCCGTGCGGCCGCGCCCGGCGTAACCCGGCTGTTATCAAGGCGTTTCGATGTCGATGCACACCGGTGAGCTGCGATGGCCCTACAGCCGCAGCATCTCGCGTTGCATCTCCGCGCGCTCCAGGTAGCTGAAGCGCGACGGGTAACGACGCCGGGAGCGGGAAGCACCAACAGGGGCTTTCCGGTGCAGCAGTGCGTAAATTGTGGTCATCGGGGGTCCCTCTCTTGCCGGGATTCCGATATCAACGCCCTTTTCGCAGCACAGATTCCGGGCGGCCGCTGCGACTGCGGACGACGCCCTCGCCCCGAACCTGGACGGTTGCTGTGAAGTTGCCAAAAGCGCGTGCGCGTTACGCGGGGGAGTTGACTGATAAGGCGATTCGGCGAGCCTGACAGTGCAATACTCGGTCACCTGGTGTGCCACGACAGACACACCGCGGAGCTTCGCCGATGTGTCTAAGGTGCGTTGGGCGAGCAGAAAAACACATCGGCTGGGTGGAAGGTGATCACTGTGGCGCAAGGCGAACAGCTGACTACAGGAGTCGGATCGCCACATCTGTCCCGATCGCTCGGCATGTGGGCGATCGTCGGTCTCGGCCTCGGCTACATGACCCCGATGACGGTATTCGATACGTTCGGCCTCGTCTCGGAGGCGACGAACTCGGTGGTCCCGCTCGCCTACCTGGTGGCGCTGGTGGCCATGGTGTTCACGGCCATCAGCTACGGCCGGATGACCCGGGTTTACCCGTCGGCGGGTTCGGCGTTCACCTACACCTCCGAAGTCATCCACCCGAACGCCGGATTCCTGGTCGGCTGGTCGTCGCTGCTCGACTACCTGCTGCTGCCCATGGTCAACGCGGTCATCGGCCGCATCTACTTCGAATCGTTCTTCCCGGACGCGCCGTCGTGGGTGTTCGTCGTGGTCTACGTCGGCGTGATCACGGCATTCAACCTGTGGAGCATCAAGGGAACTTCGCGCGTCAACGGCATCCTCGTGGTGTTCCAAACCGTGCTGATCGGTGTGTTCATCGTGTTGGCGTGGTTGTCGCTACGGCACGGCATGGGCGCGGGCACGGCGCTGACCCTCGATCCGCTGTACCACGCGGGTGTCGACATGTCGGCTGTCATCACCGGCGCCACCGTGGTGTGCTTCTCGTTCATCGGGTTCGACGCGATCACGATGTACAGCGAGGAAGCGAAGACCCCGAACACCGTGCCGAAGGCGATCGTCTTGGCCCTGTTGATCGGCGGCGCGATCTTCTTCGTGGCGGCCTGGTTCAGTCAGGCGGTCTTCCCCAACCTGGACGGCTTCGAGGTCACCGACGACACGCTGCCCGAGATGGCGCTGAAGGTGGGTGGCCAGTTCTTCAAGATCCTGTTCACCTCGGCCGCGCTGGCCGCCATGGTCGCATCGAGCCTGTCGTCGCACGCGAGCGTGTCGCGCATGATCTACGTCATGGCCCGCAACGGAAAGGGCCGGATCTCGAAGTACCTGGCATACATCCACCCGACCTTCCTGACCCCGGCCCATGCCGTCATCATCGTCGGCGTCGTGTCGTTGCTGGCCATCAAGTTCACCCTCGAATTCGCCTCGGCGATGATCAATTTCGGTGCCCTCATCGCCTTCACCTTCGTGAACCTGACGGTGATCGTCTACTTCGCGTTCCGGCTCAAGCAGCGACGAACGCCGAAGGAGATCTTCATCAACATCGTGCTGCCGTTCGTCGGCATGTGCATGACCTTGGTGCTGTGGTCGAAGCTGCACATCCAGGCGCTCGAATACGGTGCCATCTGGTTCACCATCGGCCTCATCCTGCTCGTGTACCTGACCCGTGGCTTCCGGCAACCGATGACGATGAGGATCGAGGAAGAGACGCTCGCCGAGGAGGGCACCCCGGTGCCGCACATCAAGCACGGCGACGAGTGACCGACACTGCGCTCAAATCCCTTGGTCCACCGCCGAATCGATCCGCGAGGTGACTTCACCGCACACCGCGACGAACTCCGTCATGGTGTCGACGGCGCCGAGCGGCTGCAGTACCGGCGTGCTCAGCCCGGCGTCCAGGTACGGCTTGAGGCCCGCGGCGATATCCGTTGCCGCGCCGCCGACTCCGTAACCGTCTTCGGGTGCCAGCCCGGATGTGGCAGCCTTGCGGGCCAGTTGGTCAGCGGCATCTTCACCCGGCGCACACGCGATGAATCCCACGGTGTCGAACGGGTCGGTGCGGCCCGCGCGACCGGCGGCCACATGCGCGAGCGCGGCGCCCACCGACGTGCGGGTGTGGCTGCTGTCCAGGATCACGCCGTCGGCGATCTCGCCGGCCAGCCGCAAGGTCTTCACTCCCGTTCCGCCGATCAGCACCGGAAGTTGTTGTGGCGGTGCGTAATCAAGTGCAACTTCGGACAGCTGGACGTAACGCCCGGCCACAGTGACGGTTTCGCCTGCGAACAGGGCACGCAACGCCAGCACGTATTCGCGCAGCAGGGTCATCGGTGAGGCGACCGCAGCGCCGGCCTGTCGCATCCAGTCCTGCACGCCGTGCCCGACGCCGATCCTGATGCGCCCGGGGAACATTGCTTCGAGGGTGGCGAACTCCATCGCCGTGCTCACCACGTTGCGCAGCGGGGCCGGGATCAACCCCACGCCGACGACGAGGCGTTCCGACGCGGACAGTGCGACGGCAGCCTGAGCGACGCCGCCCTGCTGGAAGCAGTCCTCCCAGAGCCATAATTCGTCGGCACCGGCCGCATCGGCCGCGGCGGCGACCGTGCGCAGGCTCGCGGGCGGGAAATCGGGTCGGAACACGGCGCCTGTGCGGATACTCATGGTCCCAACCCTACGGATAGCGTGACTGCCATGGGCCGCAGACGGGTCGTCATCGCCGGGCTGGGCGACACGGGTGTTCTCACGGCGATCCGGCTCGCGCGTCAGGCCGACGTGGTCGGGATATCGGTCAAACCGGGGTTGGTCAGTGGGCAGGAACTCGGAGTGCGGTTGGCTCGGCCGGACGACTGGGCTCGTGACTACTGGATCGGCTTCGACCGGTTTCGCGGCCTCGACCGGGTTCGCACCGTGCACGGCACCCTCACCGGGATGGACCTCGCCGGCCGAACCGTTCAGGTGGCGCGGGCGGACGGCGTGCCGAGCACCGAACCATACGACGCGCTGGTCATCGCGACCGGTGTCAGCAACGGTTTCTGGCGTCGACCGACACTGCAATCGACCGGTGAGGTCGGCGCCGAGCTGCAGGCCGCCCACGAGCGGCTGGCCGCCTCCGACTCGGTCGTCGTGGTCGGTGGCGGCGCCGCCGCGGTGAGCGCCGCAGCCAATGTCGCCCGGGCCTGGCCCGACAAGCACGTCGCGCTGTACTTCCCCGGCGAGCGCGCACTGCCGGGACACCACCGGCGAACGTGGACGCGGGTGCAGCGCCGTCTCGCCGATGCCGGAGTGAGGCTGCACCCGGGGCACCGCGCCGTCGTGCCGCCGATCTGCGACGAGATCACCAGCGGCCCGGTCGCTTTCGCCAGCGGTCAGCCAGCGGTGCACGCCGACGCGGTGCTCTGGGCGATCGGTGCGGTGCGGCCGAACACCGGTTGGCTACCCGCCGAGTTGCTCGACGCACACGGCTTCGTCCGCGTCACCCCGGACCTGCGGGTGCCCGGGCATCGTGAGGTGTTCGCGATCGGCGACGTCGCCGCCACCGACCCGCTGCGATCGTCGGCACGCAACCGCGCCGACGGCTTGTTGGCCCGAAACATCCTCGCCGAGTTCGCCGCTCGTCCCTTGCGGGAGTACCGGCCGCCGCAGGCCCGGTGGGGTTCGGTGCTCGGCGCGCAGCCCGATGGGCTGGAGGTGTTCGCCCCGACCGGCCACGCCTTCCGGTTCCCGGCGTGGTCGGTGCGGCACATCGTGCAGCCGTGGATCGTGCGACGCGGCATCTATCGCGGCGTGCGGGACTGACGCGTCGTCGACTGGCCACTCGGCAGCGCTACGTCAATGAGAACGGCGCCACTCCCGTGGCGCGGCGCCGTGGGTGGCCCGGAACTGGCGGCTGAAGTACCCGGGGTCGGTCAGCCCGACCCGGGCGGCGATCTCGGCTACCGGCAGGTCGGTATCGGTGAGCAATTTCCGCGCCCGTGCCATACGGCGCTCGATGATCCATTCGCCGACCGTGCGTCCGGTGCGGCGACGCACCAGTGTGGTGAGGTGGCCCGGGGTCAAGCCGACCGCGTCGGCGACGTCGCGCAGCGACAGGGGCTCACCGATGCGGCGGTCGATAACGTCGAACACCTCGGCGAGCAAGGGTTCGCCGTTGCGGCGCAGATCGCCCACCACGTCGCCGGCCAGCCGCGCCAGGTCGATCAGCATCAGCGTCAGATACGCCAGAGCCGCCTGCCGGTAGCCGTCCCGCCGGCCGTCGAGCTCGTCCTCGATCGATCGGATCATGCTGTCCCACATGGATTTCCGGTCCGGTGGAACAGTCAGCTGGAGCAGGCCGCCGGACCGGCCGTGGAGGAACGGGAACAGCAGTGGATGGGATAGCCAGGACGGCCACGGCGAGCGGCCGTCGCTGCCGAGCGCGTCGGGATCGAAGAACACACCGGCCCCCTCGTCCGAAGAGCTCACGCTCGACGGGTCGATCACCGCGCCGGTCGCGACGACGGACACCACCCCGGCGGCCGGCTCGTACCAGAGGACGGGGAAGTCATGGATGTGCGGGCCGTGTGCCGTCACCTCGGACCGCACGCCGCGCAGCACGGCAACCGGCGGCTGGTCCGGCATGGCGTGGTATTCGAACACCGGCACGCCGTCGCGGCGGTGGGCGAGGCGCGCAACCTCGGGCATGTGACCAAAGATAGTCCAGGTATTGCGAAGAATCTCCCAACATCGCCTGTCGCATCAGGGTCCACCATGGAGGACATGACCGAGCATCGTCCGCATCATCTGAGTCAGCATCTTCTGACCAATCGGCACGACTACCTGCCCGCGGCCGGCCATGACCTGCTGCTGCCCGGCTACGACCTGCTGACCCGGCTGCTGGGTATGGGGCGCGTGTACGACGCCCTGGTCGACCAGGCCGACCTCGGGGCCGGGCAGCGAGTGGTCGAGATCGGTTGCGGTACTGGAAACCTCACCACCCGCGTCAAACGGGCCTACCCGGCGGTGGACATCGTCGGAACCGATCCTGATCCGCGGGCTTTGGCCCGCGCACAGCGAAAGGCCAAGGGGATGACCGGTATTCGGTTCGAGCATGCCTATGCGCAGGATCTGCCGTTCGAGGTGGGTGAGTTCGACCGGGCTTTGTCGTCGATGATGCTGCATCACCTCGATGAGGACACCAAGTCCGCGGCGGTGGCAGAGCTGTTCCGGGTGCTGCGGCCCGGCGGTCGACTCGACATCGTCGATATCGGCGGCGACGCCGGTGGCGCCCACGGGCTGGCTGCGCGATGGATCCAGCATGATCACCACGTCGCCGGCAATCTCGGTGACGCAATCCCGCGGCTGCTCACTGCAGCGGGCTTCGACTGCACCGTCGTCAGGACCCAGCCCCATCGCGTGATGGGCGCCCTGACCTTCTACCGCGCGACGCGGCCCGGCTCGGAGCGTTAGCCGAACACCGCCGGATCGGCCAGCGGGATCACGATCTGCGACGGCGATTCCCCGCCCTGTCGCACCTGGTAGACCCCGCCGGTCAGGGCGCGGCGGGCCGGCCTGGTCGGCACCAGGTGGGGAAAGTCGTAGGTGGTCAGGGTCAGCCGCAACCGATGACCGGGTTCGATCAACGCAGCGGTGGGGAACACCTCGAGGTCGTAGCGCGTCAACTGGCCCGGCTCCACCGGAACGACGGCGGCCCGGGTGCTGACGTGGTGGGGGCGCAGCACTCTGCCGTCGGGCAGGTACCACGTCTTGTCGGGATCGAGCGTGCGGTGCGAACCCAGCAGAGCGCCCTCGGTCAGTGGACGGCTCACGCCGTCGGGGGACACGTCGTCCAGGTACCCCACCCACAGCGTCTCCGTCGTGCTGGCCCGCGCATACACCGTCAGCGCCACCGGGCCCGCCACCAGCTGCGGCGTCTCGAACGCGGTCGTGGTGTAGGTCAGTGCTTCCCGGTGAGGTTTGCTGTTGTCCAGGTCGTAGCGGATACGCCTGCCGGTCTGGGACACCATGAAGCTGCCCATCCCGAGGCTCCACTGCTCCAGGCTGCGCCCCGAGATCGGCCCGCGGGTGGTGTAGCGGAGCGTCGCCTCGGTCACGTCCGGATCGGCGTCGGTCTGCAGGGCGCCGCCCTCGGAGAGGAAGAACGCAGTGGGTGTGGCCTCGGGGAACGGGTATTCGCTGCTGTGGTACCACTGCGGGCTGCCGATCGCCTGAAATCTCAGCGGCGCGCCGGTGACCGCCGCGTCCTCGGAGTCTTTGAGCCACCGGTCGAACCAGCGCAACTGAAGGGCGTGCAGATGCAGGCCGTCCAGGTCGGACACGTGGTACCAGGGGCCCATCATGAGCTGGATGCGCTCTGAGGTCGGCTGCCCCGGCTGCATGGGCGCGTCGGCGGGCCGGCCCGCAACGGTGTTCTGCAGGGCGGCGTAATTGAGCGGGGCCCCGCGCTGGAACGCGTCGTGCCATCCGCCGACCAGGAACACGGCCACGTCGTTCTCGACGATCTTCGGCAGTACGTCACTGGCTCGCATGCTGTCCCAGAACGGGCCGTCGAACGCGGTGTCCCCGCCGGAGGCCGCGTCGGCGGTCATCGTCTTGAAGTACTGCCGCTGGTCGCGTCCGCGTTGGCGCACCCCGGCCAGCCCGCCGGCCCGCGGCCGCTCGTGCGGCCCGCGGTTGGCGAACTCCAACGTCGGATTGACCACATTGAGCAGCGAATACACCGCGCCGTAGGCCCGCACGGTGCGCATGTGCGGCACCCCGCCCATGGTGACCACGTCGCGATAGAAGTCGTTGGCGGCCATCACCGGGAAGATCGCCTTGAGCGGCGAACCCGGGCCGACCGCAGCCGCGGTCAGCAACTGGTTGATCGCGAGATAGGAGATGCCGAACATGCCGACGCGACCGTTGGAATTCGGCAGCTGCGCGGCCCAGTTGACCAGGTCCACGCCATCGGTGACCTGCTCGGCACCCAGCATCTCGAACGACCCGCCCGACACCCCGGTGCCGCGGACGTCGGCCATCACCTCGATGTAGCCGCGCCGGATCAGATACGGGGTGGCGCCGCCGCCGATCTGCGCGGCCGGTGGCGGCGCCTTCTTGCCGTAGGGCGTGATGGACAGCAGAACCGGGAACGGGCCAGGAGCAGGTTCGCCGGTCTCGGGGATGGTCGGGTAGTGAATGTCGACCCGGAGCACGGTGCCGTCGCGCACGGTGACCGGGACGTTGTGGTGCACGCCGACGCCGTAGCTCGCAGGTTTCGGCGTCCACGGTGGCTCGAGCGGTGACGGGCTGGTTTTGCGCGTGCGTGCCGCTGCCCAGCCGGCTATCGCTCTTTCCCGCACAGCCTGTAACCGGTTCGCCATTCGCGTCTCCCTTGACGTCGTGCCGACTATTTAGACGGTATGCCAGCAAACTCACGCCTCCGCCATCACCCCACGGTCTGGCGGACCGCCGATCGCACCAACGCGCGCAGCCACTGGTGGCGCCGGTCGTCATCGAAGGCCGGATGCCAGACCATGCGGTACGGCATCGTCGCGATCTCGGCCGGCGCATCCAGCACCACGAGCGCATCCGGCGTTGCGAACGCGCCGGTGAGCTGTCGCGGCAGCGTGGCCACCAGATCGGTGCCGGGCAAGAACTGCAAGGCCGCGGCGTGGTAGGCAACCGTGACCGCGGCATTGCGGATCACGCCCAGTTTCGCGAGGGGAAGGTCGACGTCGGGTTGTCCACCGTCGTGCACATCCACGATGACGTGTTGGGCATCCCGATAGTCGCGCAGTGTGATTCCGCCTGCATCGGCCAGCGGGTGGTCGGCAGCAACCACGCACACGAAGCGCTCGACGAACAGCTGCTCGGCGCGCAGCTCGTCGGTCGTCTGGCCGCCGTAGAGGCCCAGATCGATCGTCGAGTTGCGGATCTGATCTGTCACCCCTTCGCGGCGCCAGCTGTGGAAACGCACCGGGGCTAGCGGTGCCTGGCGCATCACCTCCCGGCAGATCGCAGAGCCGAACGCCTGCACGGCATAGTCGGTGCCGGCAACATTCACCGGTCGCGACGAGCTTGCGGGATCGAATTGATCGGGGGCGAAAAGGGCTTCGAGCGCAGGGAGCACCACATCGAGTTGGGCCTGGATGGCCTCGGCGCGTGAGGTCAGCCGGTAGCCCGCGGCGTCGCGGATCAGCAGCGGATCGTCGAGCAGCCGCCGCAGCCGGTGCAGGGCACGGCTCATGGCGGGCTGGCTCAAGCCGACACGTGTGGCCGCTCGTGACACCTGCCGTTCCTCCAGCAGCGCCACCAGCGGAGGTATGAGGTTGAGATCCGCGCGCTCGATATGCGTGGTGTGCATATTCTCCATCGTAAAGATGCATATGACTTATTGCTGGTGTCCTGGAACGCTGGCTGTCAGACAGGAAGGCAGCCACATGCAGATCTCCGGCAACACCATCTTCATCCCCGGCTCGACGAGCGGCATCGGCCTGGCGCTGGCATTGGCCTTGCAGGCCAAGGGCAACACCGTCATCGTCGGCGGCAGGCGCACCGAGCTGCTCGACGAGATCGCCACCGAGCACCCCGAACTCGATACCGTGCAGATCGACACGACCGACCCGGAGAGCATCCGGGCCGCTGCCGACACCGTGCTGGGCAAGCACCCCGAACTCAACGTCGTGATCGCCATGGCCGGCGTCATGGCCGTCGAGGACTGGCACGATCCCGAATCGTTCCTGGCCTCAGCCGAACACGTGATCACCACGAATGTGCTTGGGCCCATTCGACTTATCGCCGCGTTCATCGAACATCTGCAAGCACAGCAGGACGCGACGATCGTCACGGTGTCCTCGGGCCTCGCGTTCGCTCCGCTGCGCGCCACGCCGAGCTACAACGCCTCCAAGGCCGCCGTGCACATCCTCACCGAGTCGGTGCGCCTGCAGTTGGCCGACACCAGCGTCAAACTCGTCGAACTCGTGCCGCCCTCGGTGGCTACCGACCTGCTGCCGGGCCAGCGGGAAAGCAGCTTCGCGATGCCGCTCGACGAATTCGTCAGCGAGGTCGTCGGCCTACTGGAAACCCAGCCTGATGCCAAGGAGATTCAGGTCGAGCGGGTGAAGTTCCTGCGGTACGGCGAGGCCCGCGGCGACTACGACCAGGTGGTTGCCACGCTCAATAACGCTGACCCGCACGGACATTGAGCATGGGGTCACGGTTTCTGGCGCAGGTCTGCCAGTGAGTTGCGCAGGCCTCCGTCGAGCCGGATCTGTACTGCCGCAACGGCGAGCATGACGGCCGCGGTGATCATGTGCACGACGGCGTCGGTGGTGTTGTTCGGGAAGCTGAACACGAAGGCGACCTGGTTGGAGAAGAACGCCCAGATACCCGGCAGGGCACCGGCGACCGCCGCCAGCAGCAGGTACAGCACCGCCCATGACTTCCGTAGGCAGAACACCAGACCGGGACCGAACAGGGCGAGACCCGCGACGGCGTGCCAGCCGTTGTAATCCATCCCCATGATCTGCACGGTGGGGGCACCGGGGCCGGTGGCGAAACTGGGCTCGGCGATGAATCCGACGACCGCCTGGGCCACGTGGAACAGGGCGATCACCAAAAGTCCCCACTGTGCAAAGCTCCATTGCTTCACTCTTCGGACGCTACGTCTACTACAGCGTGTAGTCAACGCCCTACCAGGTATCGACGAACCTTCTGGTGGCCGCGGGCCGGGGGCGCTGGGCGGCCGCCGCCAATGTCGCAGCGATCAGCGTGCGGGTTTCTGCCGGGTCGATGACGTCGTCGATCTCGAACATCGACGCCGAGTTGAGCGCCCGCGCGTTTCGTTCGGCAGCCGCGGTCGCCGCTTGCACCGCCCGCTCCCGCTCGTCGTCGTCGGCGATGGCTTCCAACTCCTTGTGCAGGCCGAGGCGGACCGCGCCCTCCAGCCCCATGGGGCCCAGATGCGCGCCCGGCCAGGCCACGGTCAGCAGTGGCTCATGCAGGCTCCCGCCGCACATCGCTTGTGCGCCAAGACCGTAACCCCGCCGCAGGATCACGGCCACCATCGGCACCGTGAGTGCTGCCCCGGCCACCAACAGTCGTGACCCGCGCCGCACCAGGGCTTCCGCTTCGGCAGCCGGGCCGACCATGTATCCCGGACAGTCCACGAGCGACACCACCGGCACGCCGAATGCGTTGCACAACTGGAGGAATCGCGCCGCTTTGTCCGAAGCCGCCGCGGTGATGGCACCCGCCTTCACCATGGTGTTGTTCGCGATGATGCCCACCGGTCTGCCGTCGATGCGGGCAAGTGCCGTCACCATCTCCGGTGCGAACTTCTCCCGCAGGAAGGTCACGGAGCCACCATCGGCCAGTGTCTCGATGATCGGGCCGATCGGATAGGCCCGCCTGGCGCGCTCGGGAACCATTGTGCGCAAGGCATTTTGGTCCGCTGCGGCACCCGATGCGGCCGGGCCGGCGAAGTACCCCAGGAGTGTGCGGGTGACGGCGACGGCCTGCGCCTCGTCGGGCACCACGACGTCGACGACGCCATTGGGCGCCTGCACCGAGATCGGCCCCACCTCGTCGGGCGCGACATCGCCGAGGCCGCCACCGGCGATCATCGCAGGGCCACCCATCCCGATCGAGCTGTTCTCGGTGGCGACGATCAGATCGGCGGCCCCGGCGATCACCGCGTTGCCTGCGAAGCACCGGCCGTTGACCACCGCGATCCGGGGCACCACACCGGACAGCGCGGCCCACAACGCGAATGCCTTGACCTCCAGGGATGACACTGTCGGATAGTCGGTGTCGCCCGGCCGGCCGCCGCCCCCCTCGGCGAAGAACACCGTCGGCAGCTGCATCCGTTCGATGAGCTCGAAGAGCCTGTCCTTCTTGCGGTGTCCGAGTGCGCCCTGGGTTCCGGCGAGCACGGTGTAGTCGTAGGACAGCACCGCGCATGCGGCGCCGTCGATGCGGGCGGTACCGGCGACCAACCCGTCAGCCGGGGTACGGGCGATGAGGTCGTCGAGATCGCGACGCTGACGTTGCGCGGCGATGGCGAAGCGGCCGTACTCGACGAACGACCCGGGGTCGACGAGGTCGTCGATGTTCTCCCGCGCCGTGCGCGCACCGCCGTCGTGACGACGGGTCACCGCGTCAGGTCGCGCGGCGTCCTGGGTCAGAGCCCGGCGGCGCAGCAGCTCGGCAAGGTCGTCGCGCAGCGGTTCGTCGGACATGTGTCGTCTCCCTTGGAATATGTGCAACTGATCACGGGTTGCCCCTCGTTGTGACCGATACTGCGTTCGATCCGCGTGACCTGTTGGCCGAGGCCCGGCTGGGTGTACTCGCCACCATTAAAGCCAACGGAATGCCGCAGCTGTCTCCGGTGACGCCGTATTACGACCGTGACGCGGACGTGGTCTATGTGTCGATCAGGGCGGGGCTGGCCAAGACCGCCAACCTGCGCCGCGATCCCCGCGCGGTCATCGAGGTCACCCGCGACGACCGGTGGGCCTGGGCAACCGCCGAAGGCTCGGTGACCCTGACCGGCCCTGGTTCGGATCCGCACGGCCCCGAGGTCGAGGCGCTGGTCGACTACTACCGCGCGGCGGCGGGTGAACACCCCGACTGGGATGAATACCGTGAGGCAATGGTGTCGGATCAGCGCATCCTGATGGCGCTGTCCGTGGAGAAGGTGTACGGCCAGCGGCTGCGCTGACTCAGCTGATCTCGGAGGCGATGCGGTCGAGCACGGCCGGATAGCGGTTGGCCTCGCGATGGCCGCCGGGCTTGCCGCTGCTGACGATTGCCGCGGACAGCGAACGCGCCGGGTCCGCCCACACCGCGATATCGACAAGGCCGGTGTGCCCGAACGCCGACTCGGTGTTCTTCCCGAACGGCCCGAACCGTTTGCCGCCGAGCATGTAACCGGTGCCCCAGCGCATCGGCTTGAGGCCGGTCGCCACGTCCGGTCGCATCCGCCGGGCCGGTTTGATTGCGGCACGCAGCGTTTCCGGCCGCATGATCCGTACCCCGTCCAGTTCGCCTCCGCGACGCAAGATTTCGGCGAAGCGGGACAGCTCGTCGGCGTTGGAGACAGTGCTGGAGGACGGCACGACGCTGGTGAGGAACAGGGGCGTGTTGCTCAACGGGATGATCCGGTCCAGGGTGCCGCCGACGGCGGCCCGGAAAGCCGCGGCGATCGGAGGCGGGAGCGGCTTGCCGGTGGGATGGCTCGGCGCCACCAGTGAAACCTCCTCGGGCGCAACACCGTAATTGGTCCAGCGGAACCCGAGGGGATCGAGGATGTCCTCGGCGAGAATGTCTCGGATGTTGCGGCCGGTGGCGGCCTGGACGATTTCGCGGACCAGCGGGCCCCACGTCAGTCCGTGATAGATGTGCACCAGCCCGGGCCGGTACACGGGCTTGAGGTTCCCCAGTTGCTCACGGGTGTACTCGCTGTCGTTGACCCTCGTGACGTCCGGACGCGGACCGGTGTGGATCGGCACCCCCGCACTGTGGGTGATGACGTGCCGGATGGTGGTCCGGTCCTTGCCGTGGCTGGTGTAGGTCGGCAGATAGTCGCAGACCCGGTCATCGAGCGAGAAGCATCCGCGTTCGACGAGCATGTGCACGACTGTCGTGCTGATGGCTTTGGCCGCCGAATACACGCAGAACGGCGTGTCGGTGCGGACGGGGATCTTCTCGGCATCGGGCAGGTCGTCGGGGCCGTTGCCCCAGCCGTGGCCGATCGCGCGATTGAGGATCACTTTGCCGTTGCGCCGCAGGCACACCTGAATCGCCGGGTGCATGCCGGCGCGATACCAGTGCTGCACCGACTGCCAGATCCGCTCGACAGCCTGCGGGTCGATCTCCGAGTGATCCTCGTCCGCGACGTCGGTGACCGCGTCGAGGTCCGTGGGTACTGCGATTCTGCCGTCGGCACTCACGCGCGATCCGCCTTCGCTACTCGCTGTCCGCTCACTTTTGGGCCCTCTTCAACGTCGCCGCCAGATGATGCTGCAGCGGTTGGCCCACCGCACCCATACGCAGGGTGTAGGCGAGCTCGTCGCCGGATACCTTGATCGAACGCGACAGTGCCGTAACGCTTTTGGCGGTCGTACTGAGCCCGATGTTGGTCGCGGTCAACTCCATCTCGATGGTGTCGCCGATGACTGCCAGCGAACCTTCCTGGATCTCGGTGATGCCTGTGGGATGGGCGAGGATCCATTCCACCCGACCCGGTGCGGGCAGTCGGAGATAGCCGGTTTCGGCGTGCAGCGGACGACCGTCGGCACGCGATTTCGTGCGTTGGCCGTAGGTCAGGAACGGCTTACCGACGTGGCCGAAGGTGATTTCCTCGGCGTAGTCGAACGACTCGATGGTGGGGTACTCGCCGGCACCTGGCCCGGACCAGGTGCCCAGCAGCGGAGCCAAGGCCGCGACGTCGGGATGCAGATCAACCACGGTCGCCAGAGTACGGACCGCCGGTGCGGCGGCCTATCCGCTCAGGCGTCGGGTGCGCTCTGCGCCACCCAGGGATCGGGTCTGTCCGCCCGTGGCGACGGCACCCTTCGGCCTACGGCCGGTCGCCATCTATTGGCGGACAACAACTTTGGTAAATGTGGTCGCATTGGTCACTATGGCCACAGAGCACGGTTTCTTGTCGGTGGGTCGAACTAGTGTTCGGGTATGGAGTCGGAGGTCGCCGCCACACTCGACGCGTTACGCGCG
>NZ_LZTB01000102.1 GCF_001665685.1 Mycobacterium sp. 852013-50091_SCH5140682
TGCGCGTCGAGGCAGCTGTCCTTGCCGTACGACAAGTGAAACCTATACAGTCGGCTAACTTCAATCAAGTCGATTGGGTAATCCAGGGTGTGAGCTGAGCCGCCCTTGGGTACGCTCCTGGCGACGAAGGGACGAGTGTGGCGAAGGCAGTGGCGCCGCGCGGGTTCGCGCGTGAACGAGTGCTGGAAGCGGCGCTCGCTCTATTTGCAGAGCACGGGGTCAACGGCACATCCCTGCAGATGATCGCCGATCGACTCGGCGTCAGCAAGGCCGCCGTCTACTACCAGTTCCACTCCAAGGACGAGATCGTCCTGGCCGTCATCCAGCCCGCCTTCGACGACATGGCCCGGCTGGTCAGGATCGCCGAAGGCATGTCCACACCGGAGGCCCGGCAAGAGGTCGCGGTCACCGGGATGGTCGATTTCACGGTGCGCCACCGCCGGATGACAGCGGTGTTCCACGGTGACCCGGCCATCGACACGCTGGTCAACAGCCGGGCCGACCTCAGCGACATCATCGAGCGGCTCACCGTGCTGCTGCTCGGCACCGATCCTGATGTCACCACCAGGATCGTCATCTCCATGCTGGCATCCGGAATGTACGGCAGCGCAACCGATCCCAAGCTCAGCGACGTCGACGACGCCGACCTGCACGAGGTGCTGCTCGACTGCTGTCAGCGGTTACTGCGCACGCGAGGAGCAAATGAGGATGCGCACGCGCGAGGAGCTGGTGACGATCTAGCCACGCAGCGCGGAGGCAAAGATCGCAGGCAGCTTGCCCCATCCGGGTGAGCCGGCGAAGTCGACCAGCAGCCGGCCCGTGGTGGCCGCGGTGCGGTTGTTGACGAACCACGGCGGCTTGGGCGACAGTGACCACTCCCGCTGCAGTACCGAGCGCGGCGCCGGCCGGAACGGTCCCCGCACGACCGTGCGCTCGGGCCGGTCGATCAGGAAAGCGTTGTGCACCACGCCGACTCCGCTCTGGATGTCGTTGCGCAGGTGCCCGGGGAACGCGCCCCACGTCGCGGTGGGAGTCAGGTAACCGACGCCGGTCCACGCGTTGACGGCGATGGTTCCGTAGCGCAGCTGGGCGATCAGCTCCTCGAACTTCTCGCCGAGCCCGGCGATGGTGTCGGGGTGCGCGATGATGTTCACCCCGAGCGTGCCGACAAACTCGTCGTTGGCGACCCGGACCGCTTCCTCGGCGAATTGTTCACCGGCAGAATCGAGTTCGATGACACCGAGAACCGGGCTGAAGTACTCGGTGCGCAGCAGTGCCTGACGATCCTGCGGATCGACGACGAGCACGCGGGCTCCGTTGACGCCGAGGTGCTGAGCGTCCGGGTAGGACGCGTCGGCGCCGGCGACCCGCGCGTCGGACCCCGGGTAGTAGGCGGGCCGCTGCGGGGCGTCGTTGATGGCCTTGCGCAGCGCCGCGATGAACTCGTCGCGTTGCGGCCAGTGCTTGGAGATCACCACCACCTGGGCGGCGATGCAGTTGTAGCCGTTGTTGTGCAGCCGCTGGGTCGCGACATGGTTGGCCTGGAACTCGATGTCGGCCTTGGTCCACTGGCCCGGCAGGATGATCGTCGGCGATACCCCGCCCAGCTCGGCCGTCATCTCCTTGTCCAGGACCGGCTCGTCGGCGGCCTTGCGGGCCGCTCCCTCGGTGCCGGTACCGAATACGATCGCGTCGTAGGTCAGCGCGCTGCCGGTCATGTGCACATGGTCAACGAGCTTGTGCCGCACCAGATATGTGCCCTCTTCGGCACCACCGGTCAGGATCCGCACCGCACCGACGGCGATGAACGGGGCCAGCACCTTGGACAGCACCGGGAGCAGTGGATCGGTGATGGGGTTGAGCTTGAGCGCCACCACGCGGTTGTTGGCGAACAGTTCGTAGATGGTGTCCAGCGGCGCGATCGAGAAGATGTTGCCCGCACCGAGCACTGCGCCCACGCCGTGGGTGTGGCTCGGGTCCCGCTGGGCCAGCCCCGCAGCCCGCACCGCCTCGGCCTGCCCGCTGCCGGGCTGCAGCCACACGTCGGCGCTGAAACCGGACAGCAGCAGCTGGTCGAAGGTGGTGAGCGGCAAGGCTTTCACGGTGATCCGCCCACCTGGGGCGGTGCCGAACTCGGCGCCGTCGAGCGGGCTGCGCCCGGCTTCGAGCTTGGCCAGGCTGTCCGAGAGGGCCGCCAGGCCGAAGGTCAGGGCGTACGGACCGGACATCCACTCCTCGCCCACCAGGGGTGAGGATGCGTCGAGGCCCTTGATGCCGATGGCGGCATGCACCCACTCGGCGGCGTGTTCGACAGTCAGCGTGCGCATCTCGTCGAGTAGGCGCCTGCGGGCGGCCAACGGCAATGCTGCCCAGTTCTTTTCGCCCTCCACAAGTTCTTCGAGGGCGCGGTCGATGTGTTCGGTCATAGGTCAGCTCGCGGTCTTGTCGAATTCCAGCAGTGCATCGTGATGGTTGTGCGAATAGGGTGTGGGCCCCTCGCCGGTCGCCCGCTTGGCCACGATTTGACTGTACTGCTCGAACGGCGTCGCCTTACCCCACTTGGCGCGGGCTTCTGCCGGGGTGTAGGTGACCGTGTTCTTGGCCGGGATGCCCAGCAGCATGGGGCCGACGATCGGCGTGGTGTGCGGCGTCGTCAGGTTCAGCGCCCTGATCTCCAGGCGCGGATTGCTCGCGATCAGCTTCAGGAACGGACGTACCACCATGCGGGCGGCGACGTCAGCGAGCCGATTCTGCGGGATACCGCCGAGCAGCCGCATCCACTGCGGCATGGTGGCGATGATGGCGGCGCGCATCGGGACGTTGAACGCCTTGCGCAGCAGATGCGGCATCTTCTCCGGCAGGATGTGGTACCCCAGGTCGACCAGGTAATCCATCATCCGCTGGGCCACCTCGGAGCCGACCAGATCGGGACGGAAGCTCTCGAAGTATTCGCGGATGCCCTCGCGCGTGCGCGGCACGTCGTCGGGATTGATGGTCTGGAACTCGGCGGCTCGCGCACACTCCTCCCAGTACTGCAGCTCCTCGGCCTCGGTCAGCTTTCCCGGGCCGAACATCTCGTAGGTGTAGAGGATCGAGTGCCAGGCGGTCAGGTGGATCCACAGCTGCGAGTGCGGATCGTTGGCGTCGAACCGCCGCTTGGTGATCGGCTCGGTGCCGACGGCCTTGGAGTGGATCTTCACCAGGATCTCCGACGCGTCGAGCACCGACTTGGCATCGCCGAAGGCCACCAGCGCGAAGTACTGCATGGTCCGGTCGTAACGCAGCCGGGTGCGGGCGTAGACCTGCCCGGTGGCGTCGACGGCGGCGGCCAGGAACGGGTCCAGATGCTCGATGGTCACCGCGCGGGAGAAGCCCAGCAGCATCGAGGTGGGGTAGCTCCACACCTTCCAGGTCACCGATTCAGGGCCGAAGAAGCCGTAGTCCTCGGCGGGGGCGAGTGCTGTGGACACCGCATTCATCTGCGTCGTTCCCTTCCAAGCTAGGTGGTACAAGGTGTACCAGTTGAGTTATGGTACGTCACGTACCACTCAATTCGCTAGGGTGTGTTCCGTGGAGGAAGTCAGCGGTCGGACAGCCAGATGGGCCGGGCAGCGCGAACGCCGCCGGGCCGAGTTCGTCGACGCGGCGTTGTCGGCGATCGCCGAGCACGGGCCACAGACCTCGACCGAGCAGATCGCCGCGTACGTCGGCGTCACGCGGACCAAGCTCTACCGGCATTTCACCGATGCGGCCGATCTGCAGCGCGCGGTGGCGCAGCGGGCCAGCGAGATGCTCAACGCCGAGCTGGCGCCGCTGTGGGCGCCGCACGGATCGATGGCCCAGATCATCGAGGCCAGCGTGGGCGCCCACGTGCGGTTCCTCGTCGACCACCGCAATCTCTACCGCTACCTGGCCCGGTGTTCGCTGGGCGAGGACGGTTCTGCACCCGACGCCATCGCCGACATCAAGCTCACCATCGGTACCCAGCTGTGCCAGTTGTTCGCTGTGTACCTCAACGCTTTCGGCATCGACACTGACCCGCAGCCGCTGGCGTTCGCGATCGTCGGGCTCGTCGAGTCCTCCGCGGGTCGCTGGCTCGACCAGCCGGGACCGACGTCGGCCGACGGGCTGATCGCCGATCTTGTGCGCTGGATCTGGTTGCTGGTCGACGACACGCTGCGGGCCGGCGGCGTCCATCTCGACCGCGACGAGCCGCTGGCGACGCCGGACGTTATCGCAGCCGACACCCAGCGTTATCGGATGGTGGGTCAATAACGGTCCCTGTGAGCGTTTCGCGCCCTATCCTGACCTCGGGGAACCCGGTTTTCGAGGGGTGGCATGACGCTGACGGGACGCAACGACGAGCTCGGCACCATTCGTCGGGTGTTGCACGGCAGCAAGCACTGCGGCGTGATGATCGTCGGGCCTGCCGGCGTCGGCAAGACCGCACTGGCTCGTCAGGTGCTCAGCCAGGCGGCTACCACCGGTGATCGCACCAGCTGGTTCGTCGGCACTGAATCGGCCAGGTCGTTGCCGCTGGGCGCGTTCACCGGAGCCATCAGCCAGGACATGTGCGACCCGCTGCCCAGCGTCCGCAGACTGATCGATTCGTTTGTCGCGCAACAACACCAGCGGCGCAGCATGATCGGGGTCGACGACGCGCACCTGCTCGACGAGCTCTCCGCGCACGTTCTGCATCAGCTCGCCCAGGCCAGGGGAGTGCGGCTGGTGGTCACCGCACGGGCCGGCGGCGCCGCCCCCGACGCGGTTACCGCGTTGTGGAAGGACGGCCTGCTCGCCCGGCTCGATCTGGAGCCGCTATCGGCCGAGGCGACGCGCGCGTTCATCGAGCAGACGCTCCGCGGCCCGGTCGACAGCCGCAGCGCGCGGCGGTTCTGGAAGCTCACCGGGGGTAACGCGCTGTATCTGCAGCAGGTACTGAAAGACCAGATCGACGGCGAACGCCTGCGGCAGGTTGCCGGGGTGTGGATGTGGGATGGCGGCCTGGCCGTGTCGCAGAGCATCACCGACATGGTGGGCAGCAACCTCGATCGGTTGCCTGCCGGCCCGGCCATGGTGGTCGACCTGCTGTCGCAATGCGAACCGCTCGACGTCGACGTGCTGTGCGACCTGGTGGGCCGCGACGAGCTGGAGGCCGCCGAGAACCTGCGGGTCGTCACCGTGGAACGCGACGGGTCGCGGCTGCAGGTTCGGCTGGCCCACCCGCTCTACGGCGAGCTGCGCCGCGCGAGTGCCGGTGAGATGCATCTGTCCGGGCTGCGCGGACGGCTCGTCGAGCGGCTCTCGTCGCACCCCGACGCCGATCTGCACGCCACGGTCCGGCGCGCCCTGCTGATGCTCGGCTCGGATCTCAAACCCGACCCGCAGCTGTACCTCGATGCGGCCCGAGCGGCGATGACGCTGCTGGATCCGCACTCCGCGGACCGCTTCGCTGCCGCCGCCGACGAGTGCGGCGCATACGAGGCCGCGCCGATGCGGGCGATGGCGCTGCTGCTGCTCGGTCAGGGAGCGCAGGCGGAAACCGTTCTGGCGCAGATCAGTTCGGATGGTCGGCCGGACGCGCACCATTGGGCGACGCTGCGGGCGGCCAACCTGACCTTCATGCTGGGCCGTCCCCGCGACGCCGCGGGCATCCTCGAACAACTGGCGGCCGGTCCGGAGTCGGAGGCTGACCGGGCGGCCCGGTTGGCGATCCAGGCCGGTGTCGACGCCGTCCTGGGGCACTGCGAGGCAGCGCGTGACAACGCCAGGGCCTCAATCGCATCGGGTCTGCTGCCGGACTATCACGCCATGATCGCAGCGGTGGCTCTGACGATGGCCCTGGGTGCGCTGGGCGAGGTGGACGACCTCACCGCGGTGGCCACCGACGCGATCGACCGGGCGATCACATCGTTCGAGTCGTCGCAGATGCGGTTCTGGTATGGCGGCGTGTATGCCCGGGCCTGCCGGCTGACCGGGCGGATCGACGAATGTGTCCGTAACGCCAAGCAATTGGCGGATTCGGCGCGTGACCTGCCGGGCCTGGCTCAGGCCAACCTGGCGTTCCTGTTGGGCCATGCCGAGCTGGTGCGCGGTGCGATACCCGAGGCGGTGGGGCTGTTGCACGAGGCGCTGGCAGGCGTCGAAACTCACGGTGGCTCAACAGGTCTTCGCCCGGCGAGCTGCTTCGGCCTGGCCGAGGCGCACGGCAAACTCGGGCAGGCCGAGGAGGCGGCCCAGGCGCTGGCGCAGGCCCGGCAATGGGTACCGGACGACTACGTCTACATGCAGACCAATCTCTCACTGGCGACCGGATGGACCATGGCCGCAAGCGGATCGCTGACCGAGGCCATCGGCGCCGTCCGTGCCGCCGCCGCCGAGGCCCGCGAACGCCGCCAACCCACCCATGAACTCGCCTGCCTGCAGGCCGCGACCCAATGGGGTGACACATCGGGCGCCGCCCGGGCCGCCGAACTGGCTGCCGAGCTGCGACTTCCGCTGGCGGACGCGGTCGCCCGGCACGCCGCGGCACTGGCTGCGAACGACGGTCCCGGCCTGCTCGACGCGTCGACCAAGTACCAGGCGATCGGGGACCGGGTGACCGCCGCCGACGCCGCGGCGCAGGCAGCCGTCGCGTTCAGCAGTTCCGGACAAGGCAAGCGCGGGTTGTACGCCGCGGCGGTGGCACGCCAATTGGCCACCGACTGTGGCGGCATCTGCACACCGGCACTGCGGCACCCGGCAGGGCAACCGCTGACCCAAAGGCAGCGTGAGATCGTCGAATTCGTCGTGGCGGGGCTGTCCAACCGGGAGATCGCCAAGCGGCTCGTGATGTCCGTGCGCAGCGTCGAAGGCCACCTGTATCGCGCCTGTCAGCGCGTCGGGGCGAGCTCGCGCGAAGAACTCGCCGCGATCGTGCGGGGTGGCTTTCGCGGGTAGTCAGGGCGTGCCTGCGCCGGCCCGCTCCGACCCCTGGCAACGCGCGTAATCTGGGCAGTGATGGATGGGTGCGGCAAGGCCGAACCCCTTGCCGCGTAACGGAAGGGGTAGGAAATGACTACGGTCCATTCGTCAATCGATCAACACCCCGACATCCTGGCGCTACGGGCCCGGTATGACCGCGTCGCCGAGTCGATGGCCGCACAGGCGACCTTCGGCCTGACGCTGATGGCCGGGCTCTATGTGGCCTTGTCGCCGTGGATCATCGGCTACCAAGGGTTCACGCGGCTGTCGGCCAACGACCTGCTCGTCGGCGGCACCGTCGGGTTCCTGGCGTTGTGCTTCGGATGTGCGCTCGACCGCAGCCACGGCATGACCTGGACACTGCCGTTCATCGGTGTGTGGCTGGTCATCTCGCCGTGGATCTACGAGAGCGGGCCGACCGCGGGCATGATCTGGTCGCATGTCCTCAGTGGCGCGCTGGTATTCCTGCTCGGCCTGTACGCGGCGTATCTCGGCATGCGCGTGCGTAATTCAGACACCAGGCATACCTGAGCCGAATGCAGGCCCATGGGCGCGGAGCAGATCTGCCGCCTCGCTCTGGTAGGCGTGCTCGGCCCATTGCAGTGGCGTGGAGCCGAACCGCCCATCGGTGAGTGACGGGTCGGCACCCGCGTCCAGGAGCCTTTGGATCAGCACCAGGTCGCCATCCCACGCGGCCTGGTGCAGTGGCGTGGCGTCTTCGTCGTCGCGGGCGTTGGGGTCGTCGGGAAAGCCCGGCACTCGCACGTCGACCCCGGATACATCGATGCCATGGCGGGCCAGCAGGTCGAGTCTCTCTGCGAAGCCGTGCTGGGCCGCCCAGTGGATCTGGCGCTGCCACATCTGTTCTCGGGTCTCCATGGCCTCACCGAGCCGACGTTCCCACGGGCTGGGCTCGGCATCGGCGAGGCCGTGCGCGAACAGCAGATCAAGGTGGGAATTGTCGGGGCGGAACATCCGGTTGTACAGGGTCTGCTGGTCGGCCGGATGGGCGCCGCGCTGCAACAGCAGGGTGGCCAACACAGTGGCGTGCGGGTGGCGGGGCTGGCGCCGCGGTCCTTGCTCGCCCTCGCCGAACACCCCGGTCAACAGCGTGAACGGCGTCGACAGACCACACCACAGGTAACCGGTGTTGGGGTCCGCGCCCGCATCGAGCAGCAGCGTCGCGGCCGTCGTTACCTGTTCTGCGCTGTGGCTCAAAGGAACTCGTGAATAGCAGAGGTACATCAACGGCACCCAGCCGAACGGTCCACCGCCGGTGGTGGCCAGCGTGGGCCGTGTGGTCAGATGTTCGGCGAGCGCATCCACGTCGGCGGCCGCGGCGGCGGCCCAGATGCTGCGCGCGACGATTGCCGGGTCGGCGGCCAGCAGGTCGGCCGCGGATTGCCGGCGGGGTGGGGCGTCGGACTCGTTGTACCGCAACGACGCCCATGAACAGAACCGGTCGGCCGGGTCGAGCGCGTTCTCGTCGAGAGCGCCCGGGTCGACGCTGAGGGCGGCTGCTTCACGCAGGTAGTGCACCAGTGCGGGCCAGCCGGTGAAACCGTAGTTGCGCGCGACCGCGAGCTGAGCTTGATGCAGTGGGGTGTGATTCGCGCGCTGCAGCGTGCGCGCTTCATCGCGGAGCTTGTCCAGGGACGGATTGCTGGGGAGCCTGCTGGCCATGACGGCCTCCTCTCATACGCCCGCGTCCGCGATTCGGGCCGAGAAGAGGTCGGTCACAAGGTAAGTCGATCAGCAGGGAGGCTGAGCCTCTTCGAGCGGACATCGGGCGTTCCTGCGCGCCCGATGCCACGCTACCACTGGATGCCTAGTTGCAGACGGCGCCGACGGCGGCGGACTGCACCAGCTTGGTGTACTTGGCCAGCACGCCGGTGGTGTAGGTCGGAGGCAGCGGCTGCCAGCCGTCCTTGCGGCCGGCCAGTTCGGCTTCGTCGACGAGGATGTCGAGCGTGCCGTTGGCGACGTCGAGGCGGATGCGGTCACCGTCGTGCACGAACGCGATGGGCCCGCCGTCGACGGCCTCCGGGGCGATGTGCCCGACGCACAGACCCGTCGTACCGCCGGAGAACCGGCCGTCGGTCATCAGCAGCACGTCCTTGCCCAGGCCTGCGCCCTTGATCGCGCCGGTGATGGCCAGCATCTCGCGCATGCCGGGGCCGCCCTTGGGGCCCTCGTAGCGGATGACCACGACGTCGCCGTGCGTGATGGTGCCGTCCTCCAGCGCATCGAGTGCGGCGCGCTCGCGCTCGAAAACCCGTGCGGTGCCTTCGAACACGTCGGAGTCGAAGCCCGCGGACTTCACCACGGCACCCTCCGGGGCCAGCGAACCGTGCAGGATCGTGATGCCACCGGTGGGATGGATGGGGTTGTTCATCGCGCGCAGCACCTTGCCGTCCGGGTCGGGCGGTGCGATGTGGGCGAGGTTCTCGGCCATGGTCTTGCCGGTGACCGTCAGGCAGTCCCCGTGCAGCAGACCGGCATCCAGGAGCGCGCGCATCACGACGGGCACACCGCCGATCTCGTCGACGTCCTTCATGACGTGCCGGCCGAACGGCTTGACGTCGGCCAGGTGCGGCACCTTGGCCCCGATGCGCGTGAAATCGGCCAGCGTCAGCTCGACCTCGGCCTCACGGGCGATGGCCAGCAGGTGCAGCACCGCGTTGGTGGACCCGCCGAAGGCCATGACCACCGCGATGGCGTTCTCGAAGGCCTCTTTGGTCAGGATGTCGCGCGCGGTGATGCCGCGGCGCAGCATCTCGACGACGGCTTCCCCGGACTTGCGGGCGAACTCTTCGCGGCGCTTGTCGACGGCCACCGGAGATGCGCTGCCCGGCAACGACATTCCGAGTGCCTCGGCCGCCGAGGCCATGGTGTTGGCGGTGTACATGCCGCCGCAGGCGCCCTCGCCCGGACAGATGGCGCGCTCGATGATGTCGACGTCCTCGCGGGACATCAACCCACGGGCGCACGCGCCGACCGCCTCGAAGGCGTCGATGATCGTGACTTCCTTCTCGGTGCCGTCGGTCAGCTTCGCCACGCCGGGCATGATCGAGCCGTTGTAGAAGAAGACGCTCGCCAGGTTCAGCCGGGCGGCCGCCATCAGCATGCCGGGGATCGACTTGTCGCAGCCGGCCAGCAGTACCGAGCCGTCGAGGCGCTCGGCCTGCATCACCGTCTCGACACTGTCGGCGATGACTTCGCGGGACACCAGCGAGAAGTGCATGCCCTCGTGGCCCATCGAGATGCCGTCGGAGACGGAGATGGTGCCGAATTCCAGCGGGTAGCCACCTGCTTCGTGCACGCCGGCCTTGACCTGCTGGGCCAACCGCTGCAGCGACATGTTGCACGGCGTGATCTCGTTCCAGGACGACCCGACGCCGATCTGCGGCTTGACCCAGTCGTCGTCGCCCATGCCCACCGCGCGGAGCATCCCGCGGGCTGCGGTTTTCTCCAGGCCGTCGGTGACGTCGCGGCTGCGCGGCTTGATGTCTGGGGATGAGCCGCTTACGCGAAGACCGGAATCAGGGGTGGAGTCTGAGGGCATGCATGCAGTATGCCGCGTGCCGTTTCTCCCGGCCAAACCAGTATTCATACCCCGGAGGGGTACCGGTATGCTGGTCTGATGGATGTGGCTGAGGGCTCTGGGGTGCATGGTTACTCGCCCCAGAAGGAGAACTACGCCAAACGGCTGCGCCGGATCGAGGGGCAGGTCCGCGGCATCGCGAAGATGATCGAAGAGGACAAGTACTGCATCGACGTCCTCACCCAGATCAGCGCCGTCAACAGCGCACTGCAATCGGTCGCGTTGGGCCTGCTCGACGAGCACCTCGGCCACTGCGTCACCCAGGCTGTCGCCGAGGGTGGCGAGCAGGCGGACGCCAAGCTTGCCGAGGCCTCGGCCGCCATCGCGCGGCTGGTGCGTTCCTAGCCGCCGAGCTCGCGCTCGATACGTTCGACCTTCGCGGTGAGCTGACCGGTGTAGCCGGGGCGGATGTCGGCCTTGAGCACCAGGCTGACGCGCGGCGACCCCGCCGCCACTGCCTCGACGGCCCGCTTGACCACGGCCATGACCTCGTCCCACTCACCCTCGATGTTGGTGAACATCGCGTTGGTCTCGTTGGGCAGGCCTGATTCGCGGACGACTCGCACGGCTTCGGCCACTGCGGCGCCGACCCCGCCGGACTCGTCACCGCCCATCGGGCTCACGCTGAAAGCGACAATCATGTCGTCAATTCTGCGCGGCTGCCCGCGAGCCCGACGAAAGTGTTGCCCGCGGGCGCGTCGAGCGACGTTTACGTCGAACTCGGCGTCCGGGAAGACCTAGTGCTTGCTGTAGAGCGTCGGGCGCACCACCAGGACCACGCGGTCGGCGACGTCGGCCGGAACTTCGGTCAGTGATCCGCTGTAGCGGTCGTTGAGCTTGAGGAAGAACTCCGCCTTCGGATCCGGCACGATCTCCTCGACCACGCCGCGCACCTCCAGGTAGCGGTATGGATTGTCGGGATCGTGGATCGACATCGCGACCGCGGGATTGGCCGTCACGTTGCGGTATTTCTGCCGCTTGGTGGTGTGTGTGAACCGCAGCAGGGAGCCGTCCCAGTCGAACCACATCGGGTTGACCTGGGCCGTGCCGTCGGGCCGGGTGGTGGCCAGATGGCCGAACAACGGCCGATCGAGCAGGTCTTCAAACCCATCCGGTACAGCAACCATTACGCATCCCTTCGGTTCGGTTGTCCGAAACTGCAACGCCAAGCCGTTACCGTGGCATCCCACCATGACCGTCGAGCTGCCGTCGACATCTACAGGCCCGTGGACGGTGCGCGTCGCCGCATCGCTCACGGTGCTGGCCGCAGCGGCCTTCATCTACGTCACCGCCGAGATCCTGCCGGTCGGCGCGCTGCCGGTGATCGCCGCGGACCTGCGGGTCAGTGAAGGACTCGTCGGCAGTCTGATGGCCTGCTACGCGCTGGTCGCCGCGGTGACCACGGTCGCCCTGGTGCGGCTGACCGCGTCCTGGCCGCGGCGTCGTACCCTGCTCGCGACCTTGGTGTGCCTGGCCCTCTCGCAAGCGGTCTCGGCCGTCGCCCCCAATTTCGCGGTCCTGGCAGGCGGGCGCGTGCTGTGCGCGCTGACCCACGGGCTGATGTGGTCGGTGATCGCACCCATCGGAGCGCGGCTGGTGCCGCCCAGCCACGCTGGCCGCGCCACCGCGGCGGTCTACGTCGGTACCGGCCTGGCGCTGGTGGCGGGCAACCCGCTGACCGCCGCCATGAGCGAGCTGTGGGGTTGGCGGATGGCCGTGGCGGTGGTGGCAGGCGCCGCAGCGGTAGTGGCTTTGGCGGCCTGGGTGATCCTGCCGCCGATGCCAGTGGCCCGCGACGACGTGCCTGCCCGCCAGGTGCATCGCCGCAACGGCCGGTTGATGACGCTCTCCGGGCTCACCCTGATCGGCGTCACCGGGCATTTCATCGCCTACACGTTCATCGTGGTGATCATCCGGGACGTGGTGGATGTGCACGGCGCGCACTTGGCCTGGCTGCTGGCCGGCTACGGCGTCGCCGGCCTGATCGCGATGGCGGCCATGGCCCGGCCGCTGGATCACTGGCCCAAAGCCGCGGTGGTGGCGTGCCTGGCCGCGCTGTCCGCGGCCCTGGTGGCGTTGACGACGCTGGCGTTCAGCCGCGCAGGCGGCCTGGCAACGGTGCTGGTCGGGGTGGCGGCCGTGGTGTTGTGGGGTGCGGCGTCGACGGCACTGCCGCCGATGCTGCAGGCCTCGGCGATGCGCACCTCACCCGAGGACCCCGACGGCGCGTCCGGTCGCTACGTGGCCGCCTTCCAGGTGGGCATCATGGCCGGCTCCCTGGTCGGCGGTGTGCTCTACGACAGCGCCGGGCTGGCCGTCATGATCGCCACCTCGGCGGCTTTGATCGTCGTCGCGATGGTCGGAGTGTTGGCCACGCGCGACGTTTTCCAGGTTTCCTGCGCAAACACCGAGAAGTAACGCTTGACACGTCTGCGCCGACTAACACTGCAGTTCAGCGCCGTGGATACGGCCGGGGTCGGGGTGTGATGGCCTCTCGCGGCAGTAGCTGGTCTCCGCGCTGTGCGACACTGGAGAAAGTTCTGCTGTCTGGAGGTTATCTATGCCGAAATCGGCAAAACGCAGACTGATCACCGTTTTCATGGCCGCGGGATTGGTCGGCGGACTCGTGTTGAGCCCGTCCGCGCTGGCGGATCCCGACGTGCCTCCGGCACCTGTGGACCCAGCTTTCCCGCCGCCACCTCCAGGCGTGCTGCCTGCGCCCGATCCGGCCGCGGCCGCCGATCCGCTGGCCCCGGCCGCGCAACCGGCCGCCGTCCCCCCGTCGGTCACCAACTACGGCGCCCCCGCCGTCATCCCCGCCGGTACCCCGGCAGGCCAGAACCCGACCCCGTACACGGGGGAGCCGGTGTTCCTGCCGCCGTCCTTCAACCCGGTCAACGGATCCATGGTGGGTGTGGCCAAGCCGATCTACATCCAGTTCCAGCGGCCCATCGCGGACAAGAAGCTGGCTGAGGACGCCATCCACATCTCGTCGAATCCGCCTGTGCCCGGCCGGTTCTACTGGGTCAACGACACCCAGGTGCGCTGGCGGCCGCAGGACTTCTGGCCGGCCAACACCGTGGTGAACATCGACGCGGGCGGCACCAAGTCCAGCTTCCGCGTGGGCGACTACCTGGTGGCCACCGTCGACGACAAGGCCCACCAGATGCAGGTGATGCGCAACGGGAAGCTGGAGAAGACCTTCCCGGTGTCGATGGGCAAGCCCGACGGCAAGCACGAGACCAAGAACGGCACGTACTACGTGCTGGAGAAGTTCCCCAGCATCGTGATGGATTCGGCCACCTACGGCGTGCCGAATACGTCGCCCGAGGGCTACAAGCTGACGGTGCAGGACGCGGTCCGCATCGACAACAGCGGCGCGTTCGTGCACAGCGCGCCGTGGTCGGTGGCCGATCAGGGCAAGCGCAACGTGAGCCACGGCTGCATCAACCTCAGCCCGGAGAACGCGCAGTGGTTCTACGACAACTTCGGCAGCGGTGACCCGGTCGTCATCAAGAACTCCACGGGCCTGTACAACCAGCCCGACGGTGCTTCCGACTGGCAGATTTTCTGACCCGCGAACGCGTATAGAGCTGCCCCTTTTCCCGCCGGGAAGAGGGGCAGCTCTGCGTCTGTCCGCGCGCCGTTCAACATGCGGTGATGGTGCCGGCCAGCTCGAGTGCCCGCCACGTGCTGGTCGGCGTCTCGCGGTGGTCGGGATCAACACCGATGATCCGACCGCCTTCGAGGTGGATGGTCTCGTGTTTGGCAGCGTGGTCGACGGTGACGAGAGCGCCGATGCCGGTTGAGTGAATCGTGGTGTCGCGTCCACGCCACTTGGTCACGCTGTTGTGGCCGTGGATCTGACTGAACGGCAGCCGGCGGTCCGCCCATCCGGGCAGGAGTTCGGCGGCGGTGTCCGCCCACAGCGGCCCGGCGGCCGGGACGATTGTGCCGTGCAGGAACATGCCCGCGCGGAACACCGTGTCGGCACTCGTTCGTGCGAGTTCGTTGATCCGGCGGGCCGCCTCGGCGGCGGTGGGCGGACCCCCCAGGGCGGTGGTCCAGAACTCGGCGGTGATCCCGGCATGTGTGATAAGGAACGACTCTCCCGCGGTTTCCACGGCGGTGGCGACGGTCGCTGCGCCGTCGCGCCACCAGCGGTTGAGAATGCGGATGTGCTTGCGGCCCAACGTGTCCGGCCAACGGAAAACCGGCGGCCGCAGGTAGTGCGCCTCGTGGTTGCCGATGAGCTGGATCCACTGCCCGGGTTGGCGGCGCAGGTAGCCCGCGACGATGTCGACGACGTGAGCCGAGTCAGGGCCACGATGGATCAGATCGCCGACTTGCACGACGAGCAGATCCTCGGGCAGCGAGCCGTCGGGGCGCGCGCCGAGGCGGGCGAGTTCGTCGCGCAGGGGCATGGCATGTCCACCGACGTCACCGATGACGGCGATCCGCATTCCGGTCAGGTCGCCTTCCGCCGCGACGGCCTGGCCAGCGGTGTGGCGCGCAGGGCGACGCGGTCCATCCGGCGGGCGATGGTGTTGATCTCCCGCACGGACTGGCCGATCATGCTGCGTTCGATCGGAGACAGTTCGTCACGCGCGATCAGATCGGTGGGTTGCTCCCCTCGGTGTAGCCGATTCAGGTGATGGCGCAATCGCATCCGCTGCAGGATCTCGAAAACCTCGATGAGGCGGTCGGCCTGACCGGTGGGCAGGATGGCCGAACCGGAGGCATCCCGGAGGCGTTTGACGGTCTGCAGTTCGGTGGACCCGACTCCGAGTGCGGCCCACCGGGCGATGCTCACGACCGGCAGCAGCCCATGGGTTTTCACGTTGAAGGTGTCGCCTTTGCCGGTGAGCAGGTCACGAAATGTGCGTTCGCGCACCTTGGCCCGATGCGACAGCGATTCCGACAGCAGCAGATCCATGGTCGCCGGGTGCTGGCGGAAATCGGTGAAAACCCTTGCCACCTCAGGCAATCCAGGTTTGCCGTGGATGGGCCGGGCATCCACCAGCAAGGACGCGATGACCGCAAGGCCCTTACGCTGGACGGCCATCGTCGCACGTGAGTGCTCCCCGGGTGCGGTCAACCAGCGCGTCGCGGCGGCCCGCCATTCA
Organism: Mycobacterium sp. 852013-50091_SCH5140682; assembly: GCF_001665685.1. Classification (GTDB taxonomy): domain Bacteria; phylum Actinomycetota; class Actinomycetes; order Mycobacteriales; family Mycobacteriaceae; genus Mycobacterium. Next base: position 15,694 of record NZ_LZTB01000102.1, read on the forward strand.
CTGTTGGTCCGGGAGAAGGCTTTGTTGGACGCGTTGGCGCCGTTGACGTCGACACTGAGCCCGGTCGCGGTGAGCAGATCGTTGACGTCGGAGAAGGCCTGGCGATACTGCACCATTTCCTCCGGGTGCACGTCGTCGTCGAAGGCGATGGCCGCGTCGACATCCGAGCACGGCACCGCTTCGCGTCGGCCCTGGCTGCCCAGGGAGAGCCAGGTGAATCGGTCGAGCGAAAGATCGGGATGTTCGGCGAACACCAGGCGGATGGACCGGCGGATGATCGCATCGATGATCGCGGAGTACACCCGGATGACCCGGTCGGCGGCCAGCCCCCGGTCCAGGATGTCGCTGAGCACTGCGGGCACCCGTCGGGCCCGGTCGATCAGCTCGGCGCGACTGCGGGTGCGGTGGATCTGTTCGAGCATCCCGACGCCGGCCGTCGTCGGCGCCAACACCAGATCGCGGGCGCCGATCACGCCGCGCAGGGTGCCGGACCGGTCGATGACCGGGAGGTATTCGGCTCGGGTGTCCAGCAGCGTGATCAGCGCATCGAGCGACGAACCGGAGAGTTCGACCGTGGTGGCCGGGTGCGTCATCACCGCCCGGGCTTCGGTGTCGGTGGCCAGTCCTTCGCCAACGACGCGGCGGCTCAGCGCCGAATCCGTGACGATCCCGTAGGTGCCGTCGCCCGGATCGATCACTGCGCAGTGCACGTTGCGGTCGGCGAGTTGGCGTGCGATGACGGTGACGGGCGTGTCGGGGCCGACGACCACCGGCGTGCTGGCGATCAGGTCTTCGACCGTGCTGTACACCGGGGTCGAGGTGGACAGGCTACGGGTGCGCGAGATGTAGTCGGCCAGGAACCGGGCGCCGCTGCGCGAGTAGAACGCCGGCTCGACCAGGTTGCCGGGTAGTACCGCGATGCGAGCGGACGTGGTGGCGACCACCCGGGGGCCGACCGGGCGCTCGGTGAGCATCGCGGAGAACCCGAACACGTCGCCGGCGACGAACCTGTCGTCACCGGCCTTGGTCACCCGGTCCGGGTCGTGCCACAGGTCGACCTCACCGCTGAGCACCACGTAGATCTCCGTGGGCGGCGCCGTGAACGCGTCGACCACCAAGTCGCCGGCGGAGAAGTCGCAGACCGTCGCCGCCGAAGCTGCACCCGCAAGCTGCGCCGGGTCGAGCGCGTCGAACGGCCGCACTCCGGCGAGAAATCGACACAACTCCTCGGGCGTCATGGCTGCGCCTGATCAGCGAATGCCGACATAGATCTGCCCGGTTGCCACATCTTCCTCCAGTGCCTCCAGGGTGCGTCCGCGCGTTTCCGGGACCTGCGTCCACACGAACAGCAACGCCACTGCGCCGAGCGCGGCGAACAGGAAGAACGATCCAGTGATGCCCACCGCGCTGATCAGCGTCGGGAAGAACAACGACAGGAATCCGTTGGTGACCCAGAGGAAGAAGATGGCGATACCTGTCCCGAATCCGCGCATGAACAGCGGGAAGACCTCGGCCATCCAGACCCATACGGCGATGTTGAGGAAGGTCTGCATCGACAGCACGAACGCCACCACCAACGCCAGGATCACGAACGGACGTGCGGCATTGCCCGCCGGAAACAGGACCGAGGCGATACCGACCAGCAAATGGCAGGTGGTGGTCAGCGAGAACCCGATGATGAGGGTCGTCCGCCGGTTCAGCCGGTCCATGTTGCGCAGCGCGATCAGGCCACCGAGGACCGCCACGACGCCGAACGCAATATTGGCGAGCACGGCCTGCTGCTCCGTCATGCCCGACTCCTCGAGCACCCGGGTGCCGTAGTACATGATCGAGTTGATGCCGGTGAGCTGCTGGGCGATGCCCACGCCGATGCCGACGAGGATGATGCGGCGCAGCCACTTGTTCGACAGGACCTGCATCGCGATGTTGCGCTGTGAGGCTTCGCCCTCCTCTTCGCGGACAATCTCCACCTGGGCGATCTCCGCCTCGGCGCGCTCGGGCGAACGGATTGTCGCCATCACTTTCTGAGCGTCTTCATGGCGGCCCTTCTCGACCAGCCACCTCGGCGACTCCGGCATCCGCAGCATGCCGAAGAAAAGCGCGACGGCGGGCAGCGCGCAGACACCGAACATGATGCGCCAGACACCCTCGACGTGCCCCAAGGTGACGCCGAGGACGGCGTTGACCACGAACGCGGCCAACTGTCCGACGACGATCGCCAACTCGTTGCGTCCGGTGATCGATCCGCGGATCTCATACGGGGCCAGCTCGGCCAGGAAGACCGGAACAACCGCTGAGGCTCCGCCGACGGCGAGGCCGAGGATGATCCGGCCGGTCACCAGAACGCCGAAGCCCAGGGGAGAGAACGCGCCGGGTTCCGGCCCGGACGGGGAAAAGACCACGAACCCCACGCCGATGAAGAACAGCACCGCCAGGATGATGATGGTTTTGCGGCGCCCGATGGCGTCGGACAGCCGGCCCCCGAACAGTGCACCGATCGCCGCGGCGAACACCAACGAGCTGATGACGACGCCCAACTGCAGCAGGGACAGGCCCAGCTCTTTGGCCATCGGGCCCTCGGCGCCGTTGGCCACACCGGTGTCGTAGCCGAACAGCAGCCCGCCCAGGCAGGCCACGACCGAGATGAGCCCGATCCGCCTTCGGTAGGGGCCGTCGGTCAGCGGCGGTAACTCGGCTTCGGCCGCCGAGGCCTCATGTGCAGTCATGTGCGGGCTCCTCTATTTGTGGCGTATGCGGTACGCAAGTTCGGTGACGACAGTCACATCACAAAGACTAGCGCGCGCTAGTGATTTGTAAAGTCATATGAACAAATTGATGCGGGGCTGTCTGTGGGACCATGACGTTCGTGCAGAAGTCCATTCCGGCGCGCCTGAACCGGCCCGTGACCCAGGACGATGTTGCGCGAGAGGTGGGCGTATCCCGGGCACTCGTCTCGTTGGCCTTCCGTGGTGCGCCCGGGGTCAGCGATGAGTCGAGGCGGACGATCCTCGAGACCGCTCGTCGGCTGGGTTACCGGCACAACACTGTCGCCGCGGATCTAGCCGCCAAGACCCGCTCGACGATCGGTCTCTATCTGCTGGACTTTCGTAATGAGGTGTTTGCCGATGTGTACCGAGGGGTGCGAGATGCCTTGGAACGCTTGGGAAATCGGTTAATCCTCGCGGTCTCGGATTCTGATGAGCCGACCGACCAGCAGGCGGTTGGTTCTCTTATCGAGGCCCGTGTCGGAGTGATAATCGCCGCGACGTTGCTGTTGTCCGACGTTGAAGTCCGCGCGGTTTCCCAATCCGTCCCGGTGGTCAGTGTTGCGCGTAAGGTACCGGGCGTCGACTCTGTCTATGCCGACGACGAGACCGGCGCGGGCGCGGCGACGGGCTATCTGCTTGATCTCGGGCACCGGCGTATCGCACACATCACCGGCGTCGAGTACGAGGGTCACGAACGGCGTCGCCGTACGTATGAAGCAACGATGACCGATGCCGGTCTCACCCCACAAACCGTTGTTGCGCAAGGGTATTCGCAGGACGCGGCCGAGCGAGCCGCCAGAGCTGTGCTGAATGCGGCCGACCGCCCGACGGCTGTGTTCGCGCATAACGACGAGATGGCCTGTGGTGTCCGCGAAGCGGCACATTCTCTGGGGTTGCGCATTCCGGAGGATTTGTCGCTGATCGGCTACGACAATTCGCGGGTCGCCCAGTTGCATGGCATCGATCTGACGTCGGTCGATCAGCACGCGCGTCGGCTCGGTCAGGAAGCCGGGGCGGCGGCATTGGCCCGCATGCGGCGCCCGGATGCGCCGCTCCTCGACGCCCGACACAAACCGGACTTGGTGGTGCGTGGGTCGACCGCACGGTGCGCCACGAGGCGTTGACGCGTCATATGAGCTAGCGCGCGCTAGCTCGCTCTCGCCAATACACCTGTGGTGCGCCGCACCACCAGGCGTGGTTCGAGCACGATGTCGAGCCGTTCGGTGCGGTTGTTGTCGAGCCGTCCCACAACGGCTTTGACCGCACTTCCGGCCTGTTGTTTGGGTTCCTGGCTGACCGTGGTCAGGTCGATGTGGGCGAAGCCGGCCAGCACACTGTCGTCGTAGCCGGCGACGGCGACGTCGCCCGGCACCGCCACGCGGGCCCGCAGTAGCTGGTCCAACAGCCCGATGGCGCTGCGGTCATTGACGGCCACGACCGCGGTGGGGCGCTCGGACCGCTCGAGCAGCGCCCGCGCGGCGTGGATGCCCGCGTTCTCGGTGAGGTCACCGTCGATGACGTCGATCTCGGTGGACAGGCCATGCCGCTTCATGGCGCGGACGTAACCCGCCTTGCGATCGGCGGGAATGGTTCCCGTTCCACCGCTGAGGTGGCTGATGCGCCGATGGCCCAGTTCGACGAGATGGTCTACGACCCGGCCGATGCCACGACCGTCGGCGGTGCGCACGACGTCCACCTCGGGGCATGAAGTCCTGCGGCCGACCACGACGACGGGGGCGCGCTGGGCCACGCCCGCCAATTCGGCATCACTCAGTTCCGGGCCGAGCAGGATCAGTGCCTCGCACCGGAAGCTCAGCAGAGTCTCGAGTACGGCGCCTTCGGGGTGGGTCGGTGTAACCGCGCCGAGCACCACTTCGTACCCGTTCACATCGGCCTCGGCCACGATGTGCTCGACCAGTTCGGCCTGAAACGGGCTGCGGATGTTGGCGACGACCCCGATGAGGTGAGTGCGTTTGGCCGTCATGAGCGCGGCCGCCCGATTGACCTGGTAGCCCAGTTCGGCGGCCATGGCCAGTACGCGTTCACGGGTTTCGGCACTCGGTCCCTGGGCGTTGCGGAATACCAGTGACACCAGTGCTTTTGAGACGCCAACCCGGTCGGCAATGTCCTGCATGGTGGGCCGATCACGATTGCCGGGCATGCAACTCCTTCCAGGGCTTGACAGCGCCATGTGATGACCATCATAGTAGCCGAACTAGACCGGTCAAATAGATCGGTTTAAGAAAACCGGGATTTGAGGTGGGAAAGTGACCGCGTCTTCTTCGACGACCTCTCGACCGATCGGCGTCGCCGTCATCGGTGGCGGCATGGCTGGGCGTGCACATGCGGCTGGATATCGCAGCGCATCAACGCTGTTCGGAATCGACCGGGCGGATGTTCGGCTGGTTGCGATCGCTGACACGAACGCTGCAGTGGCTGACGACACCGCCAAGCGGTACGGCTACGAACGGGCCGAGTACGACTGGCGGGCCATCGCCGAGGCGCCCGACATCGACGCGGTGAGCGTGGTGGTGGCCAACCACCTACACCGCGAAATCGTCGAGGGCCTGCTCGCCGCGGGTAAGCATGTGCTGTGCGAAAAGCCGTTGGCGGGAAGCCTCGCCGACGCCGAAGCCATGGTGGCAGCGGCCGAGCAGTCAGACCGGGTCACCGCGGTTGGGTACACGTACCGGCGCTCGCCTGCCGTCGAGCAGATCCGCCGGGAACTCGCCGCCGGAACCCTGGGCGACCTCGTGCACTTCAACGGTCACTACTGGTGTGACTATGCCCTAGATCCGACGTCGCCGATCACCTGGCGTTACCGAGGCGGACCGGGCACCGGCGCGCTGGCCGACGTGGGCAGCCACCTGATCGACCTGAGCGAATTCGTCTGCGGGCCCATCGTCGAGGTCGGCGGAGCCGCCTTCGCCACGCGGATCAAGGAACGGCCCGTGCCGATCGGTGTCACCTACGGCCACACCAAAACCGCCGTGAGCGACGAGGTCGCGCCGGTCGAGAACGAGGATGTGGCGACCTTCACCGCGACGTTCGCCAACGGCGCCGTCGGAACCTTCTCGGCCTCGCGCGTGGCCCACAACCTGCCCGACGGGCTGGGTTTCGAACTGTTTGCCTCTACCGGCTCGGCGGCCTGGAATCTGCACCGCCCCGGCGAATTCGAGATCTCGACCGCTGGAGAAGCCCCTGAGCTGGCCGGGCCCCGGCGGGTCATCATCGGACCGCAGCATCCCTACATCCGCGGTGGACTGCCGATGGATGCCGGCGGTGTCGGCCACGGTGTGGCCGATCTTTTCACCTACCAGACCCGGGCGTTCCTCGACCAGATCGCCGGTATCGGAGATCTGGGACCACTGCCGGGATTCGACGCGGGCCTGCACGGGCTGCGCGTCGTCGCCGCTGTCGCCGAATCCGCCCGTTCGGGCGGCGCTGCCATCAAAGTTGTTTGATCAGAAAGGAACTCGATAGTGAAGCTTGGTGTCTATACCGCGATCCTGCACGATAAGCCGCTCCGTGAAGCTCTGGAGGTCATCGCTTCCCTCGGGTTGACCGGCGCCGAGATCAATGCCGGCGGTTTTCTGCCCACGCCGCACCTGCCGGTGCGGGAGTTGTTGTCCGGCGAGGTCACGCCGCAGCAGTACCTGTCGGAGTTCGACGGCTCCGGCGTCGACATCGCGGGGTTGAACTGCAACGGCAACCCGCTGCACCCCGATCCGGAGGTCGGGCCCGAGGATGCCGAGGACCTGCGCAACGCCATCCGGGTGGCCGGGCTGCTCGGCGTAGATCGTGTGGTCACCATGTCCGGTCTGCCGCAGGCACACCCCGGCGGGCAATGGCCGGCCTGGCATGTGAACACCTGGGACTCCGGCTATCTCGACTCGCTGGACTACCAGTGGAATGAGATCGCGGTGCCGTTCTGGACCGAGATCGACGCGCTGGCCCGCGAGAACGGCGTCAAGGTCGCTATCGAGATGCACCCACAGAACCTCGTGTTCAATCCGCCCACTCTCAAGCGCCTCGTGGAACGCACCGGTGCCACGAATGTCGGCGCAGAGATGGACCCGTCGCACCTGTTCTGGCAGGGCATCGACCCGGTCGCGGCCATCGACTGGTTGGGGCCACTGGTGTTCCACGCGGCGGCCAAGGACACCCGGATCAACGACAACTGCAGGATCTACGGCGTGCTCGACGAGCGCTTCACGCGGATCCCGTTGGACCAGAACCCCACTGGGCTAGGGGGCAAGCACGTGGTGAACAAGTGGCCGGAAGATTCCGCGTGGGACTTCGTGGCGGTCGGACGCGGACATGACACCGAGTTCTGGGCCCGGTTTCTGGCCGCCCTCGAGCGGGTGGATCCGGGCATGTGGGTCAACATCGAGCATGAAGACGTCGCGTTCGGACCCTTGGAGGGCCTGCAGGTCGCTGCGGAAACCCTGAAGGCTGCCAACTCGGCGATCGTGAGCTGAGCCCGTGAAGATCGCATTGGATCCCACGCCGTTTCACCACTCTCACGAGTTGTTGGAGTTTCCGAAGCTGGTGGCGGAGTTGGGCTACGAGTATCTGCAGCTCACACCGCACCGGGATTTCATCCCGTTCTTCAATCATCCGCGGGCTGATGACGATCTGGTCGCCAAGTTCCGCAAGGCGTGTGCCGATGCGGGAGTGGAGATCGCGTCGGTGCTGCCGGTGCTGCGGTGGTCGAGCCCCGACCCGGACGCCCGTGAAGCCGCGGTGCGCAATTGGAAACGCGTCATCGAGATCACCGTCGACCTGGGCGTCAACGTGATCAACACCGAATTCTCCGGCCGACCCGAGAA
>NZ_LZTB01000103.1 GCF_001665685.1 Mycobacterium sp. 852013-50091_SCH5140682
ATGCGATCGTCGGCAGCGTCAGATGTGTATAAGAGAGAGCACCTGCTCGGCGATGACGAACTGGCCGCGTTCGTCGAGCACATCACCGATCCGGCAGCGACCGTGGTGGTCGCGACCGCACCTCTGGCGCACCGGCCTGCACTGCGCGCACTGGTTACCGCGCTGCAGCGGGAAAGCCCGGAAGTACTCCTGGGCCCGCTGCCCGCGGCCGAGGTCAACCAGATCATCATCACCGCACTGGGTGCGCCCGCGTCGTCCGAAACCGTCCGCTCGGTCTTGATCGCGACCGCCGGCTTGCCGTTCCTGGTGACTGCGGCCGCGCAGGCGACGGCGCCACCCGAGCAGTCCGCCCGTTTCACCCTGATCGACCGACTACGCCGCATCGACGAACGCACCCGCGACACCCTGCTGATCACGTCACTGAGTCAGGGGCTGGGCCCCGACGACGTGGCAGCCGCATTGCACTGCAGCGGCGCGGATGCCGTCGACCTCGTCGACCGGGCCAGGGCGGGCGGCCTGGTCGAACCGTCCTACGACCGCCGGTTCGTGCGGCTGGTGCACGAGTGCCTCGCGCAGATCGCGGGGGCAGCACGCCATCACGAAATCGAGACGTCGCTGCTGAATTCGCAGTTGGAGATGTCGACGTTGTCGGCGGAACTCGCGGTGCAGCTCGCCGAGCACGGGTTGCGCGACGACCGGCTTGCCGATGCCCTGATCGAGCGCGCGGTCGAGGTCCACGGTCGCCCGGCCCGCGCGGCAGCGCTGTACCGGGCCGCCGCCAGGGCCGGATCAATCTCGGGTAACGCACGGCTGGCCGATGCGCTGGCCCTGACGGGTGACTGCGCGACGGCCGGGCGGATGGCTGACGAGCTGCTGGAATCCGCCGACGCCGGCCAGCGGGCCGCGGCGGTGCGCGTCGCCGCCAGCGTCGCCGCCCATGACGGGAATGCCGTGGCGGCAGCCGATCTGTTCCGGTGGCTTGGCCCGTATCCGGACGCGTCGGTGAGTGCGGCGGGCGTTGTGGTGAGTGTCGCGGCGGGCGACCTGTCGACGGCGCGCGATGCCCTGACGGCCGAGCGCACGGGCCCGCCGACGGCCGCGGCTCGCGCGGCGCGCAGCCTCGCCGAGGGCGTGCTCTCGTCGCTGGACCAGCCGTTCGCTGGCGCCGTCGCCCGACTCGGGCAGGCCCTCACGAGCGAGCATCATGGCGGCGCCGTCGCCCCGGACACTCCGTCGGCGCTGGTCACGCTGGTCGCACTGCACGGCGGCGATCCGGTGCGCGCGCGCAGTGTCATCGGGCGGGCCGTGCGGGCCGAGGGTGCCGACGAGGTGCCCTTCACCGTGCACCGGCACCGGCTGCTGCAGGGCTGGGTGCGCATGCAGGACGGCCAGCTCGGGGCGGCCACCGCCGACGCGGCCGCGGCAGACCACGGCCTGCACCGGCGAGATGCGCTGTGGGCGGCCGCCCTGCGCACGGCCATCGCGCGCCGCACCGGAGACAGCGGCGCCGTGCAGCAGCACTGGTATGCGGCCATGGAGGTGCTCGCCGAGTACTCGATCGACCTGTTTTCCCTGCTCCCGCTGGGCGAGCTGTGGGTGGCAGGCGCTCGGATGCGCCAGGTCGACCGGATGCAGCACGCTCTGTCGCAGGCGTTCGAGCTGCTGGATTCGTTGGGCAAGCCGGTGCTGTGGTCGGTGCCGCTGCACTGGGCGGGCGTGCACGCCGGCATTCTGGCCAACTCCCCCGCCGCGGTGGCCCCGCACGGGCAGGCGCTGACCGCAGCTGCCGGGCAGAGCGCGTTCGCGCGAGCCCTCGCCCATGCGGGACGCACCTGGCTGCGGGTGCTGGCCAACCAGGTCGACACCGACGAGGTCACCGTGGCCGCGCGCGCGTTGGCGCAATACGGGCTGACCTGGGACGGCACTCGGCTGGCCAGTCAGGCCGCGCTGCAGACCCCTGATGCCCGGGTATCGCAGGCGATGCTGCAGCTGGCCCGCGACCTCAAACAGAGCAGCGCCGTCGACGAGTCACCGCTGCCCGATGTGGCGTCCGTCGCGAGAACTGCGGCGCCTGCGACTCAGCCCGGAGCGAGCTCCACGGCCCGGTTGTCCGACCGGGAACGGGAGGTCGCCGAGTTGCTCCTCCTCGGGATGCCGTACCGCGATATCGGCAGCCAGTTGTTCATTTCGGCTAAGACGGTCGAGCATCACGTGGCCCGGATCCGGCGGCGGTTGGGGGCCGAATCGCGCTCGGAAATGCTGTCGATGTTGCGCGCGATGTTGGCTCCGCAGGGCTGACCGCAGCGATCGATCTAAGGTCCGAAAAACGAAGAATTCCGTCGGGCGCCCCTGGCGTGTCGCGGCCTGGTTTCGGCCCGCCGACCACCCGCGGGGGTGCTTAGTTACTCACCAGTAACCAACTCTGCCCAGTGAATATAAATCGACTTAGGCCAACCTTAGTGGCGCAGGTTCTGTGGTTGATGTCACTATAAGCAGGCACTGAGCTTAAGTTACCGATCAGTAACATGGAGTTTGTTACCGGCGAGTAACCACGAAACTGGGAGGCCCCCGTTGGAAAACAGCCTGGAGCATATGCTCACGACAGGCCGGTTGATCCTTGCGTTGTTGGCAACAGCGATCGTCTTGGTCTTCGCCGCCAAGCGCATCATGTGGCTGACGAAACTGATCAGCTCGGGGCAGAAGCTCGGTGACGAACGCGGCCGCAAAGACGATCTGGTCCGTCGCTTCCTGAACCAGAACAAGGAAGTCTTCGCCCAGTCGAAGCTCCTCAAGTGGTCCATCCCCGGCCTCGCGCACTTCTTCACGATGTGGGGCTTCTTCGTCCTGGCCACGGTGTACCTCGAGGCCTACGGCGTGCTGTTCAACCCCGAGTTCCACATCCCGCTCGTCGGCCGCTGGCCCGTGCTCGGCTTCCTGCAGGACTTCTTCGCCGTCGCCGTGCTGGCAGGCATCGTCGTCTTCGCGATCATCCGCATCCGCAAGAACCCCGAGCAGCTCGGTCGCGAATCACGTTTCTACGGCTCGCACAACGGCGGTGCCTGGACGATCCTGATCATGATCTTCCTGGTCATCCTGACCTACGCGATCTTCCGCGGCGCCGCGGTCAACGTCCTCAACTACGAGGGTCGCGCCGCCTTCCCGTACCAGTCCGGTGCGTTCTTCTCCGACGGCATGGCCGCCCTGCTGGCCCCGCTGGGACACACCGCCAACCTGTGGCTGGAGACCCTGGCCCTGATGGCCCACATCGGCGTCATGCTGGCCTTCCTGCTGATCGTGCTGCACTCCAAGCACCTGCACATCGGTCTGGCACCGATCAACGTCACGTTCAAGCGCCTGCCCAACGGCCTCGGCCCACTGCTGCCGATGGAGTACAAGGGCGAGAAGATCGACTTCGACGATCCCGCCGAGGACGCGGTGTTCGGCAAGGGCCGCATCGAGGACTTCACCTGGAAGGCCAACCTCGACATGGCGACCTGCACCGAGTGTGGTCGCTGCCAGTCGCAGTGCCCGGCCTGGAACACCGGCAAGCCGCTGTCGCCCAAGCTCGTCATGATGAACCTGCGCGACCACCTGTTCGCCAAGGCTCCGTACATCATCGAAGGCAAGCCGATGCCCGAGGAAGGCTCGGTCGACTTCGCCACGGCCGAGCGCGAGCACCACGGACACGCCGTGCCCGAAGACGGCTTCGCCCGCATCGAGGGCTCCGGTCCCGATCAGGCGCTGCGCCCGCTGGTCGGCACCCTCGAGCAGGGTGGCGTCATCGACCCCGACGTGCTGTGGTCCTGCACCAACTGCGGTGCCTGCGTCGAGCAGTGCCCGGTGGACATCGAGCACATCGACCACATCGTCGACATGCGCCGCTACCAGGTCATGGTCGAGTCCGAGTTCCCCGGTGAGCTCGGTGTGCTGTTCAAGAACCTGGAGACCAAGGGCAACCCCTGGGGCCAGAACGCCAAGGACCGCACCAACTGGATCGACGAGGTCGACTTCGACGTTCCGGTCTACGGCCAGGACGTCGAGACCTTCGACGGCTTCGAGTACCTGTTCTGGGTCGGCTGCGCCGGCGCCTACGAGGACCGTGCCAAGAAGACCACCAAGGCCGTCGCCGAGCTGCTGGCCGCGTCCGGCGTGAAGTTCCTGGTCCTGGGCACCGGTGAGACCTGTACCGGTGACTCGGCTCGCCGCTCCGGCAACGAGTTCCTCTTCCAGCAGCTGGCCGCGCAGAACGTCGAGACCATCAACGAGCTGTTCGAGGGTGTCGAAACGGTCGACCGCAAGATCATCGTGACGTGCCCGCACTGCTTCAACACGATCGGCCGCGAGTACCCGCAGCTGGGTGCCAACTACACCGTCGTGCACCACACGCAGCTGCTCAACCGGCTGGTCCGGGACAAGAAGCTGGTGCCGGTCAAGTCCACCGGAGGCCCCGAGGTCACCTACCACGACCCGTGCTTCCTGGGCCGCCACAACAAGGTCTACGAGGCTCCGCGTGAGCTGGTCGAGGCCTCGGGCGTGACGCTCAAGGAAATGCCCCGCCACGCTGACCGCGGCCTGTGCTGTGGTGCCGGTGGCGCGCGCATGTGGATGGAAGAGCACATCGGCAAGCGCGTCAACGTCGAGCGCACCGAAGAGGCGATGGACACCGCCTCGACCATCGCGACCGGCTGCCCGTTCTGCCGCGTGATGATCACCGACGGTGTCGACGACGTGGCCGCTGCCCGCAACGTCGAGAAGGCCGAAGTGCTCGACGTGGCTCAGCTGCTGCTGAACTCGCTGGACACGAGCGCCATCACGCTGCCGGAGAAGGGCACGGCAGCCAAGGCGTCCGAAGCTCGCGCAGCGGTTCGCGCCGAGGCCGAGGCCAAGGCCGAAGCTGCTGCGGCTGCTGCGGCTCCGGCCCCGGCGGCGGCCGAGCCCGAGGAGCAGACCGCTGCACCGGCGGCGTCGACGGCGACCGACACGGCTGCCAAGCCGGTGACCGGCCTCGGCATGGCCGGCGGTGCGAAGCGCTGTCTCTTATACACATCTGACGCTGCCGACGATCGCATA
>NZ_LZTB01000104.1 GCF_001665685.1 Mycobacterium sp. 852013-50091_SCH5140682
CCCCCCCCCCCCCCCCCCCCCCCCCCCCCCCCCCCTTTTTTTTTTAATGATACGCCGACCACCGAGATCTACACTTATGCGATCGTCGGCAGCGTCAGATGTGTATAAGAGACAGCAGCTCATCGCGATGAAACGCTGCGCCGACTGCGGATGGCACCCACCCACCCAAGGCCACCATCCCGAATGCCCAACGTGGGATAGCGATCCCGACGGCACTGCACCCCAGCCGAGTACACAACGGGACATGACACGACCGCAGGGGGACAGGTGACGAACACCCGGCGATGGGCCACCAAAGAGGAAGTGGCCGAACACATCCGCGTCAGCGTCAAGACCGTTCAGCGCATGACCGCGCGAGGCGAACTCACCGCCCACACCGTGGGCCCGCGGCTCATCCGTTACGACCTCAACGAAGTCGACGCCATGCTCACCCCCGCAGAGACGGCGGTGCAGTAGTGCCGCACTTCCGCGTCGACGACGCACTCCACGGACACCCGAAAGCCCAACGCGCCGGCGACGATGCGATCGGCATGTGGGTGCGTGCCGGATCGTTCTGCATGGCGTATCTCACTGATGGATTCGTGCCGGACTGGTGGGTCAGGCAGCAGCCGAAAGGCGTAGCGAAGGCCAAGCGGCTCATCGCGGCCGGGCTCTGGCACGGCGGTGCTGAGCGCGACGGCGAGAAGGGCTACCAGTTCCACGAATTCACCGGCCCCGGCCGCCAGGATTCCCGCGCGCAGATCGAAGCCGACCGCGAGAAGTGGCGGAAGAAGAAGGCTGCCCAACGCGCCGCGTCCCCAGGGGAGTCCCCCGGGGACAACCCGCAAGTGTCCCAGGGGGACAGGCGAAACGGTCGCACGCAAAAACACGCGACACAACGCACGGTACAGACGCAATACAACGAGCGGTACGTAGACGAAAACACGCATGCCGAAAACGCTGCCACCAGCGCAACCACCCAAATGTCCCCCGGGGAGTCCCGGGTATTACCCAACACCAACCCAACTAAAGAGATCTCTACTCACCTAAAAGACGACTCTCACGTAAGTAACGCGCACGACCCCGATGACTACCCGCTACCACCCGAACCCGAACCGGACGACGACTACGGGCCCGTACCCCAACACGTCGACAACGCCGCCCGACCCACACCACGCCAACCCAGCCAGGCCGCCAAAACCGTGGTGCGCCAGACGCTCGGCAGCGACACCCTCGCCGCCTACCCACGCACATTCGTCGACAGGCTCGCCCGCCGAGTCGAAGACCTCACCCGCGAAGGCCAACCCGACGCACTCATCCGCCAGGCACTCATCGAATGGGACAAACGACCAGACGCCCGACCCGAATGGCTCGACACCGTCTTGGGCGACATCGTCAAAAACCAACGCGCCCAACCAGGGCACAACAACGGCGGCCGCCCCGTCCACAAGATGCGCGGACTCGCCGAACTCGCCCAGGAAGTCCGCGCCCAAGAGCAGCAAGCAGCCATCGCCGCCGAAACCACCAACCCGAGAAAGGAACTCACCCCGTGACCACCACAGCCGACGCACTCGAAGTCATGACCCTCGTCGTCGCCTGCCACCACCGCACCGCACCCCGCATGGACGACCGCGAAGCCACCCTCGCCACCGCCACCATCTGGGCCGAACTCTTCAGCCAATACAAACTCGAACTCCCCGACCTCATCGCCGGAGTCAAACGCCGCGCACTCAGCCACGCAGACGCACCCGAACCCGCAGAAATCATCGCCGTCGCCCGCGACATCCGACGCGAACGAGGCGAACGCGAAACCCCCACCGAACGCCGAGCCCGCGAAGACCGCCAAGACGCCGCCCTCGAAGCCCGCAACCAAGCCAAACTCGCCGCCATCACAGGCGGACTCGGCAAGGCCATCGAATGATGCGCGACCCCAGCGACCCGTACGCAGACGAACGCCAATCCGACGGCCCCACACCCGCCGAACTCTGGCAAGCGCAACAAGCCCGAGAAGCCCGCGCCAACCGAGCCCAAGCCATCGCCAACTGTGGACTCTGCGACCCAGACGGCTACCGAGACACCCAAGTCTGCGACCACCAAGACCACCGCCAAACCGCCCGCCGACACAGCGACCAAATCAGAGCCCAAATGGGCTGGCCCGCCACCAAGACACCAGACCAACCCCAATCGTCGCCCCCCGTCGACGCTGGGCCGCAAAAAACACGCCTGTAATTCACTCGCAGGCCCCCGAAACCACCCAACGGGCCAACCCAGCCGAAACCACACCCGCACCCCCGAGCCAGAAAATCACCCACATGCCACCAGTCATGGACCGAAAATCCAGCACCGAACGCGCCGAACGCGCCTGGCGGCTCTCACTCCGCGGACGCACCTGGCAAGAAGTCGCCGACGCCGAAGGCTTCCGCTCCCGCCAGTCAGCGCGCAAGGCCGTCGAGAAGTGGCTACAGAAGAACCCCACCGACGACATCGAACGCCTACGCCGCGCCACCGGCGACAGCCTCACCATGGTCATCCACACGCTGCTCGACAGCCTGGAGAAGGCACACGAGGCGGGCCGCCACCGCGACGTCGCCGAGCTGGGCAAGGTGGTGCTCGACGGCCTGGACAAGCGCGCGAAGCTGCAGGGCCTGCACATCGCGGTGCCGCAGGTGGTCGACGTCAACGTGCAGACGATGACCGAGATCCTGACCGACACCCGCGCTCGGCTGCTCGATGCGATCGACGCCGAGGTGGTCGAACTGCCGGCCGAACGGAGCGAAGCGTGACCACCACCGAGCAGATCAAGGCTGCCGCGAAGGCGGCGAAGAAAGCTGGCGTGGATGCGGCGATGTCGCTGGCTGAGGACATCGCGACGGGCCGGCTCGACCCGGCCGCGCTCGACGCCGCTGCGGTCGCTGAGGCCCGGGCGTTGTTCGGTCGTGTCGAGGGCCCGGACGATCCACTGTGGGAGCTGCACGTCGACATCGCCCGCCAGGTGCTCGCGGTCGGTGGTGGGTTGCCGGCCGATGAGTTGGCGGAGTGGCTGGCGGTGACGCGGGCCGCTGAGGGCGCGGCGCCCGAGCCGGAGGCTGCCGAGGACGACTGGACGGCGGAGGCGTGCGACGAGGTGCTGGCCTGGCCGCCGCCGTTCGACGCGGGCGGCGAGCTGCCGCCGGGGGAGTCGATCGTCAACGACACCGACGTGCCAATCGAGGTCCAAGGACCACCGGCCCCTGTCTAACTGGGGTGTACCCGTGGTGAACTATCCGGGATTCTCGGAATGTTGGGTGTGACCAGTGCAATCACTGTCTAAAAAAGGTGGTTGACGAATTGTTGGACGCTGGTCTAATCTGGTCTAGAACGTAAATAGACATCGACCAGCGTGGAGGCCCAAATGATCACCAGCGCCGAAACCCGAGTACAGGACCGCAAAACCGGAATCAAGGGCGCACTTCTCAACGACGAGAGCCGCCCCATCGCGATCGTCCAATGGGACAACGCTCCCCACCCAACCTGGGCTGACTGGTCCGACCTCGCCTAACCGCTCCGCCCCGCCGGGCCTCAAACCTGAGGCCCCGGCAACCACCCAACCCCGGAAGGAAACCCATGCTCACTGCAACCCAACGCGTCGCCTTCGCCGCCGGCCTGTTCGTCGGCGTCGCGCTCGGCATCCCCGCCGGCGCAATCGTCGTCGGCACCGCACAGGCCGAACCCGTCGCCCAGGCCATCGAGGAGGACCAGCCCGGCTGGGACTGCCGCACCATGGGCAACCGGATCTGCGGGCCCGACAACGCCCAGGGCCTGGCCGCCGCGTGCTACAACGACCAGGCCGAGGTCGTGGCCCCCTGGCCGTGCCACCTCGTCGTCAACCCCGCCACCGGCGACGCCGACGTCTACGAAGGATGAGCCTGTGACCGACAACCACGCAGGGCAAGCCGCTCCCACCCATGGGGGCGGCTTCGCCGCGTCCAGCCACCCAGGCCGATCCACGCAGACGTTCCGCGACATCGAGACCGACGACAGGGACGCAAAGCTGCTCGGCTGGCCGCGCCTCGACGTCAGCACGTTCACCGACAGCGCCTGGCCTGACGTGGCGACGTTCCGGGCAGCCGACGCGGACCAAGAGGTCACGGTGACCATCGGACGCGAGGACGCTGCTGCGCTCGTTCACCAGCTCGTCGCGTGGCTGGCGGCCGGCCAATGAGCAACGGGCAGCGGGTCGGCTACGTCCGGGTCTCGACGGTCGACCAGAACACGGAACGCCAGCTCGACGGCATCGAGCTCGACAAGCGGTTCGAGGACAAGGCCAGCGGCAAGGACACCGCGCGGCCGGCGCTCACGGAGGCGCTCGGCTACGTGCGCGAGGGCGACACGTTGGTGGTCCACTCGATGGATCGGCTGGCGCGTTCGCTGGAGGATCTGCGGCGCACTGTGCGGGAGCTGACCGCGCGGGGTGTGCGGGTCGAGTTCGTGAAGGAGAACCTCACGTTCACGGGTGAGGACTCGCCGATGTCGACGCTGCTGCTGTCGATGCTGGGCGCGGTGGCGGAGTTCGAGCGGTCGATGATCCGGGAGCGGCAGCGGGAGGGTATCGCGATCGCGAAGGCGAAGGGTGTGTACAAGGGCCGCAAACCGGCGCTCACCGACGCGCAGATCGGCGAGGTGGTTCGCCGCTTGGATGCTGGCGAGTCGGCAGCGGATTTGGCGAGAGAGTTCGGGGTGGCGCGTGCGACGGTCTACAACGTGAAGAACCGCGCCGAGGGGAGCGAGTGATGGGCTGGTCTGATCCGGATGCGGATCCGCTGGCCGATATGGCGCGGATCGGTGGGGAGTCGCGGCGCGCGTTCTATGACGGGTCGCTGGCGCGCGGTACCGAGCCGTTCGTGCGTGACCATGAGGGCAGGCGGCGACTGGTGTCCGAGGTAATCGACATGGACAGCAACGCGCGTGTGCGGAAGGCATGCAGTGATGAGTGATGGGTGATCCTGCGCGGTGTCCGCGGTGCATGGTGGTGCTCGAACTGGTCGGCCCGGACGCCGCCGGCCGTGTGCAGTGCGCTCGGTGCGAGCACGACGTGACGGAGTTCGTGGAGGCTGAGATGGCCTACTACGAGTCGTTGATCAGGGTTGGTCAGCGTGCGCGTCGGGCGGAGCGGGTGCGTCAGTTGCAGATCGGGGCGGTGGTGCTGGTGGTGCTGCTCGGTCTGTTTCCGGCGACGCGGCCGGTGTTGCTGCACATCATCGCGTGGTGCGGGGTGGCCTTGCTGCTGGTGGGGTTATGGAGGCTGTTCACGGGTCGGCTCTGACCTGCAATCTATTTTGTCTAGCCAACTTGACTAGAAACCGTCTAGCGCGCTAGACTATGCTCATGATCGCACCGGCGCCCACCCGAGAAATCGTCAAGCAGCTCAAAGGCGCACGCTTCACCAAGCGTGACGGCAAGGGCAGCCACACCGTGTGGACCTGCCCGCACGGCCGCTACAGCGTCTCGGTGGACACCGGCGGCCGGACCATCAGCCCGGGCGTGCGCCGCCAGGTCAACAACGTGATCGATCGGTGCGCAACCGACTGCAAGAACGAGGAGGACTGACTGACATGCACACCTACAAGGTCAACGTCACCCGCGACGACAAGTGGTGGATGATCACCGTGCCCGAGCTCGACGGGTACGTGACTGCCGACGGTTCGATCAACCTCTCCGACACCACTCAGGCGCGCCGGCTCGCCGAAGTCCCCGGGCAGGCGCTCGACTTCATCTGCACGGTGGTCGATGCTGCACCCTCGGAGGTCGGAGTAGAAATTTCGATCAGTGTCGACGACATCGACGTGACGGCGATTGCTGACGAGGTGACTAGGGAGCGGGAACTGGCGGATCAGCACGCGGCTGCGGCTCAGGAGGGCGCCAAGATGTTGGCCCGCAGCCTCTCGGAGCATGGCGTTGCCGTGCGTGATGTGGGTGAGGTGCTCGGGGTGTCGTTTCAGCGTGCCCAGCAATTGATCTCGGCTTGATCGTCTGAGCACCGGGGCGTGACACTCTTCGCGGGTGTCCGCCCCGGTCTCGTTGTTGACGGCTGTCCGCCACGTGCGGGCGATGCGTGCCCTGCGTCGGCCTTCGACCCCGGCGGAGCTGGCGCGTCGCCTGGACCCGAAGTTCCGTGTGACGCCGACGATTCGGCTGCTGTCGGATACGGCGGTGCGGTGGGTGACGGAACCTGACCAGCGCGACATCGTGAACACGCCACCGCGGACCGGGAAGTCGGAACTATTCGCGATCTGGACGCCGGTGTGGGCGTTGATGCGTGACCCGGATTTGAAGATCGTCGTCGTGTCGCACGGTGATGATCTGGCGCAGACGCACTCGCGGAAGGTGCGGGCGATCATCCGGGAGCACGGCGAGTTTCTTGGGTTCAGCATCGCGGCGGACAAGACGGCTGTCGGTCGGTGGAACGTCGAGGGGCACCAGGGCGGTGTGCTGGCCGCGGGCATCAGTTCCGGAATCACTGGCCACGGCGCCGATCTGATGATCATTGACGACGTGCTCAAGGACGCGTCTGAGGCGGACAGCGCCGCGCATCGGAAGCGGATCCTGAACGAGTACCGCAGCACGTTGGCGACACGTATCCATCCGGGCGGGTCGTGTCTGGTGTTGATGACGCGTTGGCATGAGGAAGATCTGGCCGGCGCACTGTTGGCGCAGGAGCCGGACCGGTGGCGTCACACCAACATTCCCGCCGTGTCGGAGTCGGGGATTGCGGATGCGCTGCGCCGGCCGCCCGGCGTCACGATGATCTCCGCACTGGGGTACACGCCGGAGCATTTCGCGGCGATGCGCCGGACGTCGGGTGAGCGTGCTTGGTACGCGATGTACATGGGTGTGCCGAAGGCCCCGGCGGGTGGCCTGGTGAAGCAGAAGTGGTTGGACGAGTGGCGGTTGTCGGTCGCGCCTGCTCGTCCGGTGTTCACGGTGGTGGCGGTGGATCCGTCGGACAGTGGGCAGGGCGACTCGTGTGGTTTGGTGGCGGTGTCGTCGACTGCTGGGGGTGGGGTGGCGATGATCGCGGATAAGTCGGCGCCGATGACGTCGGATGAGTGGGCGCGGGCTGCGGTGCGGTTGGCGGTCGATGTCGGGGCGAGTCAGATCACGGTGGAGGGGTTCGCGGCGCGGGAGACGTACACGCGGGTTGTGCGGGAGGCGATTGCGCGTGCGGTGGAGGGCGGGACGTTGGATCGCCCGATCGCGGTGACGTCGTGGCCGCCGAAGGGCCGTGCTCGGGTGGGTGATGCGGTGGCTCGGTCGGCGGCGCTGCTGCAGGCGCTGGAGGTCGGTACCTGCCGACTGGCCGGGTATTTCCCTGATTTCGAGGCGCGTGCGGTGGCGTGGCAGGCGGGTCAGCATCAGCCGGACAATCTGGCGGCACTGGTGATTGGCCACGACGAGTGTGTGCACGCGGCCGGGCTGGAGTGGGACATGGCGGCACCGCTGACGGAGGGCCAGGGCTCGGCGGATGGCCCGGATCGCGGTGGCTCGGTGGTGGACCTGGGCGATTGGATGTCGCGCAAGATCAGCTGAGGTTGCCGGGCGCTCGGCGCGGCCGGGGGCGGTTATTTCAGCCGCTGCACCGGTATGGCACGACTCATGCCATCCACCAGCATTTTTCCGTTCTGGATCGTCACCTTGGGTCGATAGGCGTATCGGTACTCGTAGTGATATTGGGATTGGCGCCATATCGAACCGTCCGTGAGTTCAACGATCGTGTTGCCGTTCCACCCTGTCCAGGAACCGTTGATGTATAGCGTCACTAGACCCTCCTCGATGACTTCGGTATAGCCGAATTGTGTTGCTGGTCACTGCGAATGTCACAGTTTACCTAGACAAGTCTTGAGCGGCGGAATGTTGCGTCAATGCCGCCTTACCGTTGGCCTTGTGAGTCATCCGCAACGTTGGCAGCCGGACGAGCACATGATCGCCGCGGTGCTGTCGACGCCGAAGTCGTCGCGGAAGATGACGCAGCTGTCCGAGATGGATCGGGCGTGGCTGGTTGCCGGGTTGACATTGGCGGGTGTGACGGCGCAGGACATCGCGGACCGCATGCGGTGCTCGCTCAGGTTGGTGCGGGCGATCCGCGCCGAGGACTTGACTCAGTTCGCGGTGGTGGCGCAGACCCAAAACCGCACGCTGGGTGACGATTTGCGGACGGAGCGTTGCGAGCACGCGGTGACGCGCCGGAATCTGGCGGAGGCTCAAGCCGATCTCGAGCGGCTGCGTGCCCAGTTCGATCAGATCGTCGATGCCCACATGACTGGGCAGCTGCAGGTTTTCAAGCGGTGTGGGCATCCGATGGTGCCGTACAACACCTATGAGCATGGCGGCCGGAAGTGGTGCCGGACCTGTGGCCGTGAACGGAAAGCTGAGCGACGCAAGGCGTTAGCCGCTGTCTGACCTGCGGTGTCCTCACCGGTGAGGCCAGTTTTCACCCTCGCTGCATAGCCTCCGGTCTCATGAATCTCAGCCTCGGACTTACCATTCTGGCTCTTTTCGTCTACGTGTTGGCCGTAATGCGGCTCGTGCGCCTGATCAACTTCGATACCGTGCTGGACCCGCTACGGCTGGCCATAGAACGCCGAATTGTCGCGGCGCGCACGATCGCGGACCAGACGGAGCAGCGCGATGACGAGAACAACGCTGTTGCCGTGCACTTCCGGCGCCGTCAAACGCAGTGGGCGACACTGGCCTATTTCCTGGGATGCCCGTGGTGCGTGGGGTTCTGGCTGTCGCTGGCGACTGCGATCGTTCCGGTGCTGATCATCGGGTGGCCGTGGTGGGCACTGTTCGGGGTCGCGTTGGCCACCAGCCACCTCGTGGGGATCGCGGCTCCGCTGTCGGCGGACGAGGACATCGAGATCGTCGCGAACGGGGAGTAAACACCCAGCTTGGCTACCGTCTCGCTCGTGGCAGCTCCGGATTTGCGCGTCGTTCGACGCCGTAAGGGCACCGCGCTGGTCGCGTCCGTTGGGCGTCCCGCGGCGCTGACGGCAGCCAGTGCACCGGTGAGCGACCCGGGCAAGGTGTTTGGATCCGCGACGATGGGTCGCCGCGACAACTGGCAGGCCGAGGCCTGGGAGATGTACCGCCAGGTTGGTGAGCTCGGCTATTACGTGCGGTGGCGCGCCAACTCGTGCTCCCGGGTGCGGCTCGTCGCGTCGGAGATCGACCCCGATACCGGATTGCCGACGGGCAGCATCGATCCCGACAACGCGGAAGGTATGCGGTTCGCGGAGATTGTGCGCGAGATCGCCGGCGGTCCGCTGGGGCAGGCGAAGATCATCAAGCGCGCCACCGAGTGCCTGACGGTGCCGGGGGAGCACTGGATCGCGATCCTGGTGCGCCCAGCCGCGGGTTGGGCGGACGGGTCACTGCTGCCCGAGCGGTGGTTCGTGGTGACTCGCAAGGAAATCGAGAAGGGCGCGCGGCGCAACAGTGTTGTGATCAAGCTGCCGGATGGGTCGAAGCACGAGTTCGATGCGGCGGCGGGTGACGGCATGTTCCGGGTCTGGAATCAGGACGCCGAGGATGCCGCTCTACCGACTTCGCCGGTGCAGGCGTGCTTGGACTCGCTGCGTGAGATCGTCCGGACGACGAAGAAAATCCGGAACGCCGACAATTCGCGGTTGCTGAACAACGGGCTGTTGTTCGTGCCGTCGGAGGCCAGCCTGCCGGATTCGGCGGGCGCTCCGGTGTCGGCGGACAAACCGGCCGGGTCGCCTGCGCCACCGGCACGCCGGCCAGGTGTCGCGGACAGTCTGCAGCGCACGATCGTTCGCGTCGGCGAGACGGCGGCGAAGGATCCGGACAGCATGGCGGCGCTCGTGCCCGTCGTCGTCGCCGCTCCCGGTGAGCACCTGTCGAAGATCCATCATCAGGAGATCGGCAAGGACGTCAGCGACACGGCGCTCAAGACGCGCACCGAGGCCATCGCGCGGCTGGCCATGGGGCTGGACATGTCGCCGGATCAGTTGCTCGGGCTCGGCAACTCGAACCACTGGTCGGAATGGTTGCGGTCCGATCAGGACGTGCAGATCCACGTGTCGCCCGTGCTGGAAACGATCTGCCAGGCCATCTATGACAGCGTGCTACGCCACATGCTGGCCGCGGCCGGGATCGATCCGGACAAGTACGTCCTTTGGTACGACGCGAGCCGTCTGACCGCCGACCCGGACAAGACCGACGAGGCTCGCGACGCGTTCGACCGCGGCGCCATCACCGCTGAGGCGCTGGTCCGCCAGTACGGCCTGCCGGACGATGCGCTCTACGACTTCACCAGCCTGGACGGCTGGAAACAGTGGGCTCAGGACCGGGTTTCGCGGGACCCGACATTGTTGCCGACGCTGTTGCCGCTGCTCGATGCCAGCGTGCAGGCCATCGACTTCCCCGAGCCGCAGCCCGCGTTGCCGCCGGCAGACAATCAGCAGTCCGATGAGGGATCGGGCGCTGACAGGCAGCAGGAACCCGACACCGAGGACAGCAGCGGCGACCAGTCGGCCGGTCTGCGTGGCGACGTCGAACTGGCTGTCGTGGATCTGCTCGTGGGGCGGGCGCTGGAGTTGGCGGGGAAGCGGCGGGTCCGGACGAACGACCGCGTGCAGCATGCGCGTCTGCGCGACGTAGCGCCCCGCGACTATCACCGGTTCATGCCTCCGGTCGACGACGGCGAAGCGAGCCGGCTGATCAAGGGGTTTGACGACGTGCTCGACGGCGAGTTCGCCGCCGCACACGGTCTGGACCCTGAGCGTGTCCGCTCCGCCGTTCGCCGCATCGCTCGGCGTGAGCTAACCAGCCAGGTCGTCGACGGGCAGGTGGTCTGATGGCCGAGATCGACAAGACACACCCCGGCGTCGTCCGGGCACGGGAAGGCAACGCGACGGCGAGCCACTACACGGCCAGTCGGCGAGTGGTGGTCGTCGCCGACAACGCCAGCTTCGCTGACGCGATCGCCGCGCTCAAGGCGCTCCGAGACGAGGTGTGCTGATGTTCTTCCCCGGGCGTGACGATGCGTTGTCGCACACCATCAAGGCGGAGACGGCGATCAGCGACCTGTACGCCGAGGCGATCCGCCGGTGGGCACCGGACGTGCAGGACGCGGTGTTGCCGGCGCTGACGGCCGCCGCGTCGGAGTTGCCGCCGGATCCGGATGCGGTCGCGCAGAAGCAATCCGAGTGGGAGACGAGCGCCGAAGCGGTGATCGTAGCCGGCCTGGCGGTCCTGTGGGCGGTGGCCGTGTACGAGACCGTGACGGGCCTTGGCCTGCCGATCGATATCGGTGGCGGCGGGGCGGCCGCGGTCAGCGACATCGATGGGTCCGTGATCGACATTTTGTTGGTGTCCGTGCAGCAGTCGCGCGCAGAGGTGAACGCGGCTGTCGAATATGTGCAGGCCACGCCGTCGCTGGCCGCTGCGCGCGATGACTTCCTGTCCTCAAAACGTGAGGACATTTTCACGAGCACCCCGAAGATGGTGCGGGACAAGGTCACGGCGGCCCTCTCCGATCCGCAGATCACTGTGTCGGTGATTCCCGAAGACCGTCCCGCGGTGCTGCAAGCCGAAGCCGCCAAGGTGCTCAACCCATCGTCGGCGGTGATGCGGGAGATTGCCCGCGGCGGCGGA
Source organism: Mycobacterium sp. 852013-50091_SCH5140682 (assembly GCF_001665685.1). Classification (GTDB taxonomy): domain Bacteria; phylum Actinomycetota; class Actinomycetes; order Mycobacteriales; family Mycobacteriaceae; genus Mycobacterium. Next base: position 11,638 of record NZ_LZTB01000104.1, read on the forward strand.
TACCAGGCCGCCGGCGTGATGAACCACGCGGTGGTCGCGGCTGCCCGGCAGTCGGAGGACGCCGACGAGCTCGAAAAGACGTGGATCTGCACGATCGATGGGAAAACGCGGCCGACGCACTGGGCGGCGGACGGTCAGCGGGTGCCGCTGATGGGGCACTTCACCGTTGGTGGCGAGCAGATGTTCGTTCCGGGGGATCGGTCGGCGTCGGCCGCCGAGTGGAAGAACTGCCGTTGCCGTGTCGGCATTCTCGCCGTCGACGAAGAGTTGCCCGACGAGATCGACCGGCACACCGAACGTCTCAACGGCCGCGACAGCGTGGTGATCAACCGCGATGGTCGCACCCAGGCGGAGGAAATTGAACGCCGCGCCGACGCCGGCAATGTTCGTGCGCGTGACGACCAAGACGGGATTGGGCGCGTGGCGTCCGGCGGCTGGGCCGCATCGAGTGAACAGGAGTACGACATGGCCGAGGACGCAGAGACCTTCCTGACGTTCAGCGGGTACATCGGCAAGTTGGGTGTGGCGACGTCGGATCGACGCATACTGGCCGCCGACATCGACCTGACGATGCGCGAGTTTCCGCACCCGATGGCGTGGCAGAAGCAGGCCAGCGGCGGCCACTACGACAGCTACACCGTGGGTGTCGTGGAGACGGCCGAGATCCAGGGCGACCGGGTGTTCGCTAGCGGCTATTTCCTCAACTCGACTGAGGCGATGGAGGCGGCCGACCAGGTCAAGCACAAAGTCTCCGCGCCCAGCCTCGACCTCGCCGCCGCGGAATACATCTTCACCGACGAGAACGGCAAAGAGATCGAGGGCGACCTTTACGACTGGTGGGAGGAGAACGGCGAGCCGTTCACGTACTTCACCAAGGCGGAGCAGACCGGATTCACGCTGGTGCAGACCCCCGCGTTCGACGGCATCGACATCACCCTGGGCGAACGGGAGACCCGAGACCTCGCGTTGGTGGCGTCCATCGTGGCCCGCGTCGACGGTCCGCGCGTGAAGACCTACGACCCGGCGCTGTTCGAGGATCCGAAGCTGGCGCGGCCCACTGCGCCGACGATGAACAACGAGACGGGTCGGATCTACGGACATCTGGCTGAGTGGGGGCACGCCATCCGCGGCGGCAACGGGGAGCTCACCCCGCGGAACCACAACGGGTACGCCAACTTCCACACCAGCCAGGTGCAACTCGACAACGGCAAACAGCTGTCGGTGGGACGGCTCACGGTGCAGGGCGGGCACGCCGACACTTCGCTCGGCGTCACGCTCGCGACAGCGCGAGCACACTACGACAACGTGTGCACGGCATTCGGTCTGGTGCGCGTCGGTGAGGACCGCTTCGGTATCTGGTTTTCGGGTGTGCCTGCACCAGGTGTTGACCCCGAGGTCTTCCAGATGGGCATGACCGCACCGCTGTCGGGCGACTGGCGCGGTACGCAGCTCGACATGATCGCAGCGCACGCCGTCAACAGCCCGGGATTCCCGATCTACAGCGCAGTCACCGGACCCGACGGCCGCGACCTTGCGCTCATCGCCAGCCTCGGCCCGTCGCGAAAAGCACAGCGAGCTGCCGGTGGGTTCACCATGGATCGCGAGTCACTCAAGACGCTGCTGACAGAGGTGGTCGAGACCGTGGACCGCCGCCGCGCCCACCAGGATGCGGCGCTCGCGCACAAGGAGCGCACCGACGCGGTGTTGGCACGAGCACGGAACGCCGTGGGGGATCCGCCGCCTGAATTGACCCCGACACAGCGGATTGGTCAGATGCTGGCGGAGCGTGCCTAATGGCGTGCGGATGCAGGGGCGGTGGGCGTGCCGGTGCCCGCACGTCGACGGGTTCGACGGTCGAGGGCTATGAGTACACCGCTCCGGACAAGACGGTGAGGACGTTCCTGATCTACCTGGAAGCGAAGAAGGAGCAGCTCCGCAATGGCGGCGGCACGATCAAAACGATCGTCAGCAGCACATAGGTAATCGACCAGGCGGCCCCCGGTTTCACACCGGGGGCCGTCTCGTGTTCCGAGGTCGCTGCACCATGCCCTCTTACTGTCCGGCGCCAGAGAGTTCCTGCCATGCGCTATGTGCCGGGGAGCGATCGGAAACAGGCAGTACCCCTATCACCGAGACAGGAGCCATTGCAGTGAAGTTCACGACGCTGCCCGATCAGTTGCCCGACACCGTCACCGAGCTGGAGGAGTTGGCCGCCGCCGTCGCGGCTGAGATCAACGTTTTCCAGGCCCGCCACGCCGTCGGTGACGAGTTCACCGCCGAAGAGGTCGACCGGTTCGAGTACCTCGCCGATTCGCACGACAAGGTCACCGAGAAGCGTGACGCCGTCGCTGCGGCCGACCAGTCCGACGCTGACAAGCTCAACGGCTTGATCGCCCGGACAGCCGCCAAGCCTGCCGCGGAGGCCGAGACCTCCGAGACCGCTGAGCAGTCCGCCGACGCGGATGCTGCTGCTGAAGTGGTCGCCGAGGCCGAAGCCGCGACCGCCGACGCCGCCGCCGAGGATGCTGCTGCGGCCGTCACCGCGTCCAGCGGCAATGGCGGGGCGACGTTCGCTGGGGCCGTCCGCAACAGTGACATCCCCGCAGACACCCCAGCCGGCGAGAAGCCGAAGCGGTGGACTCCGCTGGCTTCGATGCCGAAGTTCGCCGAGTTCGGCGGCGCCAACGTCAGCTCCCGCGAGATCGCTGAGGCGATCGATTCGGTGCAGGCTGGTCAGCGGACCGGTCGCCAGCCGACCGGCGAGACCACCCTTGGTGGTCAGGCGTTCGCTACCCAGGCGCTGGCCAAGATGGCTCGGCCGCAGGGCAAGGTCATCGAGAACGCACAGGATCTGCACGCCGAGTTGGACCGGGTCGCCGCCGAGATCCCCGGGCGCGGCAAGGTTTCCGCGGAGGCGCTGGTCGCTGCTGGTGGCTGGTGCGCACCGTCTGAGCAGCTGTACGACTTCTGCCCCACCCCGGCGGCGGCCAACCTGCTATCGCTGCCGGAGATCGCGATCAAGCGTGGCGGTATCCGGTTCCCCGCTGAGCCGGATTTCACCGCGCTGCAGACCGGTTTCCACTTCACCGAGCCGCAGTTGGAAGCCACCGACGGCAACGGTCAGCCCACTGCGGTCAAGGAATTCGTCGAGATCCCTTGCCCCGACGACATGATCGAGTATCGGCTCGAGGCGATCGGCTGGGCGGTCAAGGCCGGCATCCTGCAGCGGCAGGCGTGGCCGGAGCTCATCGAAAAGTTCGTCGATGAGTTCCTGGTGGCCCACCAGTACCGCGTTTCGGCGAAGACCGTGCAGAAGATGCTGGCCGAGTCCAGCGCGGCCAAGGTCGTCCCCACCGATGCGGTTCTGGGCGCCACCACCGGCGTCCTGAACGGTCTGCACGTGCGGGCCCGCAACATTCAGCTCAAGACCCGCCGGGACACCGTCGAAGGTGTTGCGCCGGTGTGGTTCCGCGACGTGCTGCGCGCCGATCTGGCGATGCGGGACGGCAAGGACATGCTGTCCGTCTCCGACGCCGAGATCGACAACTGGCTGGCAGTCCGCGGCATCTACCTGCAGTACGAGGGCACCTGGCAGTCCCTCGGCGCAGGACAGCCCGGCCACCTCGACACCTCGTGGTGGCCCGGCAGCGTCGACGTGATCCTGTACCCGGCAGGTACGTTCTTCCGGTCGCTGGACAACGTCATCACCCTCGGTGTCCAGTACCCGATCGAGCAGGTGCAGCTCAACCGCTACACCCACGGGTTCCTGGAGGACTCGTTCCTGGTCGGGAAGCGTTGCGGCCCGTCAGATCTGATCCGTGTGCCGCTGTGCACGAACGGTGCGGTCGGTGCCCGCGAGACCATCGTGTGTGGTTCGGCTACGGTGACGAAGACGGTCGCCACGCCTGGCACCCCGACTGGTGGCGGGATCACTCTGAAGTTCTCCGCCAACAACATTCCGTCCGGGTCGATTGCGTTCAACGCGTCCGCGGCCAACGCGGACACGGCGCTGACCGCCATCGACGATGGCGTCACCCAGGCGGGCGACATCACCGTTACGGGTGGCCCGCTGCCGGGCGCTCCGCTGGTGGTGACCTACCCGGCGAAGCTGGGCGACCTGCAACTGGCCGTCAACTCGCTGACCGGCGGCACCCAGCCCGGCGCTGGCGTGAACATCTCCTAGTCGAGGCCCGGGTATCGCAATGGACGAGGCGGGCGGCGTGAACAAATCCGAGGCGTTCACGTCCGCCCGTCTTCCCGGTAGAGAGGACCGCACGCCATGACCACTGCATTTTCTCCGGTGGTGTTCGACGCTCCGCTGGTCAACCCGGCGCCGAACGGGTTGTTCGGAGCGACCCAGTGGACCGACGAGGACGGGCCGCTGCGCTGGTTGGCTTCCGGTGTCGACATCCGCGTGTTCAACTACGGTGGCGGAGCCCAGTTCGGTGTGTGGCAACACCCGTGGTGTGTGTCGGAGGGCGATCTCGATCCCGAGACGGACGCCAAACGCGGTGTACGCCCGCAGTTTCCGGATACGTTCACCGCATTCACCTCCTGGGCTTCGGATGAGTGCGATCTGACCAAGCTCAGCCGCAACGAGGTTCGCGTGCGGGCACAGCAGGTGCACCGACTGCAGGAACCCAACGCGGTCGAATCCAAGCTGGCCACTCGAATGTTGGCCGACGCCGGCACGCCGGAAACTGCTGCGGGTGTGGTGGCCGCCGTGGCATTCCTCGAGGGGCTGTTGGCGAAGACCAACACGGTCGGCCAGATTCACGCATCAGCGGAGTGGGCGACGTTCGCGGCGTACGCGAATCTGGTGCGCTACAACGGCAGCAAGCTGGTGACCCCTCTCGGACACCAGTGGGTGTTCGGTGGCGGCTACGTCGAGGGTCTCGGTTCGACTCTGGTGGCGACGTCACCGACGTTTGGTTGGCGCGGCCCGGTGGCGCTGCGCGACGCCCCCACCGCGGGGTTCAACGAGTTTGTTGCCGTCGCTGAACGGAGCCTTGTCGTTGGCTACGAGGCACTGGTGGCTGCTGTCAAGGTGACGGCGCCGGTCGCTGGCGACGGCTTCCCTGGACTGCTGAATTTCCCTGGTAGTGCGAATTTCCCGAGCGGAGGATAGTCATGCCTGCTGGTGTGCTGGTTGTGGTTGAGAATGGCTTCGCCACGATCGATTTCGTCGACAAGGCCAAGCGCGGCCCGGCGCTGGCGAAGCTGTTCGAGATCGGGACACCACCCGAAGCGATCGAGAAGCTGACCCGGTCGGGGCCGCGCGCCGTGTACGTGGTGCCCGAGGGCAATGCCCGCGAGGCCGGACTGCTCGACGAAGCCGACGCGCAGGATGCCATCGTTGGCACCGTCGATATTCCCGACGGCGAACCGGTTCCCGACACAGTGTTCGCTGAGGGCGGGCCGCTGCCGGATGGGTCCCTGCCGGCGCTAGGCACGTCCGGGGAGGATGTCCTGCCGAAGGCGTGGCCCGACGGTGAGCCAGACGACGACTGGACGCGTCCCGAGCTCAACGCATACGCCCAGGCGGTCAAGGGCATCGACCCCCGCGAGTTCAAGAACAAGGACGCGGTGCTCGCCGCGATCAAGGGCGCTGCGTCGTGACCGAGGTTGTGCAGGGCCCAGCCTGGCTGGACCGGATTCGCGCGCTGATCCCTGAGTCCGCGCGCGAAGGCTGGTACCGCATCGCCGGCGCCACCGTCGCGTTTCTGGCCGCATTCGGCCTGTTGGAGGAACAGGAGGCGGCACTGTGGACGCAACTGGTCATTTCGGTGGTCACCCTGGTGTTCGCGCTCATCTACGCCACTTCGACGTGGCGGGTCGTGCTGTACGCCGTGACCGGTCCGCTCGGCGGCGTCCTGATGTTCTACGGCCTGATGAACGACGTCCGTTGGGCGGCGATCACCGCGTCGGTGGCGTACGCCTTTGGCATCACGACCGCCGCCGCGAAGACAGTGCAGCGGGACTACGACCTAGCGCGATGACCGAGTCGGAGCGCGAGCTGGCGAAAGCCACCCACGATGTCGAGGTCCACGACCAGCACCGCACCGTGTACATCGGCAGCCAGACCATGCTGTGGGCGCTGCTGGCCATCGGGTACGGCCTGATGACTCTGTGGCTGGGCCAGGACGCATGGAGCTTCGAAGGGTACGAAGGTACCTACACCACCGCGCTGGAGGTCCCCGGGTCACCGGAGAGCTGGGGCGCGGCGTTTCTGATCCTCGGAACGTCGACACTGTGGGCGTTCCACAGGTCGATGTCGAGATTGCTCGCGGTCTCACTCACGTTGCTATCCATCCTGTTTGGCATGTTCTCCAGTTCGTTCGTCGTGGATGCACTGGCCTACGATGCGCCGGAATCCTGGCCGTCCGTACTCATTTACGGGCTGATCGCCGTAGCCATTCTCATCCGCGCCAGGCTGGCGTGGGTGACGCGGTGAATTGGGAGTTCCTCGGTCAGTTGTTGCTCACCGGCGGTGGGTTGGCGGCAGTGGCCAAGGGGCTGGCGTGGCTGAACACCAAACGGGCGGAACGCCTTCGCGCCACCGGCGAGGCCGGGGTGGAATACGACAAATTCATGGGCGCGGCGATGACCCGGGCCAACGAAGTCAACTCGGGCATCCGCGACGACCTCATCATCGAGCGCCGCATCAAGGCCAACCTGATCGACCTGGTTTTCGACCTGGTTGACGCTCTGCGCACCCGGGGCGCCACCGCCCGTGAAGTGGACCCGTTTCTCGACCGCCTCGACGAGATCCGCGCCGACCGTTGACGATGCACCCACTGCTCTTACTGTTCGGCGCAGCCTCGGATACCGACCGGCGCGAAGCGCCTGATAGCAGGAGGAAGGCCAGCTCATGGCATTCGCAGTCGTAAAAGGACTCTCGCTCAGAGCGACCAAGGTTGACCGTTGCGGGACGCCCCTTCCGGGCCTCGCGAACCGCATCGTCACCGACGGGTTCATCCAGGCCAACCTGGACCCGAACATGAAGGACGCCAACGAGCTCACGCAGGAGAACGCCGCCGGCAAGGAATGCGTCAGCGACCGCACTCCGCCCGAGCGTCGTTGGTGGAACACCGAACTGCAGCTCTGCGGCGTCGACCCGGACCTGTGGTCGATGGTGCTGTCCTGGGCGCGGATTCTCGACTACGACGGCAACCCGATCGGCGTTCGCGACCGCAAGTCGGTTGACACCGACACCGGTGTCATGTTCGAGATCTGGACCGGCGGCGAAGGCGACGACGATTGCCCGCCCCCGACCGACGATTCGATCTTCACCGCGTCGGCACGTGGAAAGCAGTACGGCTACCTGGCTTTCGCCGGCACCGAATTCGTGTCGGGCGCGATTCCCATCGGTGCCCAGGTCTCCACGTTCACCCTCACTGGCCGGACCATCGCGCCGAAGGGCTGGGGCCGCGGCGTCGACAACGTCGCAGCGATCGACAGCAATGGCACCCCGGGCCGCCTGCTGGTCCCGGCGTACAGCAAGGAAGACGACAACCACCTGCTGTTCTTCCGCACCCCGATCGAGCCGCCCAAGCCCACTGACGGTGCGTGCGAGCTCAACATCTCCTCGGTGTTCACCGCGCCGAACTACTACTTCGGTGGCCCCGCCGGTGAGCCTGCTGCGGATGTCGCTCCGCCGCAGCCGATCTGCAACGGAAAGAAGTACACCGTGGTGGTCGGGGGTACCGGCAACTGGAAGGCCAAGGTCGGCACCCTGCCGTCGGCGAATATCGCGCACACGGCTCTGCCGGCCGCGGTGCAGTCGGCGATCGAGGCGCTGTCCAACGTCGAGGTGGGTCAGGTGCAGGTGGTTGGTACTGCGGGGAACTACACCGTCACACTGGATCCGTCGCTGCCTGCGCTGACCGCGGACAGCACCGGCCTGACCGGCGGCACAGCTGTCGTCACGCCTCTGTAGCAGTCCTAGTGGCGGGTGGCACTCACTGCTAGGGAGTGCCACCCGCCCAGGGTCTTTCACCTTCCCCACGGTTGATTCGGAGCGCCGCGTGACTTTCACCCCGAAGACTTGGCATGACAGCCCGGACAGGTCGACGCCGATCACCGCTGCGGAACTGAATCGGATCGAGCAAGGCGTTGCCAGCGCCTATGTGGCGCCGGTGTTCGTGAACGTCAAAGACCGGGCGTACGGGGCCAAGGGTGACGGTGTCGCCGACGACACGACCGCGATCAACAACGCGATCGCGAATAGCCCAGTCGGCTCAACGATTTTCTTCCCGCAGGGCACCTATCTGGCATCCAACCGGATCGTGCTGTATCCCGATCGGCAGTATCTCGGCGCGGGCGCTGCTGTGGGTGCGCGTGCGGCGATCATCAAGCAGAAGAACGGCACGAACCTCACTGGCGGTCTACTGGTGGCGCAGGCGTGGAACACGAACGCCGCGACCTGTGACAATCCTGTACTGCTGCAAGGCATCTGCGTGGATGGCAACTCGGCCAACAACGCGACATCGACCGCGCACGGCATCGTGCTGACAAACTTCTGGGCGCGGGCCATCAACTGCGCCGTTTTCAACGTCAAGGGCGACGGCATCCGCCTGACGGATACCACGGCCAACGGCGCCAACATCGTGTCGAACTCCTGCTCGGAGAACGTGGTTCAGTGGTGCAAGTTCGACAACATCGGTGGCGACGCGATCCGCAACGTGTCGGGCAACGGCAATTCCAACATGGATGGGTTCTGTGAGAACAACCTCATCTCCACCGTTGCCGGGAACGGCATTCTGCTCGACAAGGGCGCGGGGTGGAAGGTTCGCGGCAACCACCTCTACGGCATCGGCGTCAACGCCATCGACATTTCCAAGGCGTTCGCCACGGTCGTGGAGGGCAACTACATCGAGGACTTCGGACTCCAGGCCACCAACGGCGTCTGGTACTCGGGTATCACGCTCACCCAGCTCGACGGCCGCGGTTCGCAGATCGTCAACAACTTCATCGGCACAACGGAACCATCGTCTTCGGTCGGGGCATACATCTACCTGCTGGCCAAGTCGGGTTCAGCGCAGACGGACGCCCAGGTCATCGTGTCCGGAAACGCCATTCACGGACCGTCGTCGCCCACTACCAAGGGAACAGGCCTCTACTTCGATGTGGCATCGGGTGGCGTCCTGAAGGTCCACGATGTGGCGAACGATGTGCGTGGCATGAACACCCTGCGGCAGTCGTACCTGGGCGTCGAGTTTCAAGCGGCAACACGCCGTCGTGCCACCACGGTCAACGCCCCAGGCGCCACGCCGTCGATCAACTGCAACGCATGGGACCAGGTCAACTACACCGGCATGGCCGCACCGATCACCGGCATCACCATCACCGGGACCCCAGTCGATGGACAAGAGCTGACGATTCGGTTCAAGGACAACGGCACTGCGCAGGCCATCACGCACGGAACCGGCTTCGTCGGAACACTGCTCGCCACCACCGTTGCGGGCAAGACACACGTGTGCACGTACCGGTACGACGCGGCGGCGGCCAAGTGGGCAGGGACCATCGTGAACACGGCTGGCTACTGAGGTAAGTCCAGCGGAACGCCCGGGGTGGTCACGTGCCCCCGGGCGTTCCGTCGTTCTCCGGTGATGCAGGCTGCATCACCCCGGCTGTCTACCGTGACGCGCATGCCCTGCGACTGGCCGATCGACCGCACCTGCTTGCCGGAGTTGCCGGTGCCGTCGGACACGCCGACTGCGGACGAGCAGGCTGCCTACGATCTGGCGCTGGTGCAGCGCAACGCCGCTGAGGACCGGGCTGTTTTCGTGCTGTGGGCGTTGTCCGGGCGGCAGTTCGGCGTCTGCGAGACCAAAGTGCGGCCGTGCCCGGAGAACCTGAGCCTGGCTGGCTACGCAATGCCGTGGGCGTCACCGTTCGTCCTCACCCTCGATGAGGGGCATTGGTTCAACTGGCCGTGCGGATGCGTCGGCAGCTGCACCGTCTCGGGCCCGCGTGTGGTGCACCTGCCCGGCCCGGTTGCTGAGGTGACGGCGGTGACGATCGACGGTGTGGTGCTCGACCCCGACGAATACCAGGTGGAGGGAAACGTCCTGTACCGCAAGGGCACGTCGTGGCCGCGACAAGATCTTGGCCGGCCACTGGGCGAGTCCGGCACATGGTCGGTGACCTACACGCGCGGCAATCCGGTTCCGCCTGGTGTGGCGCAGCTGGTCGGGCTGCTGGCCAAGGAATTCATGGTTGCCTGCGACCCCAGCGGTACCGCCAAGTGCCGGTTGCCCCGCACGGTGGTGTCCACAACCCGGCAAGGTGTGACTCACGTTTTCGATCCAGCGAAGATGCTGGCCGCCGGTAAGACCGGGCTGCCCGAGGTGGATTCGTGGCTCGCTGCGGCCAACCCGAATCATCTCGCGCAGGCTCCGGAGGTGTTGTGACCAGCCCGGCGTGCGTCGACCCGGCGGTGGAGATCATCGCCGCGTTCAAAAAGGGTATGCGGCAAGGGTTCGACCCCGCGTCGCCTTGCCCGCCGGACGGCGGCGGGATCACCACGGTGCGATTCTTCGCCGGTCAGGGTGCGTTGCCGAACTGGGATCCAGACACCGACGGGTGCGCAGGGCCGTTCCTGTGGGTCAGGGCAGCGCACCGGTATCGCTCTCTGCGGCAGGACTTCCCGGCGGCCTACGCGCGTGACGTCGACGACTGCCGGGAGAAACCGATCCGTGTGCTGGCAGTGGAGGTCGGCGTGGCGCGCTGCACCAACATGGACGCTCAACCGGACTGGGACACCCTCGACGACGAAGCCATCATCAGCCTTGACGACTCGTGGCGCATCGAGCAAGTCCTGTGCGCCGTCACCAGCCGGTTGAAGAGCAAAGAGCGTGCAGTGGCCACCGATACCGTCGAGCCACACGGGCCCGAAGGCGGCATCATCGCGTGGACCGGAATGGCCTACGTCCAAATCTGAGAGAGGTTGTGCTGTGACGCATCACGTGACGATCGAGGGAAGTGTTACCCCGACTGACTGGCTGCCCCGCGGTGTGCGGCGCACCGTCGAGGTGACCGCCGACATCCGTAAGCTCGTGGCCATCGGCGGCGCGATCGTGGTGGCCGGCAGCCTCGATGAGCCTGACACTGCGGCGTACGGCGACCGTGGCGAGATTCTCGATCAGCTGGCGGCTGACGCAGCCGAGGATGATGCGTACGCTCAGGTCTCAGAGTTCCCGGCCGCCGCGGAGGTGGGGGCTGAGCCGCCGAAGCGTGGACGGTCTCGCAAGGCCAGCGAACCGGACGAACCGCAGCCGTAACCCATGGCCACCGTGCGTGCTCACGTCGAGCTCAACGAACGCGAACTCAACGATCAGGTGCGTGCGTTCGAGGCGCGCCGGATGCGGTCGCTGCAGCGGCGTGTCGCCAATCAGGCGCGCGCCGACGTGCCGGTCGACACTGGGCATCTGGGCCAGTCGATCGGTGAGGGGCAGGTCCGGTTCACCGGGCCTCGCACCGTCGCGGGCAGTGTTCACGCGCTGGCCAAGTACGCGGCTCCGGTCCATGAGGGTCGCCGCGCCCGCGTGATCGTGCCGCGTCGGGCGCAGGCGTTGCGATTCCAGATCGGTAACCGCATCGTGTTCGCCAAGCGGGTCGTGCAGGGTCCGATGAAGGGGCGGCCGTTCCTGCGTAATGCGGGTCTGCGCATCGCCTCCCGGGAACGCTGACCGGGGTTTGCACCGCGCCGCAGCACCATGCTCGGCATGTCTACTTTCGCCTCGGATGGCACTGAAATCCTGGATGTTCCCGTCGTTGATGTTCCGGTCGCAGAGGAGCCCGATCCGGAGCCCGCTCACGTCGTCAATGGTGAGGCGGTCGTTGCTGAGCCCGTGGAAGCAGAGCTGGTGACGGACGTGGCGCTCGTCGACGACGAGAAGCCCGCAGACGACGCGAAGTGGGTGCACCAGTCCGAGTGGAAATACGACTGGCTGGACTACAAGGGCGACAAGCTCGCTTTCCGTGTCCCGCACCAGAACGCGCTCACCGCACTGTTCCAAGCGGGCCAGCAGTGCAGCCCCGAATTCCAGGCCGACCTCACGGTGAAGTTCGTCAAGCGGCACATCTCGCAGGAGAGCATCGAGCGGGTCCTCGAGCGTATGTCCGACCCCGACGACGAGGCGTACACCAGTGTGGCGGGTGGTGTGTGGGGTGACCTGCTCAAGCGCATCGCCGAGATCGGCGGCAAGCGCGCCGTCAAGGACGCTGAGGCGCTGCTCGCAGTGCAGAGCGGCAAAACCAAGTAGTAGCACCCTGTCTCGCTAGCTTGGCCCGGTGACCACGCCCGTCGGATCGATCAAGCTTGACCTGAAGATCGACGGGTCGGACTTGCCGGCTGAGACGCTGCGCGAGATTCAGGGCGCTTTGGCGCCGGTCCTCGCCGAGATCCAGCGTCGGCTCGAAGAGGTCGAGCGCGACTATCAGCATCTGTCCCGGGAGGCCGAGAAGTCGGCCACCAAGCAGGTCACGGCGAATGAGGCTGTTGCCGAGTCGGTGGAGCACGTCGGCGACGAGCACACCAAGACAGCAGCGAAAGCCAAGTCCTCGGCGACGCTGACAACGCGGCAGATCAACGCTGTCACACGCGCATTGGATCGCCAGGCCGCGGCGTGGTCTCGGCTGGCAGTAGCACAGGCGGCGGCTGCGGCGGCGCCCAAGCCAACCGCGCCGCCTCCGCCGCCACGCACACCGGGCGGCGGGGGAGGCTCTCGGGGCGGCGGCGGTGGCCGCCGCGGTGGCGGTGGCCGTGGTGGCGGATTCTTCACCAGCCCGCTGGGTGTTAACAGCATCGCGCTCGGCGTAGGTAGCCTGCCGGCCGCCTCTGTGGCCACCCTGAATCTCGTTGGTGCCGTGCAGCAGCTCGTCCAGGTCGGCGGACTGCTGCCCGGCGTCATCGGCGGCATCGTGTCGTCGGTCGGCACCGCGAAGCTCGGTTTCTTGGGGCTGTCGGATGCTGTGACGGCCGCGTGGGAAGCGTCGAAGTCGGGCGACCCGAAGGATCTGCTGAAGGCCGTCGAGGCGCAAAAAGACCTCGCCGAGTCGGCGAAAGCGACCGTCAAGGCCATCGTCGCGGTCCGGCCACAGGTCGAGCATCTGCAGCGCGACATCGTGCAGCAGAACATGTTCGAGGGCATCGACAAGGCGTTCACCGACCTGACCAACAAGACGATGCCGACCCTCGAAAAGGGCCTGGGCGGGATCTCCAAAGCGTGGAACGGCACGTTCAAGGAACTCGGCCGGGTCGGCGGTCTCGATTCCACACAGTCGTTCCTGGACAAGCTATTCGGCAACACCGCGGAGGCGCAGACACGCGCGAACGCGGCGATCGAGCCGCTGGTGCACGCGATCGGCACGCTCACGTCGGAGTCGAGCGATTTCCTGCCGCGCCTCGCCGACGGGCTCAAGGGCGTCACCACTCGGTTCGACAACTGGATCACCGAGTCGGTACAGAACGGCAACCTCGACAAGTGGATAAACCAGGGCATCGACGCGGCCGGCCACCTCGGTGAGACGTTCCTGAACATCGGCAAGATCCTCAACGACCTCACCACCGCGGCTGGCGGCGACGGCGGATTCTTGAAGTGGTTGGAGGACGCCACCACCAACCTGCACAACTTCCTGACCAGCACCGAGGGCCAGACGAAGCTCACCGAGTTCTTCCGCGAGGGCAAAGAGCAGCTGGGGCGGTGGATCGAGATCCTCAAGAACGTCGGCTCGACGCTGGTCGACGTGTACAACGGGGCCAAGCAGTGGGCGGACGTGCTGCTGCCGATCCTCAAGACCGTCACGGACATCATCGCGGCGATGCCCGGTGGAGTGACCGGTGTCGTGACGGCGTTCCTGGCGTGGAAGACCATCACCGGCATCACCGACGTCATCGGCCATCTGACCAACATGGGTGGCCTGCTCGACGGAATGCCGGGCAAGGCAAAGGGTTCGGCCACCGGGTTCGCCTCTGCGTTCAATCCCGTCACGCTGGGACTCACTGCGCTCTTCACGACGATCACCATGCTGGTCGAGAAGATCAAGTCTGACAACGACTATGTGAAGTTGCAGGGCGATCCGAACGTGCCGCAGGAGGTCAAGGACCAGGCCACCGTCCAGAAGTTCTACCCCGACCTGGGCCGACTGCCCAACGCTTCCGATCCGGCCAACCTGGGCATGCCTGAGAAGGGATCGCTTCTCTACGAACAGATGCTGCAGGACGTCAAGGACGGCAAGTTTCAGATCCCAGGCGTCGACCCCGCCAATGCGGACGCGACGTTCGCGCAGATTGCGGAGCAAGCAGCCAACGCGCGGAAGAACACCGAGCTGCTGGCCAACGACATCAAGACGTTGCCCGACGGCCAGGTGGTGCTGAAAGAGGACACACCCGAGGCGATCCAACGCGTCAAGGACCTCGGCTACGAGGTGCAGAAGCTGCCCGACGGCAACGTCACCGTGCGGGTGGTATTCCGGGATCCGAACGGTAACCCGATCGATCCGTCGCAGCTCCGCACTCCCGGGTTCATTCCCGCGTTCCCCGGCGACACCACGGTGCCGAAGGGTGGCCGCGCCGAAGGCGGTGTGCTGCCCGGTTATTCGCCCGGCGTCGACAACATGCTGGTGCCGATGTCCGGCGGCGAGGGCGTCATCATTCCGGAGGCGATGCGGGCACTGGGCTCCCGGTGGCTGTACAACCTCAACAGCAGCTTCCGGTCCGGCCTGTCCCGCAGGGGCTACGCCGGCGGCGGCATCGTGGGCTTCGACGATGGCGGGGTAGTGCCTGGCCTACCGCAGGACACCACAGTCCTCGGCCTGTTGTCTCAGATCCGGGATCTGTTGGCCGGCAAGGGCGGCACGGCCGGCAACCCGCTGGCGGCGACGGCTGCGAACACCAGCAACATGAGCACGGCCGTCGACAAGGCGGCCACCAGCAGCGGCACCCAACTGGGCCCGTTCGGCACGCCGATCAAGCCACGGCACCGCGGCTACGAAGCCGCAGCGGCCGCCATCCAAGCACTCGGCGGCGATCCGGAGAAATGGCTCGGTGCTGACCCGGCCACGGTGAGCATGGCTCAGGGCGGCATCCTGCCGAACCCGATCACCGCCGCTGGCCTGCCGGGCGGCGGTGCGGACCTGAGCCGCTACGCCACCGTGCTGGCGGCATTCGCGAAGTCGGGCAACCTCGGCTCGGACCTGACCGGCCTGGGCCTGGATGCGAACGATCCTGTGGTCAAAGCGATCACGACAGCGCGGAACAAGAAAAAGGGACGGCTGAGCGACGACACGATCGCCGACCTGGTCACGCAGGTTGTCGGTGGCGGCGGATATACGGGCACACTCGACTCGACGAACAGCAGCCTGATCAGTTCGCTGCAGACGTTCCGCGAGAAGCTGATGAAACCGGCGGGTTCACGGTCGCGGGGCTCGGCGGCGGCAGCTACCGGCCTTCCCATGTCGGCGCTGCCTGCAGGCGTCCTAGATCCGGTCACTGCCTACGCCCAGGCCCACAGCGGCGGGCAATACAGCTGGGGTGCGAGCGATCTCGCTGCTGGGCTGAGCGATTGCTCCGGCGCGGTCAGCGACCTGGTGGAAATCATCACGCAGGGCCAGGCCACGTCCAAGCGGCTGTTCTCCACCGCCGATGCCGGTTCGGTGCTCAGCTCGTTGGGCGCGGTGTCCGGCGCGGTGCCCGGTGCGCTCCAGATCGGCTGGTCGGCAGAGCACATGCGGGCCACCCTGCCCAACGGAGTGAACTTCGAGAGCGGCGGCGGCACCGGCCAAGGCGCGACGTACGGCGGCAACGCCCAGGGCGCGGCCGGAATGCCGAACATCATGAGCCTGCCGGTCAACGGCGTCCCACTGGGAGCGGGTGGCCTGCCGGGCACGTCCGGTGGCGTTGTGCCCGTATACGTCACGAACTTCGACGGGCAGATGCGCGGCGCCGAGTTCTTCAAGCCGATCGCCGACGCGGCAGCCACCGCGGCTGGCGGTGCCGCGGCCGACGTCGGTGGCGACGTTCTCACCTCCGCGCTCGGCGTCGGATTCCGCGACGTTCCGAAGGACACGGTCGACGCGGAACGACTGCTCGCCGAACGCAACCCGAACGCGCTCGCCGCCCTGGCCGGATTCAAGGTGGGGGACTACAACCGCACCGGCAGCCAGGGCGCGGCCGATAACCTCACCCAGAACGACGGGCCCGCATTCAACGCGCAGGGCCAGTTGTACTCGGACACCAGCGCGCTGATCGACCGCACATTCACCAACCTGTCGGCGCAGATCAAGGCCAGCTTCGACCAGATGAAAGACGTGCTCTCCCAGGTGCGGGACAAGCTCACCGAGGAAGCGTTGAAGCCGGTGCTGAAATCGGCTGTGGCGGAGGGCGTCAGCGAGGTCAAGGACGCCGCCCTGGCCAGCATCGGCACCACGATGGGACAGGCCGCCGGTCCGCCGATCGCCGAGGCGGTCAACAGCAAGGTGAGCGCCGCGGTGGCGGCGTCGCAGCAGAACGGTGGGGGCAGCAGCACGGGTCAGGCACTGGTCGGTGCCCTGTTCGCCTCCGGCGGCGGTGTCAACGGCGGCACCCCCGGCAAGGACTCGGTGCCAGCCATGCTGATGCCGGGTGAGCACGTGCTCACCACCAGCGACGTCGCACGCATGGGCGGCCAACAAGGCGTGTACGCGTTCCGTCAGGCGCTGGCCCGCACCGGCGGTGTCCGGGGCTTCGCCACTGGTGGCGGGGTGAACGTCAACAACACCGTGGGCGCCGAGTTCTTCGGTGTCTCCCAGATCCCTGTGCTGGGCGCGATCGTCAACCTGCTGGTGCGCATCCTGCTCGGCGTGCTCGGTGTGAACATCGAGGCCCGCGACACCCTCAACGAGATGACCGACGAATTCCGAAAGTTCCGTGGGGATTTCCAGGCGTTCGATGCGTCGGGCCGACTACTCAACGACACGAGCGCGTTGATGGACCGGTCGCAGTCGAGCGAGGAAATCGCTGCGCAGGAACGCATCCGGATCCTCAAGATCGTGCTCCAGGCGCTGATCAAGTACATCATCGAGAAGGTCATCGTCCCCATCGCGAAGGCGGTGGCGAACGCGGCCATCAACGCGGGCGCGGCGGCGGCCGGCGCGGCGGTCAACAGCCAGGCCCCGGGCGCTGGCGGGATCGTGTCGGCGCTGATCAGCTCGGGCGGCTCAGCGGGCGTGGACATCCTCGCCGACATCGGCAGCGAAATCGCGGTGCAGTCGTCGGCGGTAATCATCGACATGGTGGCCGAGGGCCTGCAGTCGTACTTCCCCGACGCGGTGGGTTCCATCTTCGGTGGCGCCATGATGGAGAACCTGATCGCCGCTCCGCTTGCCGGGGCGTTGGCGATGCCGCTGGCCATGATCGGCGCTCTCACAGGCGGTTTGACCGGTCTGTTCGCCCCGCTGTCGGCTCTCGTCGGCGGCGCGTCGTTCGACAACGGTGGTATCGCCAACGGGATTGGCGTGATGCCCAAGGCGACGATCCGCCCCGAGCGGGTGCTGAACCCCGAGCAGACGGCACTGTTCGCTCGGATGGTCTCGGCGCTCGAACGCAACGGCGGCGGGCACGGCGGCCAGACGATCGTCCAGATCGGCGAGGGAGCGATTCAGGTGGCGGGCGGCCCCGAGGCTGGCCGCAACGTCCGCGACGGGCTACTGGAGTTGATGAGCTGATGGCCTACAGAGGATGGATCGGACTCAACGGCGTCGAGATCGCCAACACCTCTCGGCTGATCGCCCACCTGGGCGCGGAGACACCGACCAGTGACGTCGGGATCTTCATCACCGACTCGGGATTCACGTATCCCGGCGGGGAGGTGTATCCCGACGATGACCTGCACCCCGGCGGCGGGCCGTGCGCGTTGGTCGAGTCCGTCGACTACCCCGGGATGTTCGAGATCCCCGACAGCTCCGTCGAGGTCCTGCCCGGGCTGCTGACACCACCCAACGGTGCCCGCCGGTACGGGCCCGGGCTGTTCGAGGTAGACGGCACCTGCTGGGGGCCGGCCGCGATCTGCGGGTCGTGCTCCACCATGGTGGTCTACGACGACACTTGGCCGGGTCTGCGGGAGTTCCTGGGCGACACGGAGTATCGGCCGGAGTTGGCGCCGTGGTACACGACCCAGTTACCGGAGTCGGGCGAGTTCGGCGGTGTGTGGTTGACGCGCCTCGACGGCCTGGGCCCGACGCCGGTGGAGCGGTCCATCACCCCGATGGCGGGCCCGGGGTCGGCGGCCGGACCGAACCGTGACACGGCCCGCACGCTGACGTTCGAGGCGCTGCTGATCGCCTGCACTCACGCCGGCGTCGAGTACGGGCTGCAGTGGCTGTCGTGCCTGCTGCGCGACACCACCGACAACACCACCAGCACGCTGCGCTACCTCGCGGCGTCGCCGTCGCACTCCGCGGTGGATCCGGCCAGCCTGGTCCGCGAGGTGCACGGCGTCGTCCTGACGAAAGCCCCCACGATCGTCGAGGAGCTCAACACAGAGCCCCGCCAGCACCAACAGGCCACCCTCTACCGGATCTCCTGGGAGATGACCGTTCTGAGCCCGTACGCCTACCTGCCCGGTGTCTCGGTGCACGTCGACTGGGACGAGATCACCCGCCAGTCGATCAACTGGATTCACGCCGCCGACTGCGAGAAGCCGGAGACGTGCGTGGACATGCCCGTCATGTTCTCCACCGAATGCGCGCCGGAAGAGATCGCCGCGATCACCACGCCGCCACCGGTGTGCGGTGGCTGCCTGCCGGTCGGGGAGATCGACAAGTACAGCTTCCGCGTGCCCACGATGGACTACGCGTTCCGGTGCCGCGAGACCGTGGTCACCACCGTCATCCGCAACACCGGCGAGACATCGTTGACGCTGCAGGCGTTCTGGCGTGAATGCGGCTCCGATATCCGCTGCGAAGACAATCGGTTCCCCCTGCAGATCTCAGGCCTGCCGGCCGGGGCGGAACTGGTGCTCGACGGCATCACCGGCCGGTATTGGGCGCACTACGACGAGCGGACCCGCGCGGTGATCGGTGTGGTCGGCACCCCGAACGGTGCGCCGTGGCGGCCACCGATCATCGACCGGGAAGGCTGCTGGGAATTCATCATCCAGGCCGCCAGCACGGCTGAATTCGAGGTCGACATGGTGCTGACCGACCGGGAGGCTTAGCCGTGATCGTCGACGACGAGCAGATCGTGTCGGTCCGCACCGCCAGCGGAAAGCAGCTCTACCAGTTCCTATCCAGCGGCTACTCCCAGTTGAAGTGGACCCGGGAGCTGCGCGAGGTGTCGATTTGCAACCTCGGGGTTCCACCGAAGGCCGGCTACGTGCGGATCCCCGACATCACGCCGTGGATGCACTGGGTGGACGTGTGGGATGGGCAGGGCCGCGAACTGTATTGGTCCGGCCCGATCCAGTCCGCCGAGCAGGGCCGCGACTGGCTGGCGCTCTCGGCGCGCGACGCGAGTTCGCTGCTGGGCCGCACACGGTGCCCGCTGACGAAACGGTGGGACGCCGCCGACCCGGCCGAGGTCGCGCGGGAACTGTGGGACGCGGCGATCGACCACCACGGCCTGAACATCAAGCCCATCTGGCGGCCCGATCCGCGGGGTGACCGCTTCGAATTCTCCTGCACCGCAGACACTGCGATGACCGACAACGTCATCAAAGACCTGACCGACCGCGGCCTGTACTGGTCGGTGGTGGCCGGCATCCCGCTGCTCGGCCCGGCGAAGTTCGAAGCGCTCGCGACGCTGAGCGAGGACGACTTCGTCGACGGCGGACTGTCGGTGATCCGCGACGGCGCCAACACCTCGAACGATGTGCTGCTGCGTGCCGCGGACGCGGTGTCACGCGGCCGCGTCGAAATGGGCGGGCTGAGCCTGCAGAGCATCGTCAACATCGACTCGATGTTCGGTGTGTCCAACACCGATCGGGAAGCGTACAAGTACGCCCGTTACAACGGCGTCATCCGCGACGCCATCAAGGTGCCGCCTGGGGCGTCGCTGCACCGTGACACGCCAATCTCCATGCAACTGCTGGTGCCGTCGGTGCGGCTGAATGTGGAGGCGTACGGGCTGTTGTCGACCATGGAACTGGCTGGGGTGACGGTGAACTGCTCGTCGAGCGGCGTGACCGTCGGGATCGACCTGGAGTCGGTGAACGACGATCTGCCCGAGCTGGTGGAGCTTGACCAGCAGGCACGGCAGGGCCGCCGGTGAGCGGCGTCGCGACGCTTAGCCGGCCGCCGCGCACCGATCAGGAATGGGCGCGGCAGATTTCGCGTCGGCTCGACGTGCTCGAGAACCCGCGGTCACTGCGGGTGGTGGACTGGGTGATCAACTCGGTCGACGGGAAGCTGATCGCGACGCGGCCTGGCCAGTCCGTCGACCTGGACAACCCCACTGGTCCGGTGTCGGTCGACCTCGGCAGCCTGCGCGGCTTCACCAACACCGACCGTGAAGAGGTCATCAACGAGGCGAAAACGTCGGCGTGGCAGGAGCTTTACGAGAAGCTCACCGGCCAGCTGGACCCGGTCGACGCGCTCAAGAGCCTGTCCGATTTCTTCCGGATCGAGCTGGGCGGGCCGATCACCGCCGATCGCATCCCGCTGATCCCGCTGACGCATATCCGCGACATCAACCGGAACCTGATCCTCGACGGTGGGTTCGACACCGGCGACACCCTGCTGGGCCTGCCGGACTGGACCCACGACGCCACCGACGGCAAGAGCAAGCCAGGCTGCGCGACCGTCACCGCCGACGGCAGGTCACACATCATCTACAGCAACGACATTCAGGTCGCCAAGGACGACAAACTCAACCTCTCGGTGGCGGTGAAATGGGTCGGCCTGACCGCATTGGCGGGCAGCGACGCGATCCGGCTCAACGTCGCCGCGTACGACGCCAGCGGTGTGATGATCGGTGGCGCTCCCACGATGGTGGCGTCGGTGGCCAGCCCGTCGGGCAACAGCGGCGGCACCAACGGGTGGGGCACCACGATCAGCGGCACCTACACCGTGCCCGCCACCGCGGTGATCGTGACCGTCGAGCTGACCGTGATGGCCACCGCCACCGCCGGAACGGTGAAGTTCGACGACGCCGAGGCCCGCAAGACGGGCAGTTTCCTGCAGGACTACGTCAAGGACCTGCCCGCGGATCTCCAGTCGCTGCTCGGATGGATCGAGGCCACGGTCAACGCCGGGCTCGGTGCGCTCGGTATTCCCGCGATGGGCAGCCTCGCGGACAAGCTGCTCGACTTCCAGGACGGTCTCTCGGATCTGCAGAACGCCGCCGAGGATGCGTTCGCCAGCGCGCAAAATGCCCTCGACGCGCTGGCCGACAAGCTCGGGATCAGCGACTGGAATGACTGGCTGACGAATCAGTGGGGCAACCTGCGCGACGCACTGGCCAATGCACCGGCCACGGTGATCGGGATGCTCGACATGACCCGGATCACCGGGCTGCCAGATCTCAACACCCAGGCCGTACAGCTCATCGAGATCATCGCCGGGCATGCCGTCACGCCGATCACCTCGGCGTTGCAGCAGGCCAAGGACTTCATCACCGGCACCGGCAGCAAGACGCAGTTTCTCACCCTGGGTGGGCTTTTCGACCCCACCAAGCTCAACGGCCAGGTGCCGTCGACGGGTGTCGCGACCACGGTTGCTGGCGCGACCGATATCGGCGACGCTCTGCAGCAGGCGATCGACACGCTCACTCAGGGCGCGGGTGGTCTGGCCGGGACGGGCTTCGGGATCCTCGACGCCCTGGCTCAGCTCACTGGTCTACGCCAGGCCACGGCGGGCGCGAACGCCGCGGCGCTAAACGTGCAATCGCAGTTGGCTGGCCTGGACCCGGCGGCGTCATCGGAGATCGTCAACTTCAGCGAGTATGTGAACGCCGGTGCCCCGCCGTCGATGTTCACCAAGGTTTTCGACCAGGGCTCCGGTGGAATCGTCACGTCGGGCGGCAAGTTGGTGTGGTCCGGCAGCGCTGGTGATGAGCGGTACCTGTTCAATGGCGGGCCGCTGCAGACGGATCTGTTCGAGGTGAACGTCGTTCTACCTACTGTGCCGTCGCACGGGTGGTTTGGCGCCGACGGCAACAACTTCATCTACCTCATCGGCCGATCCGACGCGGCGGGCAACAACATGTGCATCGCCGAAATCGGCTGGGACCGCGTGCGAATCATGTCCTACAACACCGGCACCACGACAGTGCTGGCCACTGTCAACCAGTCCGACATCGTCACCGGCGGCTGCCGTGTGGCATTCAAGGGCGGTAATGCTCTGCAGCCCCGGTACTTTCACGTCGCGGTCAATGATGACATCGTCACGTCGGCGACCGATATTGCCCCGGTGACTCAGCTCGGCAGCAGCTTCCGGCTGTGCGGCCTGGGTCTGAGGAAAGACTCCAGCTACGAGACGGGCACCATCTCTGCCTGGTCGATGCTCGACGGTGGCGCGTCTGCAGGGTCCGGCGTCGTTGCGGGCATGACCGCTGCGGGGCCCACGAACCTGATCGTTTGGAAGGGCACCGCTGCTGAGTATGCGGCCATTCCGACGAAGAACCCGAACACCATCTACGCGGTCAGGAACTAATGCCGATCTACATCGGCGGCGACGCCGCAAGCATCTATGTCGGCAACGAACTGCAGGACGCCGTTTACCTTGGCAGTGACCGTATCTGGCCACCGATCTCGTTCCCGTACATCATCGAGAACACCAACCTCACAGACGCCGAAACGCCAACCGAGGCTGCGGGCGCCATCGTCGAGCTGGCCGGTGGCGGCGGTCCCGGCAAGGCGGGCGCGGTCATGCCCTCGCAGAACAACGTCGTGGCTGCAGGCGGGGACGGGGGCGGTGGGGCCGCCGCGATCGGAACCGCGGGCCTCCGGTTCTTCATCCCGATCGAAGACCTCGGCCCACTGTTCAGCGTCATCGTCGGAAGCCCAGGGACGGCATCGAGTTTCGTCTCCGGTTCCGTCCAACTCAATGCGGGCGCTGGCACCAATAGTGCCGCTGGCACCCCGTCCATCTCCGGGATTGGATACGGCTTCTCGGCGCCGGGATCGCTGGGCCCCAACACGCTGGGCGGTGCGGCCGGTGGCGGCCAAGGCCGCACCGCGCGAACCGACAGCAACAAGAACGTCAGCTACACCCCCGGCACCGCGGGCAGTGACTCGCTGTTCAAGGCGGGTGGTCCGTACCTATCGCCCGACCCGGTCCCCGAGGCCGGTAAGCCCAGTGGCGGCGCTGGCGGCGGCGCCGCCGGGCGTGGCTACGGAGCCGGTGGAGGCGGGGGCTCAGGCCAGATCCAGGGCACCCCGGTGGACGGCTCGGGGCGTGTGGGCGGACCGGGATATGCGCGTGTCACGTTCACCGACAAGCGGCACTACTGGGGTCGGTTCCTCGCGGGCTCGTGGTCCTGGACTCTGCCGTCCTGGCTGCGCAACGGCGACAAGATTCGGCTCACCGGGCTTGGCGGCGGCCGAGGTGGAGACAAGGGCGGCTCCACATCGGGTGGTGCTGGCGGGCGCGCGGGTGCGTGGAATGACGTCGCGCTGACCGTCGGCGTTGACGTCCCGGTCGGTGGCACGCTCGTCGGGGTCGTCGGGACTGGCGGTGCGATCAACAGCGGTAACGGCAGCAACACCACCTGCACCACCGTCGGATTCGTCGCGCTGGGCGCCACAGCGAGCAACGGCGGGACGGCCACGGCCGGTGATAGCTCCGGCATCCACTCCTACTTCGATGACGACTACATCGGCGGTCTGGGAGGCCTCTACGGCGGCGACCTCAACCTCACCGATCCCGTGGGCGGCGACGGCGGCCCCGGATCCGGTGGCGGTGGTGGTGGGTCCCTGTTCTTCCAAGGCAAGAACGGCGGCAAGGGCGGCGACGGTCGCCTGTTCATCCACGCCTACCAGGTGTGAGGAGAGACGCATGCCGTGGTTCCCCGAGCGTCAAACGTCACCCCTGCTGCGTATCGGGTGGGGCGGTGCAGCCAACCACTCCGGCAGCCAGGTCGTCGCGCCGTCGTGGTGGGCAGTCCTCGGCATCGACGGTGCGCTGTCGCTGCACATGGTCAGCACCGTCGAGCTGAGAGCGCTGCAGAACCTCGGGGTAGTGCTCGACGTCGCGCTCAACCGCAGCGTGGCTCTACAGAAGCTCGGCATGATCGCCGCACAGCAGACCTTTGGTGTCATCCGCACCGTGAGCTTGTCGACCGTAGGCGGCCTCGACGTCACCCGGCAGGTCGCCCTGGCCAGGTCGGTGGCCCTGACCCGCATCTCGACCATCGACGTAAACGCGCCCATCGTCACGACCAGCGCGGTGGAGCTCGCCCAGTTCACCGCGTTCGGTCTGCTCACCACGATCTCCGCGGGACGCCAGGTCGATCTGACCAAGATCGGCCCGGTCGACGTGGCGCAGACGCTGCAGGCCGGCCGAGTCGTCGACCTGATCACGCTCAAGTTCTTCGACCTGGCGCGGTCCATCGTCGCCAGCTCCTCGGTGAGCCTGACCAAGATCGCCATGCTCGACATGGCGCAAACCGTGACGGTGAACCGGGCGCTCACGCTGCTGCGTGTTGCCGGTATTGATCTGGCACAGACACTTTCGGCCGGGCGCACGGTGGATCTGGAGAAGGTGCGGGCTGTCGATTTGCAGCGCCAGGTTCTCACCGCCGCTGTGGTCGACCTGGACCGTATCGGCCCGCTGTCGGTGTCCCGCGACCTCTCCCTGGCCGGCAGTGTGACGCTGACCGGCCTACGCACGCTGAGCCTTTCGCGTGCGCTCACACTCGCGAGCTCTCAGGAGCTGGCCAAGCGCCTGGACCTCGGATTCGCCCAGGCCGTCGCCCTGTCGGCAGGCGTCGCCGCAGCCTTCCCGTCGACGGGTCTGCCGCTGCCATTCGACCGGACTGTCACCGGCGCCTACAGCTACGCCTTTCCTCGCAATTGCGAGATCATCGACCGCATCGTCCTCGGCGCTGGTGGTGGCGGCAAGGGCCTCGGCATCTGCTGCGTCTGGGGTGCGGGCGGTGACCCCGGTTCATACGACAGCGACACGATCACGCGTGGACCTGGCGGCATCGACTACTCGGTCACCACCATCACCGGGACCGTCGGCACCGGAGGCACGGCGGGGTCTACGTCAGGCGGCAACGGCGGGAATGGCGGTGCGACCACGAGTGTCGTCACCGGCGGTGCCACCCTCACCGGCAACGGCGGCAACGGCTCCACCACGGCCAACGCGCTGGCAGTCGCCGGTGTCAGCCCGGGCAACCGGACACAGGGGAGTCTCACGATGACTGGTGGGGCCCAGCAGAACTCTGATGGCGGTGCCGGTAACGCTCCCGGTGGCGGTGGGGCCGGGGCGCAGCACACGTTCGGTGCTGGCGGCGCGGGCGCACGTGGGCAAGCCAGTTACCTTGCCCGCCAGTAGATACACCCCGCCCTGACACCATCGCCGTCATGACCGTGGGCATCACGACATACCTGGCCAATGCGCTGCTGAACCATGTTGGCCGGAACGTGTCGTACACACCCCCAACCACGGTGTACGCGAAAGCGCACACGGGAGACCCCGGAGCGGCCGGCACTCTCGCTGCCAGCGCCCAGACCACCCGGCTTGCACTGAGTTTCGCAGCCGCCGCGTCAGGCTCCATGAGTGCGAACACCACGCCGGAATGGACGCTCAACGCGACCGAGACCATCTCGCATGTGTCGTTCTGGGACTCCGCTGGCCCGGCCGGAGGGAACTGCCTGTGGACCGCCGCGGCCAGCGTGTCAAAGGGCGGCGTCAACGGCGACATCATCCGCATCGCCACCGACGTCCTGTCGTTCAGTCCCATTGCCGCAAACTAGCCAAGGAGATCCGCATGTTCCGCACACCCGGTATGACCGTTAACAGCATCTCGTCCGGTCCGCTGCTCCAGCCACTAGGGAGTGACGTTGAGGTGGTCATCCAACTCGCCCCAGGATCGCTTCCCGCCTACATCGGACCGAATTTTGCTGTCGACGAGAACAGCGGTTTTGCACTCGTCGAAGGCACCACCCTTCAATTCAGGCTGCGACCGGACGACGAACTGTGGGCGATTGGAACAGATCCGACCACGAGTTCGAAGATCCAGATGATCGTCCAGAGTGTGGGGCAGCCCAGCTGATGCCTGAATTGGAGACCGAAGTGGAATGGGCTGTCATTTGGCAGGTCGCGACGTTGCCCGACGACGGTTCGGTTCCGCCTCCGCCTCCGCCTGAGCCTCCGGCCCGTCCCTCGCTGCCGCTGCCGACCTACGACCCAGCGACGGGCAACCCGATCCCACCGGAGCTGACCGCCGAACAGCAGGCGTTGCAGGACCAGTACGTGCGCGACCTGGAGGCTTACCACGCGGCCGTCGCGGCCCGCGAGGAGATCGTGGACCAGGTGCTGACCAACCCCGCGAGCTGGCAGACGGCGCTGACCGTTCTGCCGGGCGGTGAAGCCGACGCACGGGCCGCGCTCAAGACGCTCAAAGAGACCAACCTGACGAACAAGTACGCCAAGGACTTCGAGCTGGCCACCTCGCCGGCGAGGATTTGGACTCGGGTGTAGTGCCCTGGCACCTGCTGATTCTCGCGTTCATGCTCGGTGGTCTTGTTGGTAGCTGGACCGTCACGATGGCCATCATGACCAGCCGCTCACCGCACGAGCGATAGCACCCGGGCTCCGTACTGTCGGGCCGTGCCGATCACGGAGTACACCGAGCCGAACGTCTGCGTCGGGGAGAACCTCACCACCGACGACGCCGGCCAACTCCGTCTACAGCCGTGGGCGGTCCCGCGTCTCGTCGCTGATGTGCGCGGCAATTCTGGTGGCGACGGGAAGGTGTACCCAACCACCGCATTGCCGGGAAAGCTGCTGATCGACATCAAAGCCGGGTGGCGCAATGACACCCCGCTCGAGCAGCAGGTGCTGATCCGGGTCGTGCGCGGCCCACGGTACTGGCTGACGTCGAACCCGAACGCGATCCAGTTCCGCGACCGCTGGACCTACGCGATGGACGCCGAACCGGGGCCGCCGATCACGTCGGGAATCTTCAACGGGCAGACCGGATCAGCGATCGACCTCGGCACCAACAGCGTTGCGGAACCGGAGCCGGGGCAGCAGTGGATGTGGACCGACGTCAACATGGTCGACGAGTGGGTGCCGTACCCGGTGGGGCCCGGACAGTTGTTCAAGGCCTGGTACCGCTGCTATGTGTGGACGCCGCCGCCGTTCTCGGACAACGCGAACAAGAACCAACCGAAGCATGAGGCGAGAGCGAATTGGGCTCGGCTGCAACTAATTGCGTTCGGACAGCAAGGAAATGTGGTGACCGGATGAACCTGTTCGTTGGGATCATGATCGGGATCGCTGTCTGGCCGGCGGTTTACGTTGCGTCGTGGGGCGTGGCGTGGGTCCGCTACTGGAGGGGCCGGCGATGACCGTCAAACCCTGCACCATGGAGGGGATGCTGGCCACGGTCGACGGGATCGACATGGCCCGCCACTGGTTTCCCCGCATCGTCGCCGAACGATTCCTCGAGTCCACCAAGGACGGCACGATCAGCCGCGCCCCGGATCCGGTGACGATGATCAGCGGCGACATCGACTGGTACAACAACACCGGTGACCCGCAAGTCGTTGCCGTGCAGGTCAACAGGGCACCGCGCAGCATCGTGGCGCAGAACCCTGGCACCGTGGTGATTCACGACGCCTGGTCGTACGCGCAGGGTGTCAGCCCCACCGCCGACTATCCCAGCATCGTCCAGGACGCATTCGGTGGCCGCGCCCAAGTTGACCGGCCGGAGGCCACCGCCGAGGACCTGAAATACGGGCGCCTGTTCATCGACGGTGACGCATCGCAGGCGTGGGTGCCGATCGGCATACTGCCGGCGAAACACTCGCTGCACTTCCGCTACCTCGCCGCGGTCCAAACCCCCGGCGTGTGGACGTCAGCGTCCGAGTTCGAACCCCGGTGGGAAGCGCACGCCCGCTGGACCCGCCTACTGGTGTTCGCCACCCCGGTGGGGTCGGCATGAGCGGCGCCAACAGCGAGCACTTCGCGATCGTCGACGAGGCGATCGAACCGCAGCCGTGGACGCAGTACCGCATGCTGGCCAGCAAGACAGCCGCATCGGTATCACGCAGCTACGACACCTCGGGTGGCGGCAACAAGAACGACCTGGTGCACACCGTCGACATTCAGTGGACGAACAACAGCCCGGTGCCGCAGCAGGTTTACGGCCTAGTGACCCGGGCCGGCGCGCAGGTGACGTTGCAGGCACGGTCCCGCGGCTACCTCGTCACCACGCACGGGATCGATATCCGGCCCAACGCGACGCCACCGTCGAGCTTCGACATGGTCGAGGTCTCCCGCTTCGGGTGCGGCATGGATATCGGCAAGGGCGGCACCCTGGCGCTCGGCACCAGCTTCGGTTTGCACGAGGTGCGTCAGAACAGCCAGTCGGCGCCGCTGATGCCGCAGACACCCGGGTGGCCTCTGGTGGCGCCGGGGGAGACGTTCTTCGCGCGCGTGACCGTCCGGTTCGTTTCGGACTTCTGGGAGAACACCACCATCGACGGCGGCGACCAGAACACCGAGTCGCTGTTCATCTCCGGCGACACCCGCGTCGACCTGTTCGGAATCCCCAGCGTCGCAGGTGGTCCGCTGCCGTCACGCCCGATCCCCACGGTGGTGGGGGTGGAGCACTCGACCAACAACACGTTCCCCACTGACGTCGACGTGCCGGCCGGGACGGCCGCGGGTGACACCATGTTGGCGATCGTGGCGAACAACATCGGCTTGGCCTCTGACATCACGGCGTCTGAATCCGGTTGGACCGAGCTGCATGTCCGCAACGACGGCCTGTTGGGTATCGGCGATGTTCACATGAAGGTCTACGGGCGGATTGCGTCGGCCACCGAACCGGGGTCGTACCACTTCACCACCGGTGTGCTGGCTGAGGAGATCGTCACCCTGGTGGTGCTGCGCGACGCGTCTACCGATTTCACCGAGTGGCGGTTTGCGTCGACACTGTCGAAACGGTTCTGGGAGCGCGGCGACGGTGGCCACGTGTGCCCCAGCATCGACAGTCGCGGCCAATTGCTGTTGTGCGCTTCTCACGTGGCGCACAGTGTGTTGCAGGCGCCGATAAATCAGGCACCCCCGGCGGGGATGACCAGCCTGTCCGATGTCGACGCCACCGGCTCCACCATGGCGGTCGCGATGCTCGCGTCGCCGCCGCGGCCCACGCTGGACCGGTCGTTCACACCGACCAAGGAACCGGAGTGGTCCGGCCGCGCCATCGCCCTGTCGGTGCTGGTGCCCGGCACACCCGTGATCTAAGCGAGCCAGATGTTCGATCCACCTGAGGGTTTCGTCGACATGCTGGGCGACGCTGTACTAGCGCCCCTCTCGGGGCCTGTCTTCGACCTCGATGTGCCGGACGTCGGCGTCGTGCGTGCACGCCGACCGATGCCGAGATCGGCGGCCGCGCTGGCAATGTCAGGCAACCCGAAGATCACATCCGAGGAACGGCACCACTACCTGACCCAGTTCGTCCGGGACCACCTCGACGATGGCGAGTACGAGCGGCTGCTGTCCGGCATGATGGCCGACGAACTACCGGGCGACACCACCACACTCGTGGCCCGCGAGCTGGCGACGTGGGGCACCGCCCGCCCGTACGTCGCCGTCATCATCCTGGCCGTCATGGCCGGCACCAACTGGCGCGCTGTTCGGCAGCGGATGCGATCGGACGGGATCGCCGACCCGATGCGGGATTTACCGCACATGCACGCCGTCATCGATGAGATCGAAACGCTGGCATTGGAGGGCACCGCGTCGACCGGCGACAAGGATCTGGACCGGCTTGCCCGCGAGGACCTGATGGACCGGCTGTACGCGCCGACGCCTGAGGGCGCGGAACGCCTGAACGGCAAGGACTATCACGCGCAAGTCAAACCGCCGGAGGGCTTCACCCCTGGCGAGGTGGAGGCATCGTTCGATGCGTTCACCCGGGCGATGTCGGGAATGCGGTAGCTGCACGCGGGGCCCATAACCTGCGGGCATGCCGAAGTTGGTGCCCTACCTCGACACGGAAAAGCCGGTTGGCGAACGGCTGTCGCCGCAGATGCGCGCCGAGATCGAAGAGGTCGCACCGTCCGGGCTGGTCAACGGGGCTGTCACCACAGCGAAGCTGGCAGAGAAAGCCGTGGCCACGGGAAAACTCGCCGATGGTGCAGTCACCACAGAGAAGATCGCCACCAATGGTGTGGAAGCCGTCAACCTCGCTCCCGGTGCCGTCACGACCGCCAAGCTCGACGACGACTCTGTGACCGCGGCGAAGGCCGGCATCGGGGTCGTCACCGCCTACGACAAGGACGGCAACCCGGTCGAGGCGCCGATAGTGTTCATGACTCAAACCGAGTACGCGGCAATCACGCCCGTGCCGGGTGTCACCTACATGCTGCGAGCTGGCTGATGCCGATCCCGGGGATCGTGGCGATCAAACGCGACGGCCAGGACATCGTCGAGATCCGCCGCGACGGGCAGCTGGTCTGGTCCACGTCGTCACTGGGGGATTACTTCGACCGAGACACGCTCGGCGCCAACTGGGTTCACTACGGCCCGGCCAGCGACTATGTGGCTGGCATCGTGGACGGTTCGCTTCGACTCGACATGCCCGACGGTCTCGTGTCCGCGGCACTCAAGACCGATCGGGTGCGGCTCAACACCGGCACCACCGGCTCGGATGACTACTACCTCGAATTCCGTATCGGCTCGCAGGGTTCGGGCAACAGCATCACCAACACGCAGCACCGCACGCAGGTGTTCGCCAGGGTGTCGAACGGTGCTTTCACGCACGGTGTTGGCGTCGAGCTCATCAATTCCAAGCTGGCGATCGTGCGTCGCGTCGCCAACGTCGACACCATCATGGTGGCGGACTGCGGCGCCTACGCTGCCGGTGACATCTGCCGACTGACCGGCGTGGGGAATCTGCATACGCTGCGCCGCAACGGCGCCTTCGCGGGGGAGTGGCCGGACAACGCCGCGACCGCGGCGAAGGGCGCGGGCTACCGCAGCATCGGGGCGCGCGTGGACGCGTCGAAGGATCTGCTTGGGCCGCGCCGGTTCTCACCGTCGATCGACTGGATCAACGCCGGATAGGGCTTGCACCCAGCAGCTTTACCGTCCGTGGTCGTGCTCCAGAAACTGCTCGCATCGCTCGTGCCCATCCTCGGCAAGGCCATCTTCGACTACGCGGTGGAGTGGTTGAAGGACCCCGCCAACCGCGACGACATCGAAGCCGCTGCAACGTTCGTCGCGACCCACGCCACGGCCGCGACGCCGTGGAAGTGGGACGACAAGCTCGTGAAGGCCATCGCGGACCAGGTCGGCACCAAGCTGCCTGACCTCGGCGGCCTGTCCGCCGTTGTGGCTCAGTTGCAGCAGATCGCCAAGAACCCCCTCAGCGGGCTCGGCGGCCTGCTCGGCGGTGGCCGATGAGTTACGGACTGCCGCGAGGAGCCAGCGTCAACTACGGCGCCAACGGATTTCCCGACTGGGTCTACCAGCTCGCCCAAGTCTTCGGGCTGCGCGCAAGCACCTACCCGGGCCACCAGGAGAGCAACCGCAACGAAGCCGGGTTCGCGCCGAACCCACAACAGCTCAACCGCGGCATCGACTGGGCCGGACCGGTCGAGAACATGCAGCGATTCGCCGACTACCTCATGACCGTTCGCGGCTCGCTGGAGCAGATCATCTGGCAGAACCCCAACACCGGGCAGCGGGCCGGCGTCGCCGGTGGCCGCGACGTCACCGACACCGGCTACTACGCCAGCGACTATGGCGGCCACCGCGATCACGTCCACACGCGTCAAAGCGCACCCATCCCGATGCCTGGCGACATCGCCCCCGGGCCGCCGCCGGCCGACGCCGTCACCTACGGAATCGACATCTCCAACCACCAGGGCGTCATGGACCTTGACCAAGTCAAGGCCGAGGGCTTCGACTTCGTGTTCGCCAAGGTGTCCGAGGGCGCGACCTACCGCGATCCGTTCTGGCCGCGCACCCGCGACGACGCGCAGCGCCTCGGCCTGATCCTCGCCGGCTATCACTACGTCCGCACCGGCGACCCCGCCGCGCAGGCGCGCCTGTTCGTAGACCAGCTCGGCGACAAGAGCATCCCCGCCATGCTCGACGTTGAAGCCGGATCCGGTGACATGGCCCAGTTCTGGGCGGTCAAAGCCGAGATCGAGAAGCTCGGCGTCCGGGTCGCCCTGTCGTATATCCCCGACTGGTACTGGGAGCAGATCGGCAAGCCCGACCTGTCGCAGGTGCCAGGCCTGATCCGCTCCGAATACGTCTCCGGCAGCGGATACGCCTCGGTGCTCTACCCGGGCAACACCTGGGCGATGTGGGGCGCGTACGGCGGCCGGACCCCCGACATTCTGCAGTTCACCGACCGCGCCCTGGTGGCCGGAAAGTCAGTCGACGCCAACGCGTTCCGCGGCACACCCGCGCAACTCCGCGCCCTGCTCAACCTCGAAACCCCCACCCAGTCAGGAGAGATCACCATGTCTGCAGCCGAAGAGCTTGAAGCCCAGTCCCGCGGCGTATTCCCGCCGTCCGATCAGGCGAAGCGGTCGGGCTGGCCGCAGCCGTGGCGATTCGTCTACTCGCGCTTCGCACGCCCGTTCAACGCGATCGTCAAGGACCCGGCCCGCGGGCCGTGGGGCCGGGTGCAGCCGGATGGGTCGTGGCAGAACGGCCATACCGACAGCGACGAGCAGACCGTCACCATCGGTGAGCAGATCGCCTGGCGCAACGAGTTTTCCGACGGCATCGTCCGGGATCACGGTGACGTGATGATCGAGCTGATGGAGGACCTGATCGCTCGCCGCAAGGCCGCCGGCCAGTCCACTAGCCCGGCCAGCGACGTGCTCAAGGCGGACAGCTGATGGCCCGCCATCAGAGCGTCCAGCACCTGGTAGACCTGCTGGACCCCAATCCCAACCTGCCCGCCGGGCCGATGGCTGACCTCGCGGCCCTCACGGCCAAGTTCCGCGACGACGTGCTGGACCTGGCGGGAGACGGCCCCGAGCTGTCGGCGGGTCTGCGAAAGCTGCTGGAAGCCAAGGATTGCTTCGTCCGCCAAGCCCTGATCGACGGCGGCAAATGAGCATCGCGGCCGCCATCGCCACCGCCGGCCTGGCGCACATGGTCGGCGACTACCTGATCCAGTCCGATTGGATGGCCCAGGAGAAGACCAAGCGGTGGTGGCCGGCGATCGCGCACGCGGTGACGTATGGCCTGCCGTTCCTGTTCGTAACGCAGTCGCCGCTGGCGCTACTGGTGATCGTCGGCACCCACGCGGTGATCGACCGATACCGGTTGGCCCGGCACGTCGTGTGGTTCAAGAATCAGCTCGCGCCCCATGCGTTCCGGCCGCCGCACACCGCCACCGGTCACGGCCCAGACCGACCGGACTGGCTGTCGGTGTGGCTGCTGATCATCGCCGACAACGTGCTCCACATGCTGATCAACGTCGCCGCGGTGGTGTGGCTATGACCGGTATGGCCGAACTGCTGGCTGCGCGCCGCGGCGTCGAGTTCGTGCGGCACGCGATCCTGACCTTCGCCGGCACCTGGGCCAAGCCTGGCACCGGCTACCCCAGTTGGGTGGTCGCGGGTGCGGCCGACACTCTCGACGCCCCCGTGTTCGAGGTCCCGGTCCAGGCGCCGTGGTCGTTCGGGTTCATCGGCGCACCCAACCCGAACGCCCCGAGCTACGCCAAGTCCGTCGACATCGCGGTGGAGTGGGCGGTCGCCTGGATCCTGGCGCACCCGCTGCAGACGTTCGGGCTCGGCGGCTACTCCCAGGGCGCCGAGGCGGCATCGCGTGTGCTGCTGGAGATCATCACCCCGGGCGGCCGCCTGTACCACTTGCGGCACAACTTCATCGGCGGCTACACGCTCGGCAACCCGATGCGTGGGCAGGGCCATACAGGGTCCGGTCTCATCGACCCCGGCGGCCGCGGTATCGCCGCCAACCGCCTGCCCGCCGACCTCCCGGCCACGTGGGTCGACATCGGCAACCCCGGCGACATGTACACCTCGGTGCCCGCCGGGCCGAAGCTGCTCGACCAGCAGGCGGGCGACAACGTCACCGCCTGCTACATGGCGGCGATCCAGCTCGGTCTCGATATCAACGCCGCCACCGCGATCCTGTCGGCGCTCACCGGCAAGGGCGGCCTGGCGGAGCAGGTGCTCGAGCTGCTGGCCAACCCACTCAACGTGGTTGCGCTGAGCAAGTCCCTCGGGGTGGCGTTGCAGTTCGTCGCCCAGAACCCGCCGACTGCCCCGCACATCACCTACGAATGGCGGGCCGTCACCGCCGACGGCCGAACCGGAATCCAGTACGCCGTCGACCATCTCGGCGCTATCGCCGCCGCAACACCAGCAGCGGCCTGACACCATGGCCGCGGTCTACGCGATGTGCTGGGTCGGCATCGCATACAGCACCGCGTGCGTGGCGCTGGCGTTCATTCTCGCGTGGCGCAACCGCCGCACTTAACTCATGTGGTGGTCGCGGCGCGCTACGTCTTCGGGGGGATCGGCCAGACCCAGGACATGTCCCCAACGATGAGCCTCAGCTCTTTCGCCGAGGCTGGGGCAATCACCGTTACGGTGCCCCGCATGCGAGTTCCTGGGACGAACGTCTGAAGTACGGCGTCGGCGTGCTCTGTGCAGGGCGACGCAATATCGAGGTCGCGATGCAGAACGCCGTCGCCATCCTCAATGGCCCAGTTGTTGATACGCAGGGCGTCGGCCGAACCAGACCACTCGAGCTTGTTCGCTGCCTGACCATCAACCGAGTACCGCAGATACTGCTGCCCAGGAGCGAGCGGTGAAATCTGGTAGGGATCCGAGCACTGATATCCCGGTTCGATCGCCGTGACGGTGAACTCCAGATCGCACGGCGCGGTCGGTGATGGGCACCCGACACCGGCACCTTCCCCGATCGCTTTGAGCATCGCGCCGCTGGCGTCGCGTCGAGGCTCGCCCGTCGGCGCCACGGGAGGTTGCTCGGGCCCGCGTTCAGTGGTGACCGTGACGGTGGTGGCCGCGGGTTGCTGGGCGGGCTGGCTGCAGCCAGCAAGAAGCGCCAGCGCGGTGATCACTGCGGGCATGGCGATGACGCGAAGGCCCGTCATGGGTAGATGTGGTACTGCGGCTGGCCCAGCGGCGTCGGTGGCCAGGCGTTCGGGTCGACGGGGTAGCAGCGGCCGACAGATGGCACCCATCCGGTGATCTGTCCGTACTGGCCGTTGATGGCCTGCGGCTGTGTCGAGAAGCACCGGTCCCAGGTGCCGTCTGGACGAACCGGGCCGTCGCAGTACTGCGCGAACGGCTGAGTCTCGCACCCGGCGCTGGCTGGCGCGGCCAGCCCCAAACCGGCCGCCAGGCCCCCTGCGACCAGCCCACCTGTGAGCCACCTGTACATGCGCGGAATCGTACGACACAGTCTTGACGCCTGTGACAGTTCCTCGTTGACACGTTCTGGCGCGGGTCGGAGTTGTGCCAGAGTTGTGACAACGCACGCGCGAAACTGGGCGAAACCATGCGAATGCATGCGACCGTCACGCCTGATCAGACACCTTTTTCGCGACACGGCGCGAAGCCATGCGACGGTATCGGGCGGACTGTAAATCCGTCGGCTTACGCCTACAGTGGTTCGAATCCACTACCTGCCACACAGATCAGGCCCCCTCATCGAGGGGGCCTGACGTGTTTCCGGCCGCGCGGGCAGGTGTACCGGCCTGTCCGACACTGTTTTTCGCAAGCAACGAAGTCGGTGCCCCTCAGTGCTGGTCGATGGCGGTCTTCCGGTCCGATTCGACACGCGCCAGGAAAGCCGAGAACAACGCGTGCCGGTCGGCAGCGGGTCCATCGGTGTCTTCGGGGTGCCACTGAACACCGAGCAGCCAGATGGCCGGGTCGCGGTGTTCTACGGCCTCGACAACTCCGTCGACGCCCCGGGCGGCAACCCGCAACGCTGGGGCGACGGTGCCGACGGCCTGGTGGTGCCCGTTGCGCACGGTGGCGGTCGTCGCATTCAAGATGGCCGACAATCGCGTGTCGGGCTCGATCAGCACGGTGTCGTCGACGAACAGCGGATCCTCGCCGTGACCGTGGTGGGGGGTGTCGGGGCCGAGATCGGGGATGAGATCGCCGCCGTGGGCCACGTTGAGCATCTGCGCGCCGCGGCAGATGCCGAAAAGCGGAAGCTGGCGCGCGACTGCTTGGCGGATGGCATCGAGGGTGCGCTCGTCGCAGCGCCGGTCGACCCCGTTTAGGCTGGGCACGTCGTCGTGGTGGCCGTACAGCGTCGGGTCGACGTCACCGCCACCGAGCAGTACCAGTCCGTCGATGCCGTCGATGCCGTCGATGGGGTCTGGCGTCTCGGCAGTGGGATCGATGACCACCAGTCGGGCTCCCAGATCGGTCAGCGTTTGCAGCGTCGACCGCGTGAAGCGCACCACGAGCTCGCGAGTCTCTTCGGTGAGGTCGGGGTAGTTGAGTGGGATGACCACGCCGATCAGGGCGGCGCCGGCGTCGACGACGGGGTGCGCGGGCAGAACATCAGCCAGCGTGATGGGGGCGAGGGTGCTCATCGTGGGTTGTCCTATCTGAGTAGAGGTGGTGCGTTGCGGTGGGTCGGGGATGTGACCGAGAGTTGGTACATTCCTGCCAACATCGTGTAAACGTCTCGCCCACAATGCTTTTCGGATCGTCTGCGAGCGCTACCGGGCTGGCACCGTCGTTCAACCGATATCCGGCGTCAGGGGTTCAGCCGGACCAGTGACCACGGGGTGTTGGGTATCTGCTGGGTTTGCAGCCGATCACTCGTGCGGATCTTGGATCCGGTGACATGGTCGACATGATTGGCCACGATCACGCGGCCTTCAGCGTTGATCAACGCCACCGGTTGTGACGCGGCCGTGAAGGTGGGCAGGAGTTTGGCGTCGAGTGCGGCGACCGGCACGTCGGCCGCGGCGACGCCGAGAAACCGCCCTCCTGTTGAGGTGATGGGCACGCCGAAGGTACAGACGTAGAGGTCGACACCGGTGTAATCCAGGTAAGGCCCGTACACCCAGGGGATTGCGCGGTCGCGAGGGACCGCGAACCATTCCATGGAGGTGTAGTCGTAGAAGTACTCACTGTTGGGATTGAGGTCGAGGCTCAACTTTTGAGCTGCCCCGCCATGCTTGTGGTCGGTCCGCCACCACTCCAGGTAGCGCGGGCTGTCGGCCAGGAGTTGGTCTGCGACGACCACCCCGGTGCCGTTGAACATCGTTCCCCGGCGTTGGAGTTCACCGACGATCACCTCGCGAAGGCCGGCGAGATCGACTGTCCGGGGTGCGGTGCTTGTGCTCTCGAGCCGGTCCCACAGGTCGCGAGTGGCGTCCGCGATGGTCTGCAGCGAGGCGAAGATGGCAGCGACGAGCTCGCCGACAGCTGCTTCGACAGCTGGGGATTCGATCGCGCGGGCGTGGTTGCTGTCGGTCATCGGTGGGTCAGCTCCATGCGTAGTGCGATCAGCCGTCGGACGGTGCCGGCGGCGTGTTCTTCGGCGAGCGATCGAGCCTTGGATTCGTCTTCTGCTTCGATGGCGTCGACGAGCTTGGCGTGGCGGGCGGCTTCGGCCGCCGGATCAGCCGCAATTTCGGGCAGCCAGATCATCGAAGACAACTCGGCTTGCATATTCACCTCAGCGCGGGTCAGCCGGGCCGATTGCGAGCATACGGCGACTTCGATTTGAAAGCGGCTGTCGGCGCGGCGGCTGCGTAATATGTTGTCGCTCTCGGCAAGACGCGTCACCAGGAGGCGCAGCCGCGTGATGTCGGCGGCCATCGCGCGTCGGGTGGCGAGGACCGCGGCGGCGGTGGCCACGGCGAAGTGCTCGTCGCCCAGATCGCGGATTTCTTCGACGGTCAGTTCCTCAAGATGGGCAAGAGAACGGCTGTTGACGGCTTGAGCGGACGCGCGCACAAAACTGCCACCACCACGACCCCGCTTGGTTTCGACCAAACCCTGCTGGCGTAGGACGGCCAGCGCCTCGCGCAGTGTCACCGTCGAGACGCCGAGTTGGGTGGCCAGGTCGATCTCGCTGGGAAGTTGCTCGCCGTCGGCCATCACGCCGAGACCGATCGCGGAAGTGATGCGAGCGACGACGGCGTCGGTGCGCGGACCGCCGCCGTCGAGAGGGGACAGGACGGCGTCGAGCGCTGTGAGACCCCCGAGTTGGTCGACTGCCACCGGCTTCTCCTGCCGTCGAAACGTCTGAGCCGACCATAGCACTAAAGACTTGAACTATGAACTATGGTGGTATAGGTTTTAGCGTGTGACCGGGACCACAGGATCCAGCTCACACTTCGCTCACCAATTCGAGGAGGTCTCCGATGCCGGTCGTCGTGGTTCTCCTGGTCACCGCGCCCTTGTTCGCCTGGGCGCTGCACGACCTGCAGGCCTTCGCTGAGCGGTATGTCGCCTGCAAACACGCCAACGACTGACTGACCACGTCCGGTCACCGACCTGAAAGACACCGCTATGTCCAGCACACCACTTTCCGGGGACGCGCTGCCCCACGGTGAAGACGACGACGCCGCTCAACTCGCGGCTCTGGGCTTCCAATCCGAGTTCAAACGTGACATGAGCCTGTGGGCGAACTTCTCGCTCGGCTTCACCTACCTGTCCCCAGTGGTCGGCATCTACACCGTGTTCGCGATCGCCATCGCAGCTGCCGGTCCGCCGATGATCTGGAGCTTGCTCATCGCCGGCGTCGGACAGTTACTCGTCGCGTTGGTGTTCAGCGAGGTGGTCGCCCAATTCCCGGTTGCCGGCGGCGTCTATCCGTGGGCGCGGCGGCTCTGGGGCCGCAAATGGGCATGGATGACCGGTTGGGTCTACCTGTTCGCACTCCTGGCCACCATCGCCGGTGTCGCCTACGGGGCCGGGCCGTTCGTTGCGGCCGTGCTCGGCTTCACCCCGTCGGTGCACGCCACGATCTGGTGCGCACTGGCGATCCTGGCCGTGGCCACCACGATCAACCTCACCGGAACCAAAATCCTCAGCTATTTCGCCATATTCGGGTTCACCGCCGAACTCATCGGAGCGCTGGTCGTCGGTGTCTGGTTGCTGATCAGCCAGCGTCACCACGGGCTGGGCGTGCTGTTCCACAGCTTCGGCGCCGAGGGTAACCACAGCTTCCTCTACGCCTTTCTCGCGGCCAGCCTCATCGGGGTCTATCAGTACTACGGTTTCGAAGCCTGCGGCGACGTCGCCGAAGAGGTCAAGAACCCCGGCGTCCAGATCCCCAAATCGATGCGTCGCACCATCTATATCGGCGGCGCCGCAGCGACATTCGTCTGCCTGAGCCTTATCCTCTCCGTCGTCGACTTCGGGGCCGTCATCTCAGGCGCCGACGCAGATCCCATCTCCACCATCCTGGCCAACGCCTTCGGCACGGTGGGATCCAAAGTCGTTCTCTCCGTTGTCCTCATCTCGTTCGTGTCGTGCGCGCTGAGCCTGCAGGCCGCAGCCAGCCGGCTGATCTACTCGTATGGCCGCGACGGCATGATCGTCGGCGCCTCACTGTGGTCACGCTTCGACCACAAGCGCCACGTCCCGCCGTATGCACTCCTGGCTGCTGTGGTCATTCCCGCAGCCCTGATCATCGGCTCTATCGTGTCCACCGACGCCTTGACCAAACTCATCAGCTTCGGCTCGGTCGGCATTTACATCGCTTTCCAGATGGTCGTGCTGGCCGCGCTGCGCGCACGCATCAAAGGTTGGACAGCGACCGGAAAATACCGCCTGCAGAAATGGGCCTGGCCGGTCAACATCGGCGCCTTGATCTACGGCGTCGCCGCCATCGTCAACATCAGCTGGCCGCGCACCCCCGAAGCCCCTTGGTATGACAACTACATCGTCGCGGTCATGTCCTTGGTCGTCATCGGCTTGGGCTTGCTCTACATGGTCTTGGCCCGCTCACACAACAACGGCACCGCCCCGTACGGCGACGCCATTCCCACCACCGTGCCCACCACCGCGCGCCCGGTGGCCACTCCCCAGCTGGCAGGAGAACTCGATGTCCACTGAACAACTCACCGACGCGCCGTACCTGAACCTCGCCGACCCGGCCTTCTCGGTCCAGTCTGCCGACGTTCGCACCGCGCGCGACGAAAACTGGTATGCCCGAACCCCATACGGGCTGGCAGTGCTGCGCTACGACGAGGTGGGCAAGCTGATGAAGGACCGCCGCCTGCGCCAGGGCAGCTGGGCCTGGCCCGCTCACAACGGCGTCACCGAAGGCGCCTTTGCACACTGGTGGAGCAAGGCCCTGCTCAACATCGAGGGCGAAGATCACCACCGCCTGCGCCGCCTGATGAATCCAGCCTTCTCCCCAAAACTGATCGGGGGACTGGTCCCACGATTCCAGGCACTGGCCAACGAGCTGATCGACACCTTCTACGACGAAGGCCACTGCGACTTCGCCGCACAGTTCGCCGAGCCCTACGCTGCGCGCGTCATCGCGATCATGCTCGGCATCGACGAATCGCATTGGAAGCGAATCGCCGCCTGGTCCAACGACATCGGACTGTCCCTGGGCGTCACCTTCAAGCAGGACCTGGACCGCATCGAAACGGCACTGGCGGGGCTCTACGGGTACGCCGACGACCTCATCGCCGAACGCCAGGCCAACCCCGGTGACGACTTCGTGTCCCGGCTCGTGCTCGCCGAACGCGATGGCGAGCATCTTTCCCGCGACGAGCTGCGCGTGGCCCTCGTGCTGCTCATCTTCGGTGGCATGGACACGACCCGCAACCAGCTCGGCCTGGCGATGCAGACCTTCATGACCTACCCCGACCAGTGGGAGCTGCTGGCCCGACGCCCGGAGTTGGGCAAGGCCGCTGTCGAGGAGGCCATGCGAGTCAACCCAACCGTCACCTGGGTGACCCGTGAAGCGTTGGAAGACTTCGACTACCAGGGACTGCACATCACCGCAGGCACCACCATCCACCTGCTGTCGGAGTCCGCCGGCACCGACCCCCGCGTCATCGACGGCAAACCGTTCGACCTGGAGGCCACCCGGCCGGCGCACTTCGGATTTGGCGGCGGCATCCACCACTGCCTGGGGCATTTCGTGGCCCGCAGTGACATGAGCGAGGCGCTACCTCTGCTGGCTCGGCGCCTGCGCAATCCCCGCATCGACGGCACCCCCACCTGGCTACCGCTCAGTGGCAACACCGGTCCGATCTATCTGCCCATCAGCTTTGACCGCGCGTGAGTCCGCAGCCGGCCCGAGAAGCATTACAAGAAAAGGAAAACCATGAAAGTTCACGTTGACCGCAAACTGTGCGACGACCACGGACAGTGCACCATCGCCTCACCCACCGTGTTCCGCATGAACGACGACGGCAAACTCGAATACGACACCGACGTCGACGAGAGTCTGCGCGACGAGGTCGAAGAAGCGGCCGACGTCTGCCCCGTGCAAGCCATCTTGCTCGACGGGAACTGAGCAATGTCATCCCGCGTGATCGTCGTCGGCGCCTCCATGGGCGGTCTACGCGCAGCCGAACAGCTGCGTGCCCAAGGATTCGCCGGCGACATCACCCTCGTCGGCGCCGAGAACCATCTGCCCTACAACCGGCCGCCGCTGTCCAAAGATGTACTGGCACAGCACCGCGACGACGACAACTCAGGACCGGACCACTGGCACCGCGACGTCGCTTTCCGGCAGCGCAAAAGCACCGCCGACGTCACGTGGCGGCTCGGTCAACCCGTCGTATCCAGCGACCTCGATGCGCGGACCGTCACGCTGGCCGATGGCACCGTCCTGTCCTACGACGGTCTGGTCATCGCCACCGGCCTGCGCCCACGCAGGCTGCCGTTCGACCGACCGCAGCACGGCCGGCACGTCATCCGTACCCTCGACGACGCCATCGGTCTGCGCGCGGAACTGCGACCCGAGGCCGAAGTGGTGGTGGTCGGCGGCGGATTCATCGGATGCGAGACTGCTGCCACCGCCCGCAAGATCGGCGCAACAGTACACATCGTCGAACCCCAACCCGTCCCGATGATCCGGCCGCTCGGAACGGTATTGGGACAATCCCTGCAACGTGTGCACGAGTCCCACGGGGTCACCGTGCACACCGGTGTCCAGGTGGCCGCCTTGCTGGCCGAATCGGCCCAACCGGACAAGCTGCGCGGTGTTCAGCTCACCAACGGAATCACCATCGACGCGGACGTGCTCATCGAATCGGTGGGTTCACACCCCAATGTCGAATGGCTCGACGGCAACGGCCTCGACTTGAGCAACGGGGTGCTCTGCGACAACCACATGCGGGTACTGACTCAGCGCGGCACCGTCGCCGTCGGCGACGTCGCCCGCTTCCCGGATGTCACCACCGGCGACGCGGCCCGGCGCATCGAACACTGGTCCATACCAACCGATACCGCCAAACGTGCCGCCAAAACCCTGATCGCAGATCTCGCCGGGCAACCCGATGACACTGTGCCATTCCTGCCGCTGCCGTCGTTCTGGAGCGACCAGTACGACGTCCGGTTGCAAGGCTACGGCTCACCGGGTGACGCCGACCGCAGCGCCGTCCTGGAAGGAACTCTCGACCCGACCGGAAATACCCCACCGCTGCCGGGCACCGTCGTGGGCTACTACCGCAGCGATGCCCTCGTCGGCGTCGTAATGATCACCCCCACCTCCACTCAAAACCTGCACTACCGCCAACAAGTCGATACCGCCCGCGCGCAGCTGCAGCCCGCCTGACCCACCCCTTCCAGAACACCAGGAACCGACATGACCACCACAGCGCTCGACCAGCACCGCCACGTCAACACCACCGACTCCCGCATCGCCGACATCGAAACGGCGATGAAAGACCGCGGTGTGGAATACCTCTACTACCAGCTGGTCACCCTGACCGGCCGCACCGTCGCCAAAGTCGTTCCCGCCGAACATCTTCGACGCAACCTCGAAAAAGGCGTCCAGTTCCACCGCACCGCCATGACCGACTTGCACAGCGACCGCACAGGCCGCCTGCTCGGCGGGGGAGTCGACGCTGCCGAGCTGACCGCCATCCCCGATCTGGACACCTTCGCCGTCCTACCCTGGGACACCTCGGTCGCCCGATTCCTCTGCACCGCCTACGAGCCCGACCACATCGCCAACGTCGGCGGCAGCTACCTCGGCCTGGACACGCGTGCCACCCTCAAGCGTGCCCACGCCGCGTTCACCGAAGACACCGGCTTCGTCCTCAAGAGCGGCTGCGAACCCGAAATGACCTGGTATGGACCAGGAATGGATGTCCCAGTGCGACCCGGCGGCAGCGCTGCCTACCAGACCGCCAATCTCGAACTCATGCGGCCGATCTACAAGAGCGTCATCACCTACGCCCGCGAGTTCGGCCTGGACATGATCGAAGGTGACTACGAAGATCCAGGCCAACTGGAACTGAACTGGCTGTTCGACGACTGCGTGCTTACCGCCGACCGGCTCATCACCTACCGCCAGATCTGCCATCAGGTCGCCCGCGAGCACGGCATCAAGGCGAGCTTCATGCCCAAGCCCGCTCAAGGCTCGATGG
Organism: Mycobacterium sp. 852013-50091_SCH5140682; assembly: GCF_001665685.1. Classification (GTDB taxonomy): domain Bacteria; phylum Actinomycetota; class Actinomycetes; order Mycobacteriales; family Mycobacteriaceae; genus Mycobacterium. Next base: position 55,367 of record NZ_LZTB01000104.1, read on the forward strand.
GCAACGGCTGCCATCACAATGTCAGCCTCTGGAACGACGAGGAGAACGTGTTCGTCGAGCCCGGCCGCCGCGACCTGCACCTGACCAAGGTCGGCCTGCACGCACTCGGTGGCGTGCTTGCCCACGCCGCCGGATCAATCGCGATCATGGCCTCAACGGTGAACTCCTACAAGCGATTCTGGGACGGTGGGCAGTTCGCGCCGACTGCGGTGAACTGGGGAATGGACAACAAGACGTGCACCGTGCGCCTGTCCGCGATCGGGCGGCTGGAATACAAAGTGCCCGACGCCAGCGTCAACCCCTACCTGTCGCACACCGCGCTGCTCGCCGCGATGAAGGACGGCATCGACAACGCCACCGATCCAGGCGAACCGCAGGTCGGCAGCAGCTACGACGGCCAGGCCCGGCACGCCAAGTTACCCCTGACGCTCGGTGATGCCGTGATGCAGTTCAACAGCAACCCCGTCATTCGCGGGGCGTTCTCACCCGAACTCGCCGACCAGTACGCCGAGGTGAAGTTCGACGAATGGGCCCGCGCATGCGGCGCCGTGACCGATTTCGACCGCGAAATGTACTTGGAGTATCTGTGAACCAGCCCTTGCGCCTCATCTGTGTCGATTTGTCCGCACCACCGCTGTTCGAGAAGGCCGAACCTGACGGTACCCGCCGCGGATACGAACCCTCGGCCGCCGACATCGTCGCCGCGAAACTGGGACGTCCCGTCGAGTGGGTCGTCACCAGCTGGGGGGACATGATCCCAGCCGTCAATGACGGTCGCGGCGACGCGATCTGGTGCGGCCAGGGCATCACCGCCGAGCGGGCGGCTCTGGTCGACTTCACCGATCCCTACGCCGTATTCGACGAATCCTTGCTGGTGCGCGCGGATGCGGACATCACCACCGTCGCCGACCTCGGCGGCAAACGCATCGGGGCCATCGCCGGCAGCACCAACATGGCCTTGGCCAGCACCTTCCCCGGCGCGGTGACCGTGCCGTTCGAGGGTACCGACGACGTCTTCGGGGACATGATCGCCGCGCTGCGGGCAGGCACGATCGAGGGCTTTGTCGACGACGACGTCGCACTCGTGCCCGTCGGCGACGAACCCGACCTGAAAGTCGCATTCACCATCGCCACCCGCAACCGATGGGGCGTCGCGGTCGCCAAGGGCAACGAGGCCTTGCGGGACGAACTCAACGGTGCTCTGCGCGAATCGATCTCGGACGGCAGCCTGGAAGAGGTGTGGCAGCACTGGATGCCGAATTTGGCATTCCCACTGCACGACGATGTGGTTGGCGGATCGCGATGAGCAGGCCGTTCATCGCGGTGCCTGCGATCCGCTCACCGAAGATCGCCGGGCTCCGTCGCTCGGGAGTCGTCGCCGCGGACAAGATCTGCGACGCGATCTTCCGCGCGGGCGGTGACCCGTATCTGCTTCCCCCTGGTGACGTCATCGGCGAACGACTGCGCTACGCCGACGGCGCAGTCATTCCCGGTGGCGCCGATCTGGACCCGGCCACGTACGGGCAGGACCGCGATGAGCGGACCGAGAGTAGCGACACCGTTCAGGATGCCTACGACCTCGCCTTTGCCGCTGTGCTCCTGGACCTACAGATCCCGTTTCTGGCGATCTGTCGAGGCATGCAGGTGCTCAACGTCGCCCTGGGCGGCTCACTCACCCAGCACTTGACTGAAACGACTGTGCCACATCGCAATTCGATGCACGAGGTGAACCTAACCCCCGGCTGCGCCACCGCCGTCGCGATGGGAGGTCACGAGTTCGAGGTGTCGTCGTATCACCATCAAGCGATCGACCGACTCGGTGCGGGTCTGCGGGTGGCGGGCCGCGCTGTCGACGGCTGCATCGAGGTCATCGAACACACCAACGCCCCCGTACTCGCGGTCCAGTGGCATCCCGAAGACGACGCCGACACCGCCGCACATCAGCAGGGACTGTTCAATTCGGTGATCGCTGCCGCCCAGGATCGCCGACGCCAGGGCGCCCCTTCCTCTTCCTCGACGGCCCTCGCCGACGCGTTGAGGTAGAACGCGCGGCTGGCGTCCTCGTTCCCAACGTCCTCGTTCCCAATTTGCTGTTTCCGCGCATTTCGCCAAGGTTTGCCGCACAGTGGTTGGATGCCAGTCTCGAGGCGTCTCATCATGTTGCCTGCGGCCATCGCCGCCGCAGCCCTGACCTTCACCGCGGCGGGCTGCCACAAGTCGGCCGACGAGGCCAAACCCACACCTGCACAGGCACCCGCGTCCACACCTGCGGAAGCGCCCGAATCGAGTCCATCTCAATCGCCCGCTGCCGCAGCTGATGCGACGGTTCTCTTCGAGGTCACCGGCTCGGGAACGGCGATCACCATCGATACCGACCCGCCGACTGATCGGGTGTATGACGCGCCGCTGCCATGGCAGCGCACCATCACCGTCGGACCCGATGTGCAACTGCTTCAAGTGGTTGCCGTAGGCGCTGACAACGCGGGCTGCCGGATTACTCTCAACGGCCAGGTGGTGACCGAGCAGCCTGCCGGGACTGCGCACTGCACATACACCCGACCGTAAGCGCTGTAGGTATCGAATCGATCCGGATGGCGACGTGAACGATATACGGTGGGCCACTTAAGAATTCGGCGCAGTAAAGAACCGACTGGGCATTCTCACCCGGCACGCGGATCATGGAGGTCATGATGCGAATCTGGTTGCTGTGCGCCCCATTGCTACTGGGCGCCGCCGCACTCGTGACGTCGCCGATCGCGTCAGCGGGCGCCGACGATGTCATCAGCGATCTTGAGGCGCAGGGCTACACCGTGCATATCAACTGGACCAACGGATTCGACACCAAGCCGCTGTCGGAGTGCTGGGTGACCGGCGTCAACAACCCCAGCAACCAGAAGCCCGGTCCGGGGACGTTCGTCACGGTGTACGTCGACGTCGCGTGCCCCAATCACGACTACTGAGGGGCTACGGGCTGACGGGCACCGTGGTCACCGGCGATTCGCCGGAATGCCCACCGCCGCTCGAACTTCCACCACCGGAGGACCCGCCGGACGACCCTGACGAGCCACTGCCGGACGATCCCGACGACCCGCCGCCATACGCCGGCTCCTGCTGGTAGACCGTGGTCTGCGGGGCCTCATGTGTCGGCTGCTGGGCCGGCGGCGTGTAGGCGGGCGCCGTGTACGCCGGTGTCGACGGGGCGGTGTAGGTCGGCTCATCCTTGGGGGTCACGGGCGCCGCGGATGTCGTCGTCACGGTGTGTGTCGGTGTCGACGGCTCCGTCGGAGTCGAGGTTGACGGGACTGTTGTGGTCGTCGTCGGCACGGTCGTCGTGGTCGTCGGCGGGGTGGTGGTTGTGGTGGGTGGCGTGGTCGTGGTGGTCGGCGCCGTCGTCGTGGTCGTCGGCGGAGTCGTCGGAGTGGTCGGGAACGTCCACGGTGGCGTCCACGGCGGCACGAGGGGCGGAACCGGAATGGGCACCGGGATCGGCGCGGGAATCGGCACCGGGACCGGGGCAGGCGGAACCTCGACGGGCGGGGGAGCCGGCGCGGGCTGGGGCGCCGCGGGCACCGGATTGGACGGCACCTGAACCGGCTGATCATTGCTACGCACGTTCGGCACGACCGGGGCCGCAGGTGGTGGGGTCAGAACCGAGACCGGCAAGGCCACCGGGTCCGCCTGGTGGGGGACCGGCGGAAGGTAGCGGCCCGGCACCGTGTTCGCCTGCGTGGGAGGCGCCGGCTGCGCGGCCACGTCGGCTGTGGGCCGGACGTTGATCGCGACGGTGACGGCCAGGGTGGCGAAGCTGATCACCAGGAACATGACGGCACTGCCCATGAGCAGCATCCGCGGCGCCGGCGGCGCGATGACCGTCGTGTACTCCGCTTCGTCCTCCTGCTCGGGGACGAACTCGCCCAGTGGTTCCATGGGCATCTCGTCGGCCCACGGCCCCTCGCCGGCCTCCTGCGAGTAGGCCAGATCCGGACCGACAGCCCCCTCGGTCCGTGCGCCTGCAGGCGCCATCTGTGTGGCGTCGCCTGCTGCGGGCGCCAGTTGAGTCGCATCGCCGGCAGCCGGTGCCATCTGTGTCGCATCGCCAACAGGCGCCATCTGCGTCGCGTCGAGCGCAGGGGCCATCTGTGTCGACGCCCCGGCCGGGGCGAATCCCGAGCCGTCGGCGGTCTGGGCCGCGCCGCGCGCGATCGCGTAACCGGCATCAGGTGCCACCTCGACGGGAGCAGTCGAACGCAGTTCTGCGGCTACGGAATCCAGGTCCAGGCGTTGGCCGACGAGCATCACCCGCATCGGGGTCGCCGCGGCGGGCATGTGTTGCAAGACCGACGCGCACGCCACGGCCGCGCCGGCGGCTCCGATCGGCACGGATGCCAGCGTGGACGTCGACTGCTCGTCTTCACCGACGACGGTCAGCGACACCGTGTCGTCGTCGGCCAGCAGCAGCGCGGCGTCGGCGCCTGCGCTGCGGGCCAGTGCCGCCGCGGCCTCGGCCTCGGCCACCACCTCGACGTTCTGCACACCGGCGGCGGCCACCCGCTGACGCAGGGTGTCAGCAGCCGACGGGTCGGGCAGGCACAACCGGGTCGCGGCGACCCGGTTACCCGATTCGGTCACCTCGCGGTAGGTCCCGATGATGGTGTCGGCCAGTTCCGCCATCGCGTCGTCGGACAGGTCCAGCGCGTACTGGTCCAACAGTTGGCCGCCACTGGCGGGCGAACCGACCATCGCCAGACGGGCAACCCGTCCGGCGACTGCCACCCCGAGGACTACGTCCACCGGTTACCACTCCTCATCTCGCGCATATGTTGGGCGTACGACGCTTCGTGCCCCGTGCTGCGCTTTTCGACTCCTCAAAGCTACCGCACAGCCTCGGTGGGCCCGGCTGGATGAAAACCATCACGGTCGCCACTGCTTGTGCGCCAGAGCAAAAGTGAGCACGCTGGTTGAATCGTCTTGCGACGTCACTCCTAGAAGGGAATCGGTACTTGAGCGACCAGCGTTACGACGCGTCCGCCACAGTCCAGTTGGCGACCACGGCTGCACCTGTCGTGGCGCGGTCCCCCCGTGTCGGCTACGTCCCGAGCCGGGCCAACAGGGTGCGTGACGCGGTCGCCGTCGCGCTGCTCGCCCTCGCGCTCTTGCTCCCGTGGAATCTCGAATTCGGCGTCGGCGTGCCGGACAGCGACGCGACGACGTTCGTCGTGCTGGCCGTCGTGACGCTGCTCGCGGTCGCTGCCGCAATCGCCCCGCACTTCGGACCGTTGCGGCTCAACTCAGCGCAACCGGATGTCCGGCGAACCGCAGGGATCCGGCTGCTGCTGAGCGTCGCCTACCTCGTCGTGGTCATCGGGTTCGTGGTCTTCCATCTGGTGCAGACGGTCCACGGCGGAGGTACCGGTGCCGTGCCGCCCGGAGTCGGCCCCGGCATGCTGCTGGGTGTCGCGGGCGCGCTGCTCGCGGCGCAGCCGCCCATCACGTCGATCACCATTGAGCACAACAAGTTTCGTCGCTGGTATGCGGTGGCGCGGGTCATCGGTTTCATCTCGATCGCGCTGGCGACGCTGTCGGTCGCGTTCAACCTGTACTGGCGGCTGCGGTACTTGTTCGTCACCGATGTGACCTTCGGCGGCCACGACGTCGCCGTGATCGTCACGACACTGCTCTACGGCGCCGAAGCGATGATCGCGTTGGTCATCGCCTCGCGCTGGCTGACCGAGCGCACTGCCGCGGCCCGGCTGGCCACCACCGCCATCGGTCTCTCGGGTGCCGTTGCGGCGACGCTGGTGTGGCTGCTGAGCGTCGGCCGTGACATCGACGCGTTTCACGGCATCGCGGAGAACACCTCGACTGCCGCAGTGGGATACGAGGGCTACCTGGCCTGGGCTGCTGCCGCCGCGATCGTGGCACCGACGACGCTGTACGCGGTTCTGCTGATCAAGCCACCCACCATCGGCGCCTACCGCGGTGCCGCGGAGAAGTGCCTCACGCTCATCGCGTTCTGGTCGTTCGCCGCCGCGGTGCTGCGGGTCGTCGACTATGTGATCGCGCTGTCACTGGACCTTCCGCGTGCGCTCTACGACAGCGTGGCGATGACGGTGTTCAGCCTCGTCACCGGGTTCGTCGCGCGGTGGGTGCACCGGCAGCTGGGTAAGGGCGTCGTCTCGACGACGGTGACCGCCGCGTTCAGCGCAGTGTTGTTCGTCTTCACCGTCGCAGACGTGGCGATCGGCGTTGCCCTGGCACCCCGGTACGCCGCAGCGGCGCCCGCGGCGATCTACGGCAACAACCTGGCCCAGCAGATCACCAGCACCTTCGATGTCGCCGTGTGCGTGCTGAGCCTCACCGTGCTGGCCGTCATGCTGTTCACCGGCCCGTTGGCCGGCTACCTGGTCCGGCGCGACGCGCGGGGCGCCAAGCCGGCGAAACCGGTGGCACCGCCCACGTCCGCCGCCGATGTGTCCGCGCCCCCGACGATGGCGCGTCAGCCGCAGGCCGCGGCCATGCCACGCATCGCGCGTTTGCGCGACGATTCGACGACGGTGCTGCCCGTCGCGCCGACCACCCAGCTGCAGACACCGACCACAACCCTGCGCATCCAGCGTCGTCCCAGCTCAGGATGGCCGCCGCCGTCAGACGGTCAGTCGCGCCCCAGCTAGTCAGACGGGGAACCATCCCGACGAGCGCCGGGCCGACTACTTGTGCGACCCGTTGCCGAACAGGTAGACGCCGGTGCGGTAGCCGATGAAATTGTTGGCGATGAACAGCACGCCGGTGATGACGACGACCACCACCAGCGCGAAGATCGCCCAGCTGAGGCCGATCATGAGCCGCGCGCGACCCGAGTTCGACCGGCCGTCGGCCGTGGCGGTGATGTTGAGCCGCACGCCGAGGGCGAACAGGGTCGGCACCGCAGCGCCCAATACCAGGCCGAACAGCAGGATCTTGCCGACGGCCACGAGATTGATCCAGTGGTTCATGTGAATTCCCTACTTCGCCTCGACCGTGCCGGTCAGGCTGCCTTCCCAGGCGTCGTTGACGTTGTTGTGGTCGATCGGTGGCTTGCGCGACTTGATCCAGATGGGCACCGCCGACCCGACGAGCACGAGGAACCCGATGAGCGGGCCGAAGAATCCGCCGATTCCGTGCACCAGGTAGTAGGTCAGCGCGCCGACCAGGCCCGCGGCAGGCAGCGTGATCAGCCAGGCGGTGGCCATCTTGCCGGCGACGCTCCAGCGCACCTCGGTGCGTCTGCCGACGCCGCTGCCGAGGATCGATCCGGTGGCGACGTGCGTGGTCGACAGGGAGTAGCCGAAATGGCTCGACAGGAGAATCGTTGCAGCCGAAGAGCATTCGGCGGCCATGCCCTGCGCGGCCGCGGTATCGACCAGACCCTTGCCCAGGGTGCGGATGACGCGCCAACCGCCGGACAGCGTGCCAAGGGCGATCGCGATCGCGCATGCGACGACCACCCAGAACGGCGGCATCGTCGCGGCCTGGTCGACAGCGCCGTAGGAGATGAGGGCCAGGAAGATGATGCCCATCGTCTTCTGGGCGTCGTTGGTGCCGTGGGCGAGTGAGATCAGCGACGCCGACCCGATCTGGCCGTACCGGAACCCGGCGGTGGTGCGGTCCTCGGGCAGGCCGCGGATCATCCGGTAGACCAGCCAGCTGGCGATACCCGCCACGACACCCGCGATGAGCGGGGACAGCACGGCAGGCACGATGACCGTCGACACCAGTCCGCGCCAGATCACGCCGTGCCCGCCGACCGCGGAGATCATGGCGCCGACGATGCCGCCGATGAGGGCGTGCGACGAGCTCGATGGGATGCCCAACAGCCAGGTGAACAAGTTCCAGACGATCCCGCCGACCAGGCCCGCGAACACCAGCTCCAGGCTGACGAGATGGGCGTCGACCAGGCCTTTCGCGATCGTCGCGGCCACCGCGGTGGACAGGAACGCGCCGACGAGATTGAGCACCGCCGAGAGCCCGACAGCAGTCCGTGGCTTCAGTGCCCCGCTGGCGATCGACGTCGCCATCGCATTGCCGGTGTCATGAAATCCGTTGGTGAAATCGAATATCAGGGCCGTGATCACCACGATGCAAAGCAGGAGGAACTGTAAAGACACGGTGAACAATTGTGGAACAACAATGGTGTGAAAGCCTAATTAGCTGGCCGAGGGCTGCATCACCATCGCACTCGGCGGAGTCTGACTGGCTTTCGCTCAGGACTTGCGGCCAGCCGCCAGGTAGACGATGGGCACCACACCCGGGCTGCTGAGAAGTCCGAGCGCAGCACCCCACGCCCACTTGGGGCCGTTGACATGGGTGGCGTCGCGGCCTGCCAGGTCGCGCAAGGCCCAGGCCCGTAGGCCGGCGTCCACCGCGGCGATCCCGACGATGGCCACCTTGGCGGTCGGGGACAGGTCGTTCCAGCGCTTCTTGGCCACTGCAGGCATCCTTTCGGCGGGACGTGTGATCGCCCTCCAGCGTACGGCTAGACCGAGACAGGCTGGCGCTCATCACGATTGGCTCCGGTGCTGCGCACTTCACCGGTCAGCAGCGCCAGCGCCACCACGGCGAGCGCGGCACCGATCCATGCCACGGCGGGGTACCCGAGGCCTGCGCTGATCGCGATGCCGCCGAGCCATGGCCCGGCACTGATGCCAAAGTTGAACGCGGAGACGTTGCCCGCCATCGACAGCGTCGGTGCTGCCGGTGCGATGCCGACCACCCGCGAGTTGAGCACCGGATTGGTGCCGAAACCGGCAATACCGAGGACGAATACACCGACGACCACCGGGGCGACGTGGGATGCCGTCACCGCGATGAAGACCGAGGCGATGAGGAGTCCGGTGAACCCGGCGGCGAGTACCCCGAGCGGTCGGCGGTCGGCGATCCTGCCGCCGACGACGATGCCGATCACCGATCCGACGCCGTAGGTCAGCAGCACGAAGGGCACCCACTGTGGGTCCAGTCCGGTGGTGCTGGTCAACATCGCGGCGAGATAGGAGAAGGTCCCCAGCAGCGCAGCGGTCGACACCGCCGTCATGCTGTAGGACAGCCAGAGCCTGGGTGTCGCAAGCCCGCGGATCTCCGACGATGCGCGGGCGGGCGCCTCAGGTCGCCTGTCGTGTACCCCGAACAGGATCGCCACGCCTGCCGCGACACTCAGTGCGGTGATCGCCCAGAAGGTTCCGCGCCAGCCCAGATGCTCGCCGATCCAGGTGCCTGTCGGCAGCCCGATCACCATGGCCACGGTCAGCCCGCCGGCCACGATGCTCATCGCCCGACCACGCAAATCCGGGGCAACCACGGCCATGGCGGCGCTGCTGCCGACGGCCCAGAACCCGGCGTAGACGAACGCTGCCACGAAGCGGGTGGTGAACAGGATGGCGTAGTCACTCGTCAGCGCACCGACGATATGGGCGCCGATGAACACCGCGAGGAAGGCCAGCATCGTGAGCCTGCGCGGCAACCGCAGCGTCGCGATCGCGAGCACCGGAGCGCCGACGAGCATCCCGAGCGCAAATCCCGAGATGAGCAGGCCTGCCTGCGGAATGCTCACCGACAGGTCTGCTGCGAGCCCCGGTAGCAGGCCGGCGAGGACGAGTTCGCTTGTGCCCTGGGCGAAGATGGCGAATCCGATCAACCAGACTGCGGCAGGCATCAGAGCATCGACCCGCCGGTCGCATCGATCCACTGGCCGGTGACCCATCGCGCATCGTCGGAGGCGAGGAACGCCACGATGTCGGCGATTTCCGCCGGCTGAGCGACCCGGTTGAACGGCGACTGTGCCGCTACGGCGGCGCGGCCCTCGGGGGTGGCCAACCGCGCGGCGTTCATGTCGGTGTCGACGCTGCCCGGCCCGACTGCATTGACCGTGATACCCCGGGGCGCAAGATCTTTGGCCAACGTGGCGGTGAAGGCGTCGATCGCGGCCTTCGACATCGCGTACGTCAGCAGTTCGGGGATCCGCATCCCGTGGGTGAACCGGGTGGAGAGATTGACGATTCGTCCGCCGTCGTGCAGTCGAGTCAAGCCGTGTTGCACGACGAATACCGGCGCTGTGGTGTTGACGGCGAACACATTCTCGTATTCCTCGCGGGTGAGGTCGGTGAAAGAGGTGCGGGTGCCGAGGATTCCTGCATTGTTGACCAAGATGTCGACGCCGTCGGCGTGCTCGTCGAATGCTGTCCACAATCGCTGCGCATCACCGGGTTCGCCGAGTTTCGCGCCGAACGAGAACGCTGATCCTCCGGTCTCGCGGATCTGGTGGACGGTCTGCTCGGCGGCATCTGCGCCGGTGCCGAAATGTACGCCGATCCGGGCCCCGTCGGCGGCAAGACGCTGAGCGATCGCGCGTCCGATCCCGCGGCCGCCCCCGGTCACGACTGCCGTCTTTCCTGTCAGCGTTGACATGCTCATCCTTTCTTTAGTGGACGTTACATAAATCGACGCTAGCACATTTTGAAACGATCGCTATAAAATGAGTGGATGACGACGACACGCGGGCGTCCGCGATCATTCGATCGGGACATGCTGCTGGATAAAGCGATCCGGATGTTCTGGACCAATGGTTACGAGGCCACGTCGGTGCGTGATCTGACCTGTGAGCTGGGCATCGCGGCGCCCAGCCTCTACAACACGTTCGGTGGCAAGCAGCAGCTGTTCGCCGAGGCTGTCGAGGTATACGACCGCGTGTACGGCGGATTCATCGACGCTGCCCTCGCTGAAGAGCCGACCGCGCGGCTCGCTGCGGTGCGCATCTTCACCGAAGCGCCCGCACGGTACACCCGTCGCGGCCTTCCCACGGGCTGTCTGGTGGTCAGCGGGGATGCGGGCACCCCTGATCCCGCGGTGCGGCGAGCCATGCGCAGCATCCGTGAACGTAAGGTCGCGCAGTTCGCCGACAAGGTCCGTGCCGACATCGATGCCGGCCGGATTGCCGCCGACGTGAATCCAGAGGCCCTCGGCCGCTACGTGATGGCGGTGCTCAGCGGTATCGCCCAACAGGCCAGGGACGGCGTATCTCGCGCAAAGCTCGATCAGCTCGCCGCGGTCGCCGTCGACCTCACCGTCACGTCGCCGGCGCCTGAGCGGTAATCCGGTAGGCGCTTGCCAGGATGAGGACGCACCCGATGGCCTGCCATACCGAAGGCACCTGCCCGAGGCATATGGCGGCCAGCAGGAGCGCGCCGACCGGTGTCAAAAGCAACAGAGCAGAACTGACTTCGACCCGCAGCAGCGGACTGCTCAGCGCGACGAGCAGCCAGCCCAGAACCTGGCCGCAGATCGCAGTAAGCGCAAGCCAGCCCGCAGGCCCCCAGCCCGGTGTCAGGGCGACGCCACCCCACCACAGGGCGCCACCGGCCAGGGCGGCGCACGCTGCCGACCCGATGATCGTCACGTACGACTGGACCGGGGGTTGGTCCGGGCCGCCGCGGCGGAGCAGGAACAGGAACGCCGAGTAGCACAGCGCGGCCAACGTGGAATGTATCGTCCCGGCGACGGGCGCCGTCCCCGCCACACCGGATTCGAAGACGCCGCCGGTGAGCACTGTGCCCAGCACGATGACCGGCAACAGTGCGACAAACCGAGCGCTCAGCGGCTCCCGGTCGATCAACCGGGCCAGCAGCGGCACCATCACCACCTGGGTGTTGACCAGCACGGCAGACAACCCCACGCCCACCTCGTAGATCGCCTGCGTCCACAACAGTGCGTCCGCGGCGAACAGAACTCCCGCGGCGGCCGCCCAGCCATGCTGACGAGTGGTAGGTGCTCCGCGGTGGCGTCGTTCGGCGATCGCGAGCGGCACCAGCAGCGGGAGGGCGAACGCGCAGCGGAAGAACGACGCGGTGCCCGGCGAGGTGCTCGACAGTGCCACGAACAAGCCCGACGTCGACACCCCGAGCGCACCTGCGGCCGCGACCGGCACCGGCCGCTGCGCGATCGCAGTGAATCCACGGACGACGTTGAGCATCACCGCCCGATGGTAGAAACGGGCAGGCGCTCCGCGCATCGCAATTACGCGGACCATCCGACCAAGCCGCGATGAGGTGCGCGGATTCGATTGGCGCACGGCAAAATTGCGAGTCATCGAATAATCGGTAGCGATCCCATGTTTGCCCGCGTAGCGTTCTGCGGGCCGGTGATGTGAGCCGGACGTCGATCGATTACCACTTCGGATGGAGATGTCGCGGGTTCGAATCCCGCCCGCCCCACTAGGGGCGGTAGCTCAGTCTGGGTAGAGCGCTTTATATCGGTTGACCCCTCACACGCCCACATCCGCTGGCGCACAACTTCATTGCCGCGGGCCGGAAGTCGGTCGGTTATCTGGCGTATTTCAAAGGTTCGAGTCCTTGCACAGCAGTTTCGGCTGCTGTGTATCCGGTCGGCGCCTCACACGCTCGCGGCTCCATGTCCGGCACGCAACACTGAAAGGAGTAGCCCCATGGACATTCTCAGGACGATCAACCTGCGCTGGACGCCACAGTCGCGCGCAGCGAAGGCCGAGCAGCTGCTGAATGCCGCTGGCGGCTACACCTTTTCGGTCGACGACTGGGCGCGGGTGCACCGCTTCCTGACGCTGGGCACCGACGGCGGAACGTACTACACCCGTAGCGACGAGCTCACCCGTGATAACGCCGAGGTGGTGTTGCGGGCCGCCGCAACCGATCCGGTCGGGCTGGTGAACCGCATCGTGGCGGTGTCGGAAGCGGGGCGGGCGCCCAAGGTCAACCCTGCGCTGTTCGCCCTGGCCATCGCGGCATCGGCTGATGACGTCGAGGGCAGGCGCGCCGCGTTGGCGGCACTGCCGCGTGTGGCGCGCACCGGAACTCAGCTGTTTCTGTTCGCCGGGTACGTCGAGCAGTTCCGCGGTTGGGGTCCGACGCTGCGTCGCGCGGTCGCTCAGTGGTACACCGAGCGGCCCGTCGATCAGCTGGCCTACCAGCTGGTGAAGTACCGCAGGCGCGGCGGGTGGAGTCACCGTGACCTGTTGCGGCTGGCAAGCCCGTCGGGCACCGTCGACCCGGCTCGCCGGATGGCGTTCAACTGGGCCGTCGGCAAGGGCCTGGGTGATTACGCCGAGGCCGTCGTACCGCTGACCGACGAGCAGCTCAAGGCCGGGCAGCGCAACGCTGTCCGCCCCGCGCTGCACGCCGATGTGGTGCCCGAGGAGCTGGCCATCATCGCCGACTTCGAGGACGCGCAGGCCGCGACGACTCCGTCGGGGTGGGTCGAGATCATCGATCGGGGTAACGGTCTGTCGTGGGAGATGCTGCCCGACGCGGCGCTGGCGGAGCCGGCGGTGTGGGAGGCGCTCATCGCACGTGGGATGCCGCAGACGGCGCTGATGCGCCAGCTGCCGCGGCTGACCCGGCTGGGGCTGTTGGCCGGCACCGTCGGTGAGACGGTGGCGACGCAGCTCGCCGACGCCGGTCGGCTGGCGCGGGCGCGGGTTCACCCGGTGAATGTTCTTGTGGCACAGCGTACTTACGCGTCGGGTCACGGGGACCGTGGTCAGAGCACATGGACGCCTGTCGGACGCATCAGCGATGCGCTCGACGCGGCGTTCTACGCGGCCTACGGGGCGGTGCAGCCGGCGAACAAGCGGACGCTGCTGGCACTGGACATCTCAGGCTCGATGACGATGCCGGTGTCGGGTCTGCCGGTGACGTGCCGGGAAGCGTCGTCCGCGCTGGCGATGGTCACCGCGGCAACCGAGCCGCAGCACCGGATCATCGGGTTCACCGCGGGCAGCCGCGGATACCCGGACACTGCGGTCACCGAGCTGGATATCGGCCCGCGTCGTCGCCTCGACGACGTGTGCCGGTACACCGAAGGGCTGCCGATGGGTGCCACGGACTGCGCACTGCCGATGGTCTGGGCAACCAAGCACCGGGTGGAGGTGGACACGTTCCACATCTACACCGACAACGAAACCTGGTACGGGAACATCCATCCGCACCAGGCGCTGGAGCAGTATCGCCGTCGGATGGGCATCGATGCGCGCCTGGTGGTCGTCGCCATGACGGCCACCCGCAACTCGATCGCCGATCCGAGCGACCCGCGTCAGCTCGACATCTCCGGGTTCGACTCGGCGGTGCCGACGCTGCTGGCGGACTTCTCCCGCGGCGACGTCTAGGGAAATGCAGTCGGGGGTGGCGGTTTTCGACCGCCACCCCCGATCTGTCGTCGGCTCAGCGCTTCGGGATCTCCACACCGAGCAGCTTGAGCGCATCCTTGATCCGCTTGTCGGCCCGGTCGATGGCCGTGCTGAGCCGCTGCAAGTCGGCCGGGGTGCTGTCCGGAGTCAAGGCCTCACACATGGTGGCCACCTCGCGGTAGCCGTCGATACCGTCGCGCAACGCGGCGTTGACGTTGGGGTCGGGCCCAGGGAGGACATCGCGTTCCATCGTGTCGAGGTAGGTGCCCAGGTCTCGGCAGCTCGACTGCAGGGCCGGATAGTCGTCACCGGTCATCGCGTCGCCCACCGGTCCCAGCGCGGTGCCCAGCCGGACCACTGCGTCGATGACGGCATTGCGCCATTCGTCGTCGACAGGCCCCATCGTGGGCGTACCTGCCGTCACCGTCGTGCACCCGGTCAGCAGGGCCAGCGCGGCCAAGACCGCGCAGAGAAGCCTCATACCTGCTCACTTTAGGGCCGTGGTGCGAAGGACCATTGCGTCGTCGTCCGTTCGACGGACAATTTTGCCGCGCGGACGACGTACCGGGCGTGCAACGCTGAACGATGCGGGGCCTGGCCGCGTTTTCCTGCGGGGTTCGGTGTGCCGGGCCCGGCGCACGGTGAGAGGATGCGTCGAGCAACCCGTCGCATGGGAGAAAGGTCCGCCGGTGTCCGAGTGGGGATGGGCCGTCGAGCTCAACGACGCTAACCCCGACCCCCGGGTTGCGTGCGTCGTGCTGGCCGATGTGTCGGGCTCGATGCAGGGCGAGCCCATCGAGGCACTGGAGCGGGGCTTTGCCGCGTTCACGCACTACCTGCACAACGAGACCCTGGCCAGCAAACGCGTCGAGGTCGCGGTGGTGACGTTCGGGACGGTGGCGACCGTCCTGGTGCCGATGCAGGAAGCGCGGACGTTGCAGCCCGTGCCGTTCACCGCTTCGGGGACGACGAACATGGGCGCCGGCATCAACCTGGCTCTCGACATCATCGAGGACCGCAAGCACGCCTACAAGGTCGCTGGGCTGCAGTACTACCGGCCGTGGATCCTCGTGCTCACCGACGGCAAACCGAACCTCGACGGTTTCGACGCCGCGGTCGCCCGGCTCAACGCCGCCGAATCGGCCAGGGGCGTCACCGTATTCGCCGTGGGCGCCGGTCCGCGCGTCGACTATCAACAGCTGAGCCGTCTTTCGGTGCAGCGCAGCCCCGCCCCGTTGGAGGGGTTGAAATACGCGGAGTTGTTCGAATGGTTGTCGGCCTCGTTGAGCAACGTGTCGAATTCCTCGGAGTTCGGCCGCAACGATGATGCGTTGGGCGCTATGAGCGACCGGATTCCGTTGCCTTCGGTCAGTGGGTGGACGAGCGCATGACGGCTGTCCGCTCCAGTGAGCGGATGACCGGTTGCGGGTGGTCGGCCTGCGGCGCCTCGGTGACGGGGTCGATGCACCGGCAGCGCGGTCTCGGCTGCGACGATGCCTACAGTTACGGCGTCACAGGGGATTTCGTCGTCGCAGCGGTCGCAGACGGGGCCGGCTCGGTGAGCGGCACGTCGGCGTGGGGCGCATATGTTGCGTGCCAGAGCGTCCTGGGCGATGCGCTGCAGCCTGCGTTCATCGATAGCTATCGTAAGGCGACGGCCGAGCATGCCGAGAGACTGCTCCGGTGGTTGTTCGACGGTGCGCTGCAACGGGTTCAGCGCCACGCGCACACCGCGGGCCTCGATGTATCGCTGCTGTCCACGACATTGTGTGTGGCGGTGGCCAATTGGGATATGGCCGTGTTCGGTCAGGTGGGTGACGGCGTGATCGCCGTGGAGAACGACGAGCAGATCGAGTCGCTGCTGATCGAGCGCAAGGACGAGTACGCCAACACCACATCGTTCATCCAGTCCGACCATGCGCTGGACGAGTCGTTGCGCACCGCCGTGTGCACCGATGTGACTGCGTTTGCGCTCAGCACCGACGGAATGAGCTACAAGATCACCGACATCGCCACCGGCGACGCCTACGAGCCGTTCTTCCGGGGCTGCTGGCAGCATCTGCGATCGGGCGCGGGCAGCACGAGTTTCGCGGCGATGCTGGCGGGCATCGAAGACGATCAGACCGGCGACGACAAGACGATGGTGCTGGCGGCACTGCGCGATACCGGCGACCGTGCCGGCAAGACCGTCACCGAATCGAGCCCACCGCCGCAGGCAGGCACGCCGAACCACATCGACAGTGGGCGACGGACAGATCCACTCCCGGCGGCCGGGACCGACGCCCCGACCGAGCCCTTCTCGACCAAACCGGCGCAGCGACACTGGTGGGGAAGGCGGCAGCGGCGATGACGAATCCAGCAGGCGTCCGGCTGGCGACCGGAGAGCCCATCACGCTGACGCCGGTGCTGGCACGGGCCGGTGAAGGCACCGTGTACGGGATTGCGCAACGGCCGGATTGGGCCGCCAAGGTATTCCATCCTGACCTCAAAGGTCTGCCGTCCAAGCTCGACAAGGTGGCGGCGATGGTCCAAGGCGCCCCGCCGGGTGCGGTGCAGCCCAACGGAATTGTCGTGTTGACCTGGCCGTCGCAGGTACTCGTCGACGATCACGGACCGGTCGGCTTCGTCATGCCGCGGATCGACACCACCACCGCTGTGGAAATCCACACCATGAGTAACCCGACCAACCGCGAGGATCCGCTGCCGTCGGCCCCGCAGTGGACCAGGAAGGTCTCGTGGGGACATCTGGTGAACACTGCGGCCAACCTGTGCCTGGCGGTGCAGGTGGTACACCGCGTCGACGCGGTCATCGGCGATTTTCAGGAGCGCAACATCCTGGTCTCCGACACCACCGAGGTCACCTTGGTGGACTGCGATTCGATGCAGTTCACCGACCAGTCGGGACGCCGGTTTCTCTGCGCGGTAGGGCGGCCCGAGTTCACCGCTCCCGAATTGGCGGGTGTCGACCTACGCGCCTGCCCTCGGGGTAAACCGTCGGATCTGTTCGCGTTGGCCGTACATATCCACCAACTGCTGATGGCTGGCAATCACCCGTTCATGCGGGGCATTTGGACTGCCGGCGGCGAGCAACCAGACGCCCTGAGCCTGGCCCGGTCGGGCAGCTGGGCCGGCGGGCCCGGGTCTGCACTGCGGACGCATCCCCTGGCTCCGCCGGTGACGTTCCTGCCCAACGAGATTCAACGATTGTTCGTGCGGGCCTTCACCGACGGGGCGCACAACCCGCACGCCCGGCCCAGCGCCGAGGAATGGCGTGGCGCGCTGCTGAGGATGCAGGTCGACGTGTGCCCCCGTGGGACACATCAGATTCCGGTCGGCGCCCCGACGTGTCCGTGGTGCGCGATCGACGAGGAACGGCGGGCCCGTCAGCAGGGCAAGCAGGGTTCGCGGCCCGCACCGCCGCCCCCCGCCAGACCCGCCGCGCGTAAGCCCGCTGGCACGCCGACCGGCGGCCTGAAAACCACGTGGGCACAGCTGCCGCAGAGCAGCAAGCTCATCCTCATCGGATTGGCCACCATGGTCACCATCGTCGTCGTTCTCACGTGCTTCATTGTGTGGGCGATACTCAGTGGCACTTCCACGTTCGGGTTGTAGGCGTGGTGACGAGGTTCAATCCACCGCCGGGCTGGCCGGTAGCACCGGAATGGTCGCCGACGCCGGACTGGCAGCCTGATCCGCAGTGGCCCCCAGCGCCGCAGGGATGGCAGTTCTGGCTGGACGATCGTTCTGACACCGCAACAGATGAAGACGGCACCGGACATCCAGCGGAACCCGGTTCCCGGCTGAGCCGACACCGGGTACTGGTCGTCGCGACCGCCGGCTCGCTGGTGGTAGTTGCCATCGTGGCAGCGATTGTTGCTGTGGTACTGCCTGTTTCACACGACGGGCATGCGATCCACGAACTGCCGGTGACCGATGGGCCGCCGTCCGGAACTGTCCGTCCCGACTGGCCGTCCCCGCAAGCTGCTCACGTCGACTTCCGCGCTTGGACAGCGTTCGGTGGGATCGATGCTCAATTCGGTGACGACGGCCGCTCGGTCGTCCTCGACACACACGACACCACCGACACCTGGCGGACCAAGTGGTCGGGACTGGCCCAACCGGGGCCTGCCCGATGCGATCTGCGAATGACGGGTCGAGTCCGCGACATATCGCACAGTGACGGCGTCGCGGGCGGATTCGGAATCGGGCTGGCCACACTGGCGCCGGGCGACCCCACCACGGCAGCTCTCGACGGCACGGCCATCCAATTCGACTTCGGCCAGCAGGGTTTCCGCACCGCCGACTACCCGAGCGACACTGACCACGGATTGCAGCCCGGCTGGCTTGATCATGATTGGCACGATATCGAGATCGCCATCGATGCCAATGCACATGCGCTGTCCGTGGACGGGCAGCAGGTGTCCAGTGTCGCAACCGGAGCGCGCTGCGGTAGCCCGGTGATCCGGGTGTGGGCCGGATCCGCGGAGTTCGCGGATTTCTCGTTCGTAGTCGACTGAGCGGGCGGCCGCTACGCGCGCCAGATCGACGGCGGTGCAGCAGGTTTGACCGGCTGTGAAGATTGAGGGCGCGGGGCTGGTGCTGCCGGGCGGTCCACCATCACCGGTCGCGGCTGCGGGGCGGGCCGCGGCGGAGCTGGTGGTTTCGGCAGGTCGGCGGGCACCGCGGGCGCACTGGGTGCGGCCGTCGGCGTGCCGAGCATCAGCTCCTGGATGAGTTGGCCTGCGGTAACCATGTCCTGGTATTCAGCCTTTTCGACATCCACGTGCAGCACAGAACCACCGTCATTGATGACCGTCAGGCCCAGGCTGCGAGCCATCCAGAGCTGAAAAGCCGCCACCCCCAGTAGCGCCAGACCGACCAGCAGCATCAGGCCCCCGATCAGGGACATGGTGAGCGAGGCGAGCCCAGACATCGCCATCATGCCGCCGACGCCACCGAACAGCAGGGCCTTGAACACGCGGCTGCGCGACAGCGTGCGGCCCACCGTCACCTTGCTGAGTTTGCGGATCGGGCAAGCTGATTCAGCGTGCCCGACGCGGATGAACGCGAGAATGTACTGCGGATAGCGCATCACGACGCGATCGTGGGTGACCACCACACCGGTCTTGATGTGACGCAGGATCGGTGACGCGGTGAAGTCCGCGGCGAACAACGACTGTTCGCCGGGGAGCAGCGCGATGTCCTGATGCTCGAAGTCCCCACTGGCCGCGGCGCCCGCGAGGGTCAGTACCGGCACTCCGGGCTGTCTGCTACCGAAATGCTCAGAAGCTTGGCGGCGGTAGGAGGCATGCGGATCGCTCGAACCGCCGGAGGCGTAATTGGTCACGGTTGACTCCGTTTTCGTTGGGTGCTCGGGCTCATCCGGGCATCGTCGGGCTGGGGGGAATGTTCATCACGGAGGGGTCAGGGAGCGGGACAGTGGCCGTTCCGAGGTTGATGGTTCCGCCGGTCTTTCGCGTCACCTCCTGGCCGGACGTGACGTCGATGAGAGTGAAATCGCCGTCCGAGCCTGGTCCGCCGGCCGCTGCGTAGTTGATCGCCAGCACGGTCTGCGGCGCAAACTCGTCCCACTTGTCGCCGTTGAGCCGGTAGTCGGTGAGGTTCTTGTTGGCGGGCGGTGTCAGCGGCGCACCGGACACGCAATGCACCCGGGGCACTCCCAGCGGGTCGACCAGAACCCCGGTGCCTGCCTGCAGCACCGCCTGGGCGGAATGAGCTGCACCGTCGGATAATTCGTGCGTGGTCACCCAGGTGTCACCCATCAGCACCACCGCCGTCAGGGTGTTGAGGTAATACGGGATCTGCTGAGGATTGAGCCCCAATGCCAGACCCCACGCCTGCGCTGCTGCGCCGTCGGCGTCCAGGTAGTTCGCCAGCGTGACCACGTCGCACGGCGAGGTCTGACCGGTGGTTCCGTACAGGTCGCTCTGGCGCCCGGACACCGGGCGCACGCCCCGGTCGGCGCGCACCGCCAGCTGTTGTAGCAGCGCAGTCGACTTCTGCGCTGCCTGGTCTGAAATAGCAACGGGGACGACCAGTATCGATCGGGTGAAAGGGGCGTCCACCGGTGCGTTCCGCTTGATGAGGGTGACGTCGCCGGCTGTGGGCTGGGGCGAATTGCGGTCGGAGGCGAATATCAGAACTGCCACCAGGGCCGCGACCACCACGAGCGTCAGGACCACGGCCGACACCGCGAGAATGACCGGTGCCCGCGGGCTGATCGGGCTCGGCTGATTCGGATCGACCCAGCGATCGGTCACCAGTTTCCGCTTCCGTCATTCTTCAGGTCCACCTGATCGACGACGTCACCCTGAAACTTTTGGAACGCTTCGGCAGATCCCGCGGCGCGGCTGTCGGCACCGCTGTTCGCGGCGTCATCCCATTTTTGGGAGAGGTCGCCGTAGCCGCTCATGTGTTCTCCGGCGCCGAAGACGGTGAACAGCGATGGTTTCGAAGCGAAGACCTCGACGTTGTTGTTCGCGTTGCTTGCCGAGTTGCTCCACAGATCGGGACGAACGGCTGACGAGGAGGGCACGATGTCCTGGCCGTATTGGAGGTGTACCGCCGATACATTGAGGTCGTTGCGCACGGGAGATCCGTACGTCACGATCTGCTGGACATTGAGCGCGTGTGAGGCCGCGATGTTCTGGGCGTCGATGGCGCCCTGGCTGTACCCGACCAGCATCACCTCAGCCCCCTTGGGGATCAGACGCTGAAGTGCCTTCAGTTGGGCCTCGTCCGGCTTCCCGCTGATGGCATCGATGTTCGCGCCCCAGCTCTGGTGGTCGAAGGGGTTGAGGGTGGTGCCGCCGATGTAGACGATGTAGCGCTCATGCCCTTGCCCGTCCACGACTTTCTGCACTCGGTATCCCGACATGTCACCCCCATTGGGGGTCTCGCCGACCTCCTTCCACATGCCGTTGAGCCCCTTCGGCGCCTGGTTGTAGCAGACGCTCGCGGCTTTCGACACTCCACCGGTACCGCCACCGTCAGCCTTGCTGGCGGTGTCCTGCTCATCGGCATTGCGCCGCAGGATGTTTGCTGCGTTATGCAGGGCGTCGACGGCGTTGGTGATCGAGCGCACGGATTGGCCGTGCCACTGTGAGCGGAAGCGGTCGGAATCGGGCCCGCGCCAGAACGACGCGCTGGAGATCACGCTGCCCAAGCTCTTGACCGAACCCTGCAATTGGTCGGCTGCCTGCGTGAGCTGCTTGGCTGCCAGCCGCAGCTGTTCAGGGTCCGCACCGTCAACGGTCATCTCAGTTCCTCATCCGGGCCGTCATCCCTGGGATGCACACACGGATAGGCCTGCACCCCGGGGTGATTCATTCGATCGTCGGTTACGAGCTCGCCTGCTGCTGCTCGCTGGCATTGCGGTTGGCGTTCTGCGATGCGGTCTGCAGTGCGCTGACCACCTGCCGCAGCTGCGGCACATGCTGGCCCTGCCAGTCCGACTTGAACCGCTCGGCGTCCGGCCCCATCCACTGGACCGAGTTGACTGCGGACGTCAACTGCGAGATGACCGATTCGATGTCGGACGCTTTCGCGTTGAGTTGGGTGGCCAGCTGCTGGACCTGTGCGATGTCCTGCCCGAAAAGTGCCATGATTCCTCCGTTGTGTTGTTGCGATGCACTGATGACGTTGGGTGTTTCCGCCTAGATGACAGGTTGTGCGACCTGTAACCACACCCCCTTACCGCGTTCCACGAGCACTCCGCGCCCGGGCGGAAAGTCAGTGCGGCGCACGATGCCGATCGAAGTGCTCAGCAGGCTTTCGGATTCCACCCCGCCGGGCCACAGCAGCAGGCCACGTCGGGATGCCTTGAACGGTTGCGCAAGCAGCCACGCCTGGCCCCACCCCGACACCTCGGATTCGCCAACGATGAATGCCGTGTCGCCGAGCCGTTTGATCATTGCGGCGAGGTCGTTCTCGGCTTCTGTCCCACCGAAATTCGCGACGCCCTCGATCACCACCATGAGGCTCGATGGACCGGTGTCCAACCGGTTGACCTGACTGATCACCTCGTCCTGTCCGCAGGCGGTGTCGGTCCACACATCCAGGCCTGCGATGGTCGATGTCGCCGGTGCCAGGTGCACGATGCGGGTGTTCGGATGCTGCCTGCGCACCGCTTGCGCCAGCGTCACCAGCGCGGTCGAGCGTCCGCTGCCGGGCGGCCCGGTCACCATGAGCACACCGGCGGGGGTGATGCCGATGGGTGCCAGGGATTCGTCGGCGACACCGACCACAGCGGTTCCTGCGGCGGTCGTCGCCGGAAGCGCATCGAGTTCGATGTGCTCCGAGAGCCGTTCGACCGGTTCGGGCGGGATGAACCCGCGCTGCCGCATCCGTTCGGACAACTGCTCGATGGCCCGTGCCTGTACGGCCACATTGGCATCCCCGCCGAACACGCCGAGCTGGATCTCCACACCCTCGGTGATCGCCCGGCCCGGTTGGGATTTGGCCGAGAGGATATCCGTGGGAACCCCGGTCAGAACGTAGTCGTCATCTGACGCCAACCGCAGGACCAGCCGCCGCTGCATAGTCGAAGCCAATGACGACGGGATCGCGGCCGGGCGGTCCGCGGTGATGACGACGTGGACGCCGAGCATGCGGCCGTCGGAGGCCAGTTGACTGAGCATGCTGAAAAACGGTGTGTGCGATATGTGTTCGTACTGGTCGCGGAAGGGCCCGATGCCGTCGACCAGCAGCAGGATGCGGGGTTCGCTCGGGTTGGCCAGCTCGCGGTACTGGGTGATGGTCGATGCGTTGACCCTGGCGAACTTGCGTGACCTCTCGTCGAGCAGCGCGGTGAGCCGACGCAGCACCCGGCCGATGCGCTCCTCGTCATCGGCGTTGACGACGGCGGCCACATGCGGCAGGGCTTCGAGCATCCGCAAGCTGCCGGAGGCGAAGTCGAGGGCGTAGACGTGCACGGGCCCGTCGTTGGGGTTGAGCGCGGCCGAGATGGCCAGTGTCCGAAGGGCGGTCGACTTGCCCGCGCCGCCGGTGCCGATGATGGCCATGTTCCCGGACTCATCCGGAGAGAAGATCGCGAGAGGTTGGGCCTGCTCGGTAGGGGCGTCGCACTTGCCGATCACGACCGCACCGCTGTTGTCCTGCCGGACAAGCTCTTCCAACGCATAGGTGTCGCCCAGCGGGGGCAACCACGGTTTACGCGGCGGCGGGATGCGCAGCTGCGCAGCGGCCGCACCGATGGTGCTCACCACGCGGGCGATGTCGGTCGGCCCGGAGGGCCGCCGAGCAGCCTGGGCCGCGGTCGGGTTGTGCCAGGGCCTGCGTCGCCCGAACACGAACTCCCAGATGTCGATCGGCGCCTGCTCGGCCTGATCGCTGGTCCACCCACCGACGTAGGCGGCCTGGAACGTGGTCAACCGGCCGGGGCCGGTCTTGGCCACCGCCCGGCCGGGGATCTCGGGTGGGAAATGCGCGGCCAACGGATCGTCGATGACGTCCAGCGAGTCATCGATATCGTTGAGGCGCAGGGCAATCCGCAGATTGGTGTTGGCGCGCAGATTGTCTTTGATGACACCCGCCGGGCGCTGCGTCGCCAGGACCAGATGCAGCCCGAGTGATCGGCCGCGCTGGGCCACGTCGATGACGCCGTCGACGAATTCGGGCACCTCGGACGCCAGCGCGGCGAACTCGTCGACGATGATCACCAGAGCCGGCGGGGTATCCGGATCGCCGGTCTGCTCCAGCGAGATCAAGTCTTTGGCGCGCTTGGTGTTCAGGAGATGCTCGCGGCGGCGGATCTCGGCGCCCAGAGACGTCAGCGCGCGCCGCACCAGGTGCGGGGACAGGTCGGTGACCAGGCCGACCGTATGTGGCAACTGCACGCAGTCGGCGAAGGCTGTGCCGCCCTTGTAGTCGACCAGCAGGAAGCTGACCCGATCCGGGCTGTGTGCGGCTGCCATGCCCATGATCCACGACTGCAGGAACTCGCTCTTACCGGAGCCGGTGGTACCACCGACCAGGGCGTGCGGGCCGTGTTCCCGCAGATCGAGGTACACCTCGGCCGAGCCGCTGGAGCCCACCAGAGCCCGCAACCCGGCGGCGGGCCCGCTGCGTGGGTGCGGTTCACCGGTGCGGATCAGCACCGAGTCGTTGGAAAGCCATTGCTGGGCAATGGCAGCCGGTTCCGACGCCATCCGGGTGCCTGCCAGCGTCAGATAGGACACCGAGCGGGGCAGGTCGGTTTCGTCCTCGACTGCCGCGCCTACATCGACGACCGGTGCGAGCAGCAGAGCGACCTGCCGTGCGTCGGCGATCTCGATGCTGTCGCAGGCCACCGGAAACGTGTGCCGGCCGTGACGCACCTGCCCGACTGTCGCGCCCGCCGACTCGTTCTCGACGAGCAGGAAGGTCCGGCACGCGGCCGGCAGGCCGGCCACCTGGGTCGCGACCCAGATGATGTGCACGCCGACCGCGCCGCCTTGCTCGGCCAGTCGGGTCAGCCGGGAACGGTCGATGGGTGCGGTGTCCTCGACCAGGACGACCACGGCCGGAGTTATGGACGGGGCCCGGGAGTCGTCGCCGCTGCGCTGGTCGAGACCGCCGAAAACATATGCGGGCCCCGATGATTCACCGCTGCGGCGCTGTCTGACCAGCTCCTCGAGTCGTGACATCAGTGCCTGGCCGCCGCCCAGGCTGTCGGTGAGATGGTTGCCGGACAACGGGCTGTGCACCGAACCGGTGTGCGGGAGCCATTCGAGCCACTCCCAGGACGTTCTGGATTGCGGCGAGCCGAATGCGGTGATCGTCAGGTCGGCAGGGGAATGCAGCCCGGCGAGTTGCATGATGATTCCGCGGGCCACCCCGTCGACGACGCCACGCGTGCCGCAGATGCCCAGTGCCCCGGATTCCCGGAGGTCTGCCACGATGGGCACGTCGGTGACCGTTGCGAACTCGTCGCGCAACTCGGTGAGCTGCCCGGCGTACTTCGCTTCGGCGTTCTCGATGTCGGACAACTGGATACGGCACCGCGACGGCGCGTCTCCGAGACCGAGTCGCACGTTGAGAAAGCCGGGTAGCTCCGGACGGTGGGTCCACAGCAGGGGGCCCAGTCGGTGGATCGCCTCGACGACCTGGTCCAGCGACGGTGCCTCACTGAGCCGCACCGCGCGCTCGACCCGCTGGGTGTCGGTCAGATCGGCCGCCAGCGCTCGCAGGGCATCGCCGAACCGCTGTAACTCCTGACGCTGATTCTTGCGACTCTGCAGCAGCGTGTCGATATACATGCCGAGCATCAGCAGGGGACTGAGCGCGATGAACGCGACGGCAAGCAGGCTGCGGCTCACCGCGAACAGCACCACACCCATGATCAGCGGCGCGACCAGCGAGATGACCGGCAGATGGGCCGGTTCGGGGCGCTGAGGTGGCTTCGGTGCGGCAAATTCCTGCTCGTCGAACCGGGCGACGACGCGCGGTGAGCGGTTGAATTCGATGGCGACACTGTCGGTTTGCGTCGTACCCGGACGCACGGTAGGTAGCACGGCGACGGACGTACCTGCTAGTTGCACGACATCCGTCGCGCCCACGTCAGCCCGTTGCACGGGCTGACCGCCGATCCGAATGCCGGACGGCCCAGCGAGGTTGACGATCTCGATGCTTTCCCCGACGGTGATCGCGGCGTGCACGTCAGCGATCCCGTGGTCGGTGAGTGCCACGTCGTTGGTGATTCCGGTACCCACTGACGAATTGCCCGATGGCAGAGGGAATTCGAGCCCGGCGTCGGGACCGTCCAGCACCCGCAGAACCGCCACCGCCCGCCCCCGGCGCCTGCGCGGTGCGACCCGCGACACCGCGGACACGCTGACGGTTGAACCTGATCGCAGACCGGAGTCGATGAGGCTGCGCCCGGGGTCGAGAAGTCTTCCGGCGGCGCTGTTGTCGAACGCCGCGTCTTCGAGTTTGAGGGTGAGACCACCGCTGGGCGGGCGCTTGCGTTGATCGGGGTCACTGACGACGAGCGCGTGGGCCAGATCTGACACCGATGCCGTGGCGTCAGCTGTGATGGCGACCTGCGCACTGCTCCCATCGGCGCGGCGCAGAATGAATTTGGCCTGCATCTAACCTCGCCTCGATACGGGGTGCGGTATTGGCGAACGAACCTGGTTGAGTCCCCGATCCGTGGAGCGTCGCAGCGCCGGCTGCCGGCGCGGACCGAGCGGGTTTGCCCCCGTCGTCACATCGAGCACCGCAAGCCCGCTGGCCCGGTCGTGCAACCCGGCTCGGTGCACCAGTACGGGAAGCGCGGCCAGCCCGCACGTCGCCACGAAGATCAGGCTGCGTTGGATCGAGGGCCCCAGGCCCGGTGGCCTGTTGTCGGTGGCCCGGACCACCCGCAGCCCCATCATCGACTTTCCGAAGGTGTTCCCCGTGAGCCCCTGGCGGATCTGCAGCCAGGCCCAGACCGCCACGAACGCCACTGGCACGACGATGTAGATCACCTCCGCCACACCGAGGGCCGCGCCCGTAATGGCAAGCGGCAGCGCCGGACTGATCATCGCGGCGATATCGAGCAGGAACGCGCTGCACCTGACCCCGCGACCGGCGGGTTGCACCCGATCGACCGGGGCCGGCGCCGTGGGCTGTCGCGGCCAGGGGTCATTCGGGACGCTGCTGCGGATCTGCACGGTGTGGCCACAGGTACCGCAGAAGCGCGCATTGACCGCCAGGGCAGAGCCGCAATTCGGGCAGTCGACCCGGGCACCGTTCGCCGGCTGTCCTGGCATCGACCATCTCCGTTCGGCCCGGGCCTTGGGTGGTTGCGGGCCGGGGTGGCCCGTTCTGGCAACACCGACAGGCCTGCCTTCCGGACGCCGGAGGCCTCGGGCAGGGTGATCGGTTGAGGAAACAGTAATGTCCGGCGGCCGGATCGGATAGCGAATCGTTGTCGGCCGATCGTATGAATGTCCAGCCCTCGAACCCCGTGGACGGGGTCGACGGTTGGCAAATTTCGACACCGAGGCGACCCGGATGAGGGGGATACTCCGCTTTCCGGTGTGGTCTAACCGAACTCGATATTTCCCAACGCAACAATTTGTCACCTGTTGGCCGTCGTGGCGACGCCTGCCGCGCTTCCCCGTCCCGGCGGTTGGGCGGGGCCGTCGTCCGAACGGCCGATATCCGGCAACCAGGTACGGGTGTGAGGATCGCTGCGCAGTTATTTGGAGGTTGGTGATGCCGGTTCGTGACCTGGCGTTTACAGTGAGCACGCGCGCCAGCAAAGGCGGTGCTGTTTGGGTCGGCAGCCTGATGAATGAGGTGGGCTAGATGGACGTCATGCTCGGGGTGTCCGTTGTCGGTGCCGACGCGCGGATCGCGCTCCTCGACGCGGCGGCGCCGCACGACGTCATCGACCAATCGTCCGTCGATCTGAGCGCCGAGCCCGTCAGCGCACTGGTCTCCACATTGGTGTCCACCGACCGCATGCTGGCCGAGTCCGGTCACCGCGTCGTGGCCACGCGTATCTGTGACAGCGACCCCGAGCAGGCGAAGACGCTGGTCAATGCCCTCGTTGACGCCGATATGACGGATGTGACCGCGGTGGCCCGCCCCGATGCGCTG
Organism: Mycobacterium sp. 852013-50091_SCH5140682; assembly: GCF_001665685.1. Taxonomy (GTDB): domain Bacteria; phylum Actinomycetota; class Actinomycetes; order Mycobacteriales; family Mycobacteriaceae; genus Mycobacterium. Next base: position 83,163 of record NZ_LZTB01000104.1, read on the forward strand.
ATCGCTGCCGTGCGGTCGCTGGCGGCAGGCGAAACGGTCGCCTCGCTGTCATCGGAGGGCGATACGGCCGCGCTGTCCATCGTCGATTCCGATACCGACACCACCTCGCTCATCGCGGTAGAACCGATTCGGCAGGACGATCACGCCTCGGCCTACCGGACCCTGCTCGAGCGGTTCAGTGAGGAGCCCGGCGGCGCGACGAGTGTGATCGTGCTGGGGGAGCCGGCCGCTTCACAGTGGGCCACCGAAGTCGGTGCGGCATCGACGGTTCCCTTGCGATTTCCCGATGAGCCTGAATTCATCTTGGCGCGCGGGGCGGCGTTGGCCGCCCTGTCACTGCCTTCGGCCGCCGCTGCTCTGCCCGACATCGAATTGGACGCAGCAGAGACGATGCTCAGCCCGCAGGCACAGCAATTGGCCTACTCGGAGGTCGACGACACCGGCGGCCTCGACACTGATTTCGAGTATGCCGACACCGATGTTCCGCTGCAGACCCCGATGCGGCCGCTGAGTGCGATCGACCCCGAGGAAGTAGAAGACGACGGCGCCACCGCCGCGGCGCCGCGTCCCAAGATGCTGCTGCTGGGCAGCACGGTAGCCGCCGTCGTGGTGGTCGGATTCGCCGCCTTGGCCGTCAGCGTGGCCATCAGCATCCGGCCCACCGCCACTCAACAGGCCATCCGGATGCAGGACGAAACGGTGCCGGGCAAGTACTTTCCGGTGACCCCGGGCCAGGGCGTCACTCCCGACGGCCCGAACTGGACCGCCATCGAGAACACCCCGCCGCCCGGGGTGGACACCGGTGGCGTGCGGACCTTCCAGACCAAGGCGTTGAATTTGTCCGGAAACGGCGCTGACGCCGTGGTACCCAGGGTGATTCAGATCTACCGGGACGGAACTGTGGGTGTTCCCGACCCGCAAGCCCTGGTGCCCGTTCCGCCGGATCCGCTCACCCCCGATATCCCGCAGGCGGTCCCGGATTTCGTGCCACGGCTGATCCCCGATCTGTCGAAGGTCGACATGACCCAGGTGCTGTCGGTGCTCGGCAACATGCAGGAGAACCCGGCAAAGAACGTCGAGGCCGCTCAGGATGTCAGCCGCGTCGTACCTCTGACCGACATGGTCAACCCCAACAACGGCCTAGGCCTCAAAGACCTTGGGCTGGTTGCCGCTGTACCGAGCAATCGTGGCGCGCTGTTCAGCACCGACCAGCCCAAGTCGGCGGTCTCGAACGCCGGCGCCATCCCCGCTGAGATATTCCAAACCGGCAAAACCGGGGTCGACGCAGCGCAAGTGCTGCCGCCCGACACCAAGGTGATCGAGGCGCTTCCGGCGCCCGCTCCGAACGGAAAATCGGGTGGCGCACCTATTTTCGGTAGCGCCATACCCGATCTTGGTGCCGTATTGCCGAATCCCGCCGGTGTCGCGCCCGGTACGGTCAAGCCGGCGCTCGGCACGACACCCGACGTCACCGCTGGGCTTCCCGACGTGCTGCCCAAGCCGGACGTGCCGCAACAGTTGCCCGGCGTGTTGCCGCTGCCCGGCCTGTCGCCGAAACCCGATGTGACCCCGCAGCTCCCGAACCTGCTGCCGCTGCCGGATCTGTCGCCGAAGCCGGTCGTGAAGGCACCCGTACCGGATGTGTCCGTCCCCGAGGTGAAGATTCCGGATGCGCCGATTCAGGTGCCTCAGGTGAAGATTCCGGACGCGCCGATTCAGGTGCCTCAGGTCAAGATTCCTGATCCGCCCGTATCGGTTCCTGAGCCTCCGGTGTCGGTGCCCGAACCGGTTTTCAAGCTGCCCATACCGGTGTTCAACGTCCCGGCGCCGGCCGCCCCATCCGTACCGGTTCCCGAAGCCCCGTCCGCGCCCTCCGTGCCACTGTTGCCGCAGATCCCACTGCTGCCGCAGCTGCCGTTCGGCGGCAATGGGGGCGGACTGTTCGGATCGGGATCGGGTTAGAGCCTGTGCCTACACATCATCAAGCCGAAGCCGCGACAACGGTGTTCGCTACCAACGCTGCGATGGATCGGGCCAATCTCATCCGGGACGCGCTCGCCGGGATCCTCGTGATCGCCGGCCTGCTGCTGCCGTGGAGCATCTCTTGCGGCGTGGGGATCGCGGCGACACCGGGCTGGGTGTTCGGCCTACTGGCAGTGGTCACGGTGTTGTCGTTGGCTGCGGTGGTGTGCAGCCACGTCGGCGCCCTGGCTGCGCGGGATCGGCTGCGGTTGCTGCTCAATGTGCCGTATCTCCTTGCGACAGTGGGATTTGTGGCGGTCACCGTCGTCCAGTCGGTCTCCGATGGAGGCACCGGCACGCTCCCGCCGGGTATCGGCCCGGGTGCGTGGCTGGGAACGGCGGGGGCACTGCTGGCCGCCCAGCCGAGCATCACCGGAACCGAGGACGAATCGTTCGGCGCCAGGACGTCGCGGGTCATCGGTATCGCGTCGCTCGTACTGGCCGCCGGGGCGTTCGCGTTCAACCTGTATTGGCGCACGCGATTCGTGGTGCCGGAGATCGGCAATGCAGATACCGGGATGCAGAACCTCGTCGTCGCCGTTGCCGCGCTGCTGTACGGCGTGGTTGCGCTGGCGCCCATCGTGATTGCCGCCCGTTGGCTCATGTCGGGGGTGGCGGTATCGCGGCTGGCCACCGTGCTGCTCGGGTCATCGGTCATGATCGGCGGAGCGCTGGTGTGGATCCTGCCGGTGGGTCGCGACCTGGATGCATTCCACGGCATCGCCCAGAACACTTCCACCGCGGGTGTCGGGTTCGAGGGATATCTGGCGTGGGCGGCTGCCGCGGCGATCGTCGGCACCAGCACCGTGCTCGGTGCGTCTGTCTCGGGTGACCAGTGGCGCGGTGCGGCGCGAAAGTGCCTGCTGCTCATCGCTGTCTGGTGTGGCGGCTCTGCGGTGCTCCGGATCATCGACCTGATGTCGACCTCGGTGCTGGATCTGCCGGCCCCGCCGTACAACAGCACCGCATTGATGGCGTTCGATCTGGTGGTCGCGGTGCTGGCGATGTGGTTGTTCATCAACCACAACTCTTCAAGCGCGGCACCACGATTGGTGATGCCTCTGCTGTTCGGCATCCTGTTCGTGCTGACGGTGTCGAGAGTCATCGTCGGGCAGGCGCTTGTGCCACGGGTTCAGCCGCTCAACGCGTCCGATATCAACAGTGTGTACGGCAACACCCTGTCGCAGCAGATCACCAGCACCTTCGATGTGACTCTGTGTGTGCTGGCGCTTGCTCTGCTGGTGATTCCGCTTGTGGCCGGTGCCAGAAATGAGCGCATCCGAACCATTGAGCAACAACCGGTCCCGGCTGCCGAACACCCGGCGCCTCCGGTCGTCGAATCCGCCACCATCCGGATCGCCCGGCCGCAGACCGCTTCGAGCGCAACGGATTCAGCTCACGATCGCGTGGCCCAGGTGCTGGCCGAGTCGACCAGGCGGTTCGCCGCAGGCACCACTTATGGTGGGGCGCAACGCGCCGAACGCGACGACTAGGACAGGTCGTTCAGGCTGAGGATGCCGTCTTCGATGGCTCGTGCCAGCAGCGCTGACTTGGTGGGGGCGGGCCGCCCGACGCCCGCGTACTTCGCCCGCGCCCGCTGCAGATGGGTGCGCACGGTGGTCGGCGAAATGTAGAGCCGCTTGCCGACGAGTTCCTTGCTCTCGGTTTGGAACCAGGCGATGAGGACTTCTTTTTCGCGTTCCGACAAGCTGATCCGGCCGAGGCGGGTGTCGTTGAGAAGGGCTTTGGCCATGCGGGGTGCCACATAGGGCGTGCTGGACTGCGCGGCGTGGATGGCGTCGATGAGATGACGTTTGCCCTCGGTCTTGGTCAGATAACTGACGGCGCCGAGGTCCAGTGAGGTCAGGATGACTTCGTCGGCTGTCAGATGTGAATACACCACCACCCGCTGACCGGATTCGGACAATGTGCGCAACGTGTCGAATTCTGGCTTGCCGCCGTCGATCTGGAGATCGAGGAGCACGACGTCGACCGGTTCTGGGGGGTCGGTGGCCTGCGCGAAGTACTCGGCCGGCGTGCTGAAGCAGCCGGTCACCTCAATCGGCGGGACCGCATTCACGCACCACGCTTCGATGCCGGCGCGCACCACATCGTGGTCATCGATCACCGCGACCGTCACGGGCGGGGGACTGCTGGCGGGTTGTGGCGTCGCTGTGTCGGGCACCGAAACCTCTATGCGGGTGGGGGATTTGCACGTCAGTCTAATCGATCTATGTTCTTCTCATGGTGGCATCGGACGGAGCGGCGGCACAGCTGCAGACCGATGCTCCGCGGCGTCACTTGATGCGCCGCGCCGCCACCGTCGGGCTGCTGATGCGCAATTGCGTGGGTCTGGTGGTAGCGCTGGTGACCCTCGCCGACCCGGCGTCGGCACGGTTGCCCACAGGAACTTGGGTGCTGGTGATCGTGGCGATGTGGTCGGCTTACCGAATCGCCACCCGCTCGCACGGCCGTGCCGCCCTGGCTGTCGACTTCCTGCTGGTGCTCGTAGTCTGCGCGGCGATTCCGATGCTGGCGCCCGATCCGTACTTCTATCTGACCAACAGTGCGCCACAGGCGATTGCGGGTACAGCTGTGATCAGTTTCGCGGTTTCGGTGCCGGCTCGGGTCAGCCTGCCCATCACGCTCGCCGTGGCCGCCGGCTATGCATGGGGGAGCGCTCACGTCGTGGGGTGGGGCCATGTCACGGCGGTGGCGGCGCTGTACTACTTCGCTCTGCAGTGGTCGACGTCTGCGCTGATTCGGCTGATGGTGCTGCGAGTCGCCGATGCGGTGGGCCAGGCCCGGGCCGGGCGACGCGCGGCCGAGCTGGTTCAGCAGGTCAATGACGCGGTCTGGGAATTCGATCGCGAGCAACTGGCCTTGCTGCACGATACGGCGGCCTCGACATTGCTGATGGTCGGGCAGGGCGCGATCGCATCGCCCGAGCGGCTCTCCGCTCAGGCCCGCCGCGATCTTCAACTCCTGCAACATGGTCCGTGGATCGCGCCGCCGGAACGCCTCGAGCTGGTCGGCGAACTACGCGATGCGGCCGGGCATTTGGTGACGCCTGTCGAGTTCGACGGGTTGGGTGCAGTCTGGCTCCCGGGTGAGACCGGGCGGCTCGTGCTCGCCGCGGCGCGGGAGGTGATGAACAATGTGGACCGGCATGCCGAGGCGAATCTGTTGAGAATCAGCGTCTCTCCCAACGCCCTGCTGTGCATGGACGACGGCGTCGGGTTCAACCCCGACGTTCCCCGCAGCGGACACGGCGTGACGGATTCGATCATCGACCGGATGGCCCGGGCCGGCGGGCAGGCGCAGATCACGTCGTCACCGGGGGCGGGCACGTCGATCGAATTGCGGTGGCCACAAGCCGCTGACGAGCTCGACGCGCAGCCGGCGGTATCCGATCCGGATCGGTTGATCGATCGCGTGCGCATCCGATACGGGTTGGCCCTCACGGGCTACGCGTTGGCGAATCTCGCGTTCGCGGTGCCACAGGCCGAACTGACCGGCGGCGGGCGTGTGGCCGACGTTGTTCTCAGCCTGCTCGCTGCCGGGGCGGTGCTGACCGCCGTGCCCGGGATCGTGCGTGGGTATTGGGCTTTCGCGCGGCCGGCAGTCGGCGCTCTGATGCTTGTGACGGTCCTGCAGCCTCTGCTGCTGCCACCGGAATTGGTTGGCGGTTACGCGCATTGGGCGCAGAACGCGATCGGCTGGTGCGCGTTGCCGCTGCTGCTGGGTGTGTCAACCCGCCGTGGCGCGGCTGTCCTGGTCGGGTTCTGGACGCTCGGGGCGGTCGCCGAGCTGATCTGTCGACCGGACTGGGCGTTATTGGTGAACATCGGTCTCGGGACGGCAAGCATTCTCGCGGTCCAGTTGTTTGCGCTGCTGTTCAACGGTCTGGTACGGGGCGCTGCCGCCGAGGCACATGCCGAGACCGATGCGCATCACCGGCTCGTCGCCGTGGAGCGGGTGAGTCGGGCAGTGCGTGACGAGTATCAGCGGCGGTATGCCAGGTTGGTCGACAACGTGTTGCCGCTGCTGCGTCAGTTGAGCGGGGCCGGCAGCGCCGACGCTGATCTGCAGCGCGCGGCGCGTGCCGAATCTCGCCGGCTGCGCGCTCTTTTCGACCAGGAGGCGACCTTCGATCACCCGCTCATGCGACAGGTCCGCCGGCTGGTCGATACCGCCGAGTCGTCCGGCATCGACGTGGCGATCGACCTGGCGGGCACCCTTCCGGTACTGGAAACTGACGAAATCGATACGCTGCTCATGCCTTTGGCGCGGATCGTGAAGGCCGCACCCGCGTCGATACGGCTTGTGGTCAACAGCACGGATTCGGAGGTCAGCGTCAGTATCGTCTGCGAGGGGATGGCCGACGACCCGCAGTTGGCCGCCGACCTGGAGTCCGCCGGCTGCGCCGAGGTGGTGACTTCAGGTCGTCTGGTGTGGGTGCTGATCCGCCATGTCGTGGTACCGAGATGACGGGTGATCGTCAGGGCGCCCCGAAGATGGTGCGCATCGCCTCGGGATCCCACCGCTCGGCGGGCTTCCCGTCGACCGTGCCGCTGACCGATCCGTAACCGACCGCGAGGAGATCGGATCTGTATCGGATGACACACACCCACGCCGCGCGCTCGTCGTCATCAGTGAAAGCCGTTCCGGCATAGGTCTGTTGAGCGAGCCCGAGGACGGCCGCCGCGGCGTCGTCGGCGGATGCCGGACGCAAGGCGTGGACACCGGCTGCCGTCGTGGTGTCCACCACCCAGCCGTCGGGTGTCTGTGCAGCGGTCACCGATGCGCCGCCCAGAACTGAATGATCCGACGCCGGAGCGATATACGCGCCGATGCGATGCGTCGAGTCCAGGAATGCCGCGACGTCGTCAGCGATCATCTCGTGCGGGCGCATGCCAGGGCGGTCCGCGTCGGCCCGAGCCAGCCGGCGCACCATCAGCGAACGCATGCCGCGCATGCCCGCCCGCGCGAACTCCTCGGGCGTCGCGGCCACGGTGCTCAGCCCGATGGGCCACGGCCGCCCGTCGGCGGCGCAGAGCGCGACGATCTCGTCGTCGGTCAGCAGTGCGGTGTCATCCACGCAGGATCGGCCTCTCTACCAGGGAACCAGATTCGAGAACAATTTCGGCACGTAGCCGACGACGGCGTCCTTGGCGGCGTCGAAGGCGCCGCCGGGGTCCGAGGCGATGTAGTCGGTGACGGTCTTGACGCCGCCGGCGCTGAAGTCGGCCTGCGCAGCCTGCTCGGCGACGTCACGCCATTGCGACAGCGCCACACCCGAGAGGTAGCCGACCGGGGTGTCGGTGCCCTTGAGCAGTCCGCCGGCAAGGTCGATCAGCGAATCGCCTGCCTCACCGATCTTCTCCTCCGGCGTCAGCCGGGTATCCCCGGCGAGTCCGAGCGCATCCAGGAGGGGAATGGCGCCGACTTCGTCGTATCGGCCGAGCAGAGTTCCCCACGTGATGGGCCACACCGCATTCGAATTGAGGAAATCCCGGATGCCGACGAGCGGGTTGAGGGGCTGCTGGTCGAACGCGCCGGGCAGGACCTGCAGCGCCGACTTGGCCATGGCCGAACCCGCTGCGGCGCTGGCGTGTTCCTGCTCACCGGTATTGCGTTCGACGGTGCTCGCGGCGTCCCGCAGTGCGCCCGCCACACTGCGCATCGTCGCGCGGGACTGGCCGTGCCACTGCGACCGGTAGCGCTCAGCGTCGGGGCCACGCCAGGGCACTGCCGACAGTGAGCCGGTCACCGCGGTCGATGCCGCCTCCAGGCGGTCGGCGGCGTGTTGCAGCGTGCGTGCCAGGGTTCGCATCTGATCGACATCGGCGCCGACCACTCCCATACGGACCTCCTCGGGCAGGCTGTGTGTGGCACGGGCGATGCCACCCAATCACACCATCTGGTGCCACGATTGACTGTCAGTCCAACGGATGACAATGGCGAGCCGACTGCTCACAGATCGTCGATGTGGATCAGGCCGTCCTGTATGGCCCGCGCGACGAGGGCGGCCTTGGTTTTCGCAGGCCGCCCGACCGCGGCGTACTTTGCTCGCACCCGTTGCAGGTGGGTGCGGACTGTGGTGGGCGCGATGTGCAATTGGCGGGCGACCGCTTCTTTGCTTTCGGTGTGGAACCAGGCGACGAGCACCTCGACTTCGCGGGGCGCCAGTTCGGGTTGGACCGCAGGTGTCATATCGAGATCAGACAAATCCGTGACACCTCTCAACCTGAAACTTGGTTTTATCGTCCGTTCGGACGACAGGAAAAAGCAGGTGATCTTTACACCTATTTGCCAGACTTGGAGTTCGGCAAACGTCAAAAACCGAGAACTTCGGGCAAGATCTTGCCGGGCGTAGGAGGATTCATCATGGACCGCAGTCCTCGAATCCTGGTGGCATCGCCGCTGGCTCGCATCATCACGCCCGCGCTGGTCAACGCGTTCCCGAGCGGCGCGGTGGAAGAGGCGTTGGACCGTGACGATGTCCGCCGACAGGTTGCCGGCAGGGTTCGCTTCGACGTCGTGATCGCCGACCTGGTGTGGAACCACCCCGATCTGGAGTACAGCTTCGACGGCCTCGACGTGCTCGACATCCTGCGTGCCGCAGACCGTCCGGCGCCGGTGATCCTGGCGACCCAGGGACACACGATCGAATTCGACCTGTTGGACGAGGCCAGGTTGCGTCCGGAGATCGCCGCGGTGTTTCCCAAGTCTGTTGGTGCCGCAGAGCTTTCTACGCTTGTCCGCGACGCCGCGGTGGGCCGGCGACACATCGCTGCTGTGCCCGCGTCGCGCAAACCTCCTCTGTATGAGGCATTCCGCAGCCGCAAAGGGCAGACGGCCGGACGTTTGGCCGGGGCGATCGCGGCGGGGCGGGGCACTGACGGCGTCACGCTGGCCGCGGCCGCGGGCGTTGCGGTCAACACCGCGAACAAGGTCACCGCCCACTATCTCGGGCCGATCATCGTCCAGCGTGGTGAGCACGATCCTGATCTGCCGTTGACGTTGCCCGCCGTCTACCGGTGGTGCGGCCTGCACGCCCGCTACATCGTGAGTTGGTGCAGGCGCAACGGGCACGCCGATGTGCTGAGATCGCCGAATACTGATTCATAGCAACGACATTGACGGGGCGGGCTGCCCTATCTGCTGAGTCGGGACTGCTCGGCGCGCACCAGCTGATCCTGATGGGGCGGGGCCTCGTCGCGGCTCTGCGCGAGGCGGCGGATCGGCTCGTCGATGCTGCTCCTGGCCAGCAGCCGGTACACCCGGACGGTGGGCAGCTCGCTGATGCGCTGGGTACGCCCGATGATCTGGCGTTCCACCTGCGGGCGCCACTGCGGTTCGGTGAGGATGACGACGAGCGGCGCCGGAACCTTGCGCAGGTCGAGGGCTCCGCAGTCGACCTGGGCCAGCAGTGTGGCAGGCCCGTGGTGGGCGGCGAACTCGGCGATCACCGCCCGGGGATCGGGCACTGTGTCGTCGAGTGGGCCGAACACGTTGCTGGGCAGGGCTTTCCGGATCACCTCGAGTACCGGCACGAATTGGGAGAACACCACGACCCGGGCGCCGTTGATGTGGGCCTCGGCAGTCAACTCGATCAGGCGGTCGAGCTTGGCGGCCGGCTCGGGGGACCCGGACGGCCACGCGCCCTGCCGGATCGCGGTGAAGTTACCGCTGCCGACCGCGCGCCGATAGCGTTCCCGGTCTGACCGTCCGAACCTGACCCATTCCTCGGTCGAGACGCGCAGCGGAAGTTCGTCGATCACGTCACGGAAATCGCGGCGCAGATACACGCGGTCTACTGCGCGGCGGAACCCGATCGACCCCCGCAGGCCGGCATTGGGCGCCACCGATGCGGCCACTTCTGGTTGCAGGTAGTCGACCAGGTTGCGGAAACCGTCGATGCGGCCGTGCATCGGGATTCCGGTCAGGAACATGATGCGGTTCTCGGAGGTGAGCACGTTGCGCACCGCGCGGGCCCGGTCCGATTTCGGATCGCGCAGCAGATGCGCCTCGTCGACGATCACCAGACCGGGACGCACCTTGAGCGTGATCCGCACCAGCGTGGCGAAGGTGACGATCGCGACCCCGCCCTTGGCCTCCCACTCGGCCAGGCGTTCCTCGCTCTGGCTGCCGCGGATTTCGATCGGCGTCAAAGCGGTGTGCTTGACGGTTTCGTTGACCCAGTGGATGGCGAGGTTGGCCGGGCAGATCACCAGCACGTGCCGCATCTTCTCGGCCGCGGCGAGATGCGCGGCGACCGCCAGGGCCTGCAGCGTCTTGCCGAGCCCGAGCTCGTCACAGAGCAGTACGCGTTGACGTGCCAACGCGTACTGCGCCCCGAATGCCTGATACCCGCGCAGCTGGGTGCGCAGCAGCGACCGATCGAGCGACACATGCTCGGCCTGCGCCGTCACCTCGGCGCCGACGAATCCCTGCTGGGCATCCACAATGGTGGTCCCCGAGGCGAATTCGCCGAGCAGGGTGTCGACGCCGGTGGGGTCGCGGCGGTATTCGGCCCACACGTCCGATGCGGGTTGGCGGGCTTCTTCGATGCGGTCGATCAGTTCGCCGACCTTCGCGACCGCAGCATCGGGGGCATCCGCGTCGGCGGCCGCGGGCTGGGGCGCCGCGGCCCGGGTGCGCAGCCGCGGCAGCAGCCGCCGCAGCTGCTTGACGGATGTGTCGGCCTTGCTCAGCGCGAGCAGATTGCCGACCAGCTCGGTGTCGCGCTCGGGGGTCAACCGCGGCCGCACGCCGCCGCGGAGGTGGTCGGCCTTGGCTTGGGCCGCGGCCTGCACCGCCTGGGCGGTGGCGATGTCGACGCCCGGCACCTGGGTGAGTGCCCGGGCCGGCACCGACTGGATATCGGCGACGGTGCGGTACTGCGGGGAGTTGGCCAGACCACCGAGCCGGGCGCCACGCGTGAGATAGGCGCGCACGCTGTCGACGGGCGCGGACTGCAGGGTTTTGGCGACGATGGCGTCGGTGGTGGCCCGGATGTTCGCGGCAACCTCGGCCCGGAGTTTGCCGATGTCGGCGAGAGTGCCGTCGGCGCGGTTGACCAGTTCGGTGAGGTCGACGCGCTCCATGACTGATGATCATCCCACTTCATCGTCGCGTCGCGTGCGCCGAATCACCTGCGGCTACCGTGAAGACATGGACGAGGATCCCTCGGCCACCGATGCCGACACCGAGCGGCGGTACCGCGAGATGGCCCGCAACCCGTTGCTCCCGCGCAGCCAGGTCGAGGATCTGGTGGTCGAGTTCGACCGACTGCTGGCGATCACCGGGCCGCCCCACGTCTTTCCCGTGCTTTCAATGTCGGAAACGTCGAGGACAGCGACGTGCGCGCGGCGGGGTTTGGTGAAGGGGCTGGCCGACCGCGAGGCAGGAGACCGGGCCGAGCCGCGTCGCGAGCAACTCGCCGACCGCGTGATGGCGGCGCTGACGACGGTGACCGACTGCATCGACGGCATGCAGACGCTGGAATCCGACAAGCTCGACGCGGAGGCGACGGCCACCGCCGACGGTTTCATCGTGCAAGCCGACGGAGGCGTTGCGGTCGGATGCGACACGCGGGGCGCCCCGGAACGCCAAGCTGTCGCGCGCGCCCGTCACGAGCACCGCATCGTGTCGACCGTTGCCGAGATGGACCGCCTGCAGTTGCGGACGGTCGACACCATCCGCGAGCACCTGGATGTCGGAGACACCGGAATCCCGTGGACGCTCATGGAGTGCGCCCGCGCGGGCCTGGACCTCAGCGACAGCTTCGAGGCCGGTGCGCAGTTGCCGGATTCCCCGCTGCGGGATCTGATGGAACGGCTCGCCGCCGACATGCACCGCGCCAACGCCTCGGTCCGCGGTGACGCCCGCTAGATCATGTCGTGCTTGGTGAGCCAGCGCATGACGGGCCACCCCACGAAAACGGGCAGCCAGCACGTCAACACCCGGTAGAGCAGCACCGCGGGCACGGCGATCGCGGCAGGCAACCCGAACGCGGCCAGACCACCGATGAGGGCGGCCTCGACCGCGCCGACGCCGCCGGGCGTCGGGGCCGCCGACGCCAGCGTCCCACCGATCATCGTGACGACGGTGACCGTGACGAACGAGGTGGTCCCGCCGAACGCCTCGACGCTGGCCCACAGCGCGAGTGCGGCACCGAGAGTCGTTCCCCCCGCGCCCAACACGATCAGGCCGAGCCGCTTGGGCTCCTTGGCCAGATCGACGAGATCGTCGGTCACCTCCTTGAGCCGCGGCCGCACGGCCGTCGCGAGCCAGTGCCGCAGCTTCGGAACCGCCAAAAACCCACCGATCAAACCGAACGCCAGGCCCGCGATCAGGTACAGCACGGTCGCCGACGGAACGAAGTGCGACAGGTCCGCCCGTGCGCCCGCGGCGGTCGTGAACACAATCAGCAGCAGCACGTGCACGATCACCTGCACGGTCTGCTGCAGGGCCACCGCGGCCGTCGCACGCAGCGTGCTCAGCCCGCCCTTCTGCAGGAAGCGGGTGCTCAGGGCCAGACCGCCCACGCCGGCCGGTGTCGTCGTCGCAGCAAAGGTGTTGGCCACCTGCATGATCGCCAGGTGCCGGAAGCTGACCAGTCCGTCGGCGCACGCCCACAGCGCGGCCGCGGCTCCGAGGTAGGTCAGCGCCGAAACCGTCAGCCCGAGCAGCGCCCACCACCAGTTCGCGGTGCCCAGCTCGGAGAAGAACGTCGGCACGGTGCTGATGAACGGGTAGGCCACGTAGACCAGCGCGACCAGCAGCACCAGCTGGATCACCTGGTTGCGGGTGAACCGCGTGATGGTCTCGGCCTGGATCTGATCGGCGCCGGTCTGGTGCTTCACCTCGTCGCGGGCCCGGGCCATCACGGCCTTCGCGTCGGGGACAGCGTCGCGCACCCGGCCCGGCACCGCGGCTTTGGTCAGCCGGCCGGACGCGGTCAGCACGGTCTCGCGGCCGAACGCCTCGATCGCCGCGCGCACCGCCGACGGTGCGTCGTACAGCGCCGAGGTGGTCACCAGCAGCTGTGCGATATCGGATTGCAGCTGGGTGTCGGTGGCCCCGTACTCGGCGCTGCCGAATCCGCCGAACAGCACCGCGCCGTCCTCGACGGTGATCTCGCGGCTGCGCAGGTCTCCGTGGGAGATCTGGTGGTCGTGCAGCATGCGCAAGGCGTTCCATACCTTCTGCACGCCTACCTCGTCGGTGCACTTGTCCAGCGGGAGGCCGCGTTTGGGATTGTGTGCATACAGCGTCCAGCCGCGTTCCAGCGCAGCCACCGACATCGTCGACGTGCTGGCCAGCGCGAGGTCGCCGATGGCGATCGCCATCAACGCGCGGTGTTCGACGGCGCGGCGCATCGATGTCTGCAGGGGCGCGGTTTCGTTGGCGCGCAACCGGAACTTGCTCCACAGCTGGCGCACCGCGCCGCCGCTGCGCTGGTTGGGCCCGTAGAGCTCGACCACCGCGGTGGCGGCAGGGTCCGGCGACGCCGCGTTGAGCAGCAGCGGCCCGGCGCCGGCGGGACGTAACACGGTGAATGAGGACACCGTGAAACCGCGGTGCGCCAATGCGCGCACGGCGCCGTCGAGCGGCACTTCCAGCGCGGGAGTGCCGACGACCAGGACCACCAGCGCGCCGACGAACCAGCCGACCGCCAAGCCGAGCAGCGTGCGGGCCGGCACCACGGCGCTGACCACCAGATGGATGGGCACGAAGGCCAGCAGCAGCGTCCACCACCAGCGGCGCAGCCGCCGTGAGAGCCACGGGCCCGACACGGTCAGCACCGCCGCGAGCATCGCGATCCAGCGTGGGTCGTCGAGGAACTGCGAAAGCTGGGTGTCGAGCCGGTCGGTCAGGTCGAAATGCCATTGCGGCGCGGCGATGCCGTTGCCGGTGATCGACAGCGAGAGGATCGCGATGAGACCGGCTGCCGCGTAGGCGCCGAGCAGTTTCCACTGCCGGGAGAGGACCAGGCTGACGAGGATGATGAACGGCAGCGCCAGAATCGCGATGCCGTAGGCCAGGTACACCAGGTTGGACTGGGTGGGCGTGAGAACGCCGACGATCCGGGAGATCGACCGCTCGAGCGCCACCCACTCGTAGCGGGTGATCAGCGAGCTGGTGATGACCGTCGCGAGGAACAAGGTGGCCATCGCCAGGCGCAGAATGTCGTTGGTACGCCGGGTCAGTGGTTGCAGCAGGCTGCCGGTGACGGTGATATCCCGTCCGTCAACGCGCATGTTCCCCCTTTCGCGGCTCGCGACAAAGGTAACCGGCTGCATCGTCGATACCGGTCATTGGCTGTCGAGATACTCGCTCGAGCTGCGGCGGGTAATGCCGTGTTCCTCGGATGATTGGGTACGGCCAATCCGACGAGATGTGTCCAAGTGGTGTGGGCAGATGGAACCCGTAGCGCTGCCGTGGACAGGATTTCTGTTCTCATGGCTGTTGGTGGTGGTCCCGGCAGCTAGCCGTCCTCGCGGACCATAATGTTGTCTGTCGGTGGGCGGTGGAACGCTGATCGTGATGAGTCGACACACCACATTCCGCTACTGTCTGGATCCCACGGTCGAGCAGTACGAGGTGTTGGCACGGCATGCCGGGGCATCTCGCTTCGCGTTTAACCAGTGCCTACAGTTTGTGAAAGCTGCGCTCACTAACCGCAAAACCGATCCCAGCGTCGAAGTGCCATGGACCGGTTTCGACTTGATCAACACGTTCAACGCCTGGAAGAAGTCCGAGGCCGCAGGCCGGGTCTTCACTGTCGACGGCGACGGTGTGGCCGAGACAACGGTGACCGGACTGGCATGGCGTCGTGAGGTGTATCAGCAGGTTTTCGAGGAAGCCGCCGTCGACGTGAGCAAGGGCCTGACCGCGTGGTCAAACTCCCGTAGTGGCAAGCGGAAAGGTAGTCGGGTTGGTTTCCCGCGGTTCAAGAAGAAGGCAGGCGACGTCGCGTCGTTTCGGCTGCGCAATAAGCACGCGAAAGGCAAACCAGCGGCGATTCGAGTCGGGGATAACAACCGGCCCCGCTCGGTGACCTTGCCCGGCGTGGGTTCGATCGCTGTGCGCGACGACACCCGTAGGTTGCGACGCATGCTCGCCACCGGGCGGGCGAAAATCCTGTTCTCCACCATTAGCCGTCGCGGAGGACGGTGGTGGGTCGCGCTCAACGTCGAAGCTGCCGACCTGCATCCGGCGCAACAGCACCCGGTTTGTGACCGCGTCACCGAGGACGGCTGGGTGGGCGTGGACCTCGGCTTGACCACGTTTCTGGTGGCCGCCACCGCCGACGGTACCGAGGTCGCACGCGTCACTAACGCGCCAAAAGCGTTGTCCGCCGGGCTCAAACAGCAGCGACGATTGTCGAAGTCGTTGTCACGCAAGAAGAAGGGATCACATCATCGTAAGGATGCCGTTGCCAGGTTGGGCCGGCATCATCACCGTGTCGCCAATATGCGCCGCCACTTCCTGCACCAGGTGTCTAACGAATTGGTCAAGACCCACGACCGGCTCGTAATTGAGAACCTTAATGTCACCGGAATGCTGCGCAACCATCGGTTGGCCCGCGCGATTTCCGATGCCGGCTGGTCGGAGTTCGCCCGGCTGCTCACTTACAAACAGGTATGGCGCGGTGGTCAGCTGATCGAAGCCGACCGCTGGTACCCGTCGACCCGTCTGTGCCCCCACTGCGGGGCAGTTAACAGCGCGATGACGCTGGCAGATCGGGTGTTCACATGCGGTTGCGGGTATTCGGCCGACCGTGACCGGAATGCGGCGACGAACCTGGCCCGATGGGGTCAGGCCCATTACAACCTTCACCGATCCCCGGACCCCAAAGCAGGAGGCCGGGCCACCAATGTCCGCCGACGGGACGGCGCTGACCAACACCCTCGTGTTGGTGAAACCAGCCCGGTTGACGCGGGAACCGACGTTCACACTGCGCCCGCGGCGTGAACTGACGACGCCCGAGAAGGGCGGTGCCGAACACTCAACCAAGTCGTCCGACACGCTTTATGAGAGGATCGGCGTATTGACGCACCGGCGTGACGAATCCGCTTGGCGCACAGCACACCGAACTCATTGGAGCCTTAGATGCGTGCCCGTCGAATACCTGAACCTCTTGTCGCCGCGGTCCTTGTGCTCGGCACTGTGCTGGCCACGCTGGCCGTCATCGGTGCGCTGTCGGGTGCCACCCGGTGGCCCACCGCAGCCGTGATCGGTGTCGGCGTCATCGTCGGCGTCGTGTTCGGCGTCGCGAGTTGGGCGGTCTCGGGCGGACGCTCGGCGGTGGTCGGACGCTTGGCTGTCGCCGTGGCGGTCGGTGCGGTGGTCGGTGAGCTCGCGGCCATGGTGGTGTTCGGCGGCTCGATCGACCGGGTGCTGGCCGAGCAGGCGTCGGCCGCGCCGACTGTCACCACGGCCGCTGCCGAGCTGGATCAGGCGCGGGCGGCCCGGAGCAAGCTCGATGACGCCGTCACGCAGGCGGCCCAGCGCCGGGACGAGGCGCTGGTGGTGGCGCGCTGCGAATTCAACCCGTCTCCGCAGTGCCCGCAGGTCCGCATCACCGGAGTGCCGGGCGCCGGCCCCGAGACCCGCACTGCCGACGACTTCCTCGCCGACACCCAGCGGGATCTGGATACCGCGGTCGCTGACCGGGACGGCCGGGCCGCCGGCTTGGACGCACAGATCTCGGCGGGGGAGCAGACGCTCGCGCAGGCCCGCGCGGCGGCGACGGCCGGCGGCGTGGGCGCGCGGTGGCTCGCGATGAACAGCTACACCTTCAGCCATCCGGGTGCGCTCGCGCTGCGGCTGTTGGTGGTCGGGTTCTTCGTGCTGCTGAGCGCGTTGCCGCTGATCCTGCGCTTGTGGCGAGGGGAGACGACGCCCGAGCGCGTCGACGATGCCCGCGCCGAACAGGAACGCGCCGAGCTCGACGCCGACACCGCGATCGCCGTCAAACGTGCTCAGGTGCGGGCGACCATCGACGAGATGTGGGCCGAGCAAGAGCTGACCCGCGCGCAACTGGCCATCGAGGCGCAGAACGAGATCGACCGCGAACAGCAGCGCCGCCGGGTCGTCGCGGCGCTCGACGCACCGATGCCCGAGCCGCTGCAGGCGCAGGTGCCCCCGCGGCCCGTCACGGCGCACCGGCCGGTCGAAGAGCCGCGGCCCGAGCTGATCGAGGCGACGCCCGCCGAGCCGGTCGCCGATCTGTACCTGCCGATCGCGGCTGCGGCCGAGGCCGCGAGCTTCGCGGCGCAGGACACCGAGGGCGACCACCTCCCGGTTCCGGCCCAGACGGGACAGCTGGACACCTCCGCTGAGGCGGTTCAGCCGAAGCGTGGCCCGGCACTTCCCGGTATTCCGAACATTCCCGTCATTCCCGATGTCACCAAGGCCGCGGTGCGCTGGCTGCGGCCGTTCGTGCCGCCGATCGTCGCCGGTGCCATCGACAACGCCACCAAGCCCATCCGGCAGGTCTTCGAGGAAACCGAGGAAATCCACCTCACCGTCAAACGCACGCACAAGGTCACCGTCGAGACCGAGGCGCAACCGGCCTCTGCGGCGACCCCGACAGCCGCCGCCGACCCCTTCGCCGAAGCCTGGCCCACGCACGTCCCGAGCGGGCGTATCGAATCCCAGCGGGGTTCGGCGCTCGGCGGCGGGCGCGAGCGCGGCCAGCTATCTGATTCGAGTGGCCCGCGGCAATTACCACCCGCGTAAGCCGCCTCGGAGACACATGCGCCCTCGGTGATGTAACTTCGATCGACACAGCGGCGCAGGGGCCCGCGCCGAGAGGGAAAGCGGTGGAGACGACACCCTTTGGCCACTATCAGCTGCGAAAGCTGATCGGCCGCGGCGGTATGGGCGAGGTCTACGAGGCCTTCGACACCAACACCGATCGCATCGTCGCGCTCAAAGTACTGCCCGCACACCTGGCGCAAGACGCCTCGTTCCAGGAGCGATTCCGCAAAGAATCGCACGCCGCGGCCGGCGTCAACGATCCGCATGTGGTGCCCATCCACGGCTTCGGCGAGATCGACGGCCGCCTGTATCTCGACATGCGTCTGATCGAGGGCCGCAACCTCGGGGCCATCCTGGCCAAGGCCGAGCAACCGGTGAAACCGGCGTTCGCGGTGAGCGTCGTCGAGCAGGTTGCCGATGCGCTCGACGCCGCTCATCACGCGGGCCTGATCCATCGGGACGTCAAACCGTCGAACATTCTCATCACCGACCACGACTTCGTGTATTTGATCGACTTCGGTCTGGCGCGCACGGCCGGCGAGGCGGGCATGACGACGGCAGGCAACACCCTGGGGACGCTGGCCTACATGGCGCCCGAGCGGTTCGACTCAGCGGGCAAGACCGATCCGCGGTCAGATATCTACGCGCTGGCATGTGTGCTCTATGAATGCCTGACGGGCGCGCGGCCCTATCCGGTCGACAGCCTTGAACAGCAGATCGCCGGGCACATGGTGCAGCCGGTGCCGCGGCCGTCGGCCATCGATCCCCGGCTCGCGGCGTTCGACGAGGTCATCGCCAAAGGCATGGCCAAGAAGCCGGCCAAGCGGTATCAGGCCGCGGGCGAGTTGGCGGCCGCCGCACGCCACGCGCTGAGCGTGCCGGTCCGTACCACGGGCCGCTCGGGGCGCCATTCGGCCCAGCGGGTCAAGGCGCGGCCAGGGGTCCGGTTGCCGCGAAAGCTACTGGCCATCGCGGCTGCGACGGTGGTGGTGGCTGCTGTGGGCGCGGTCGGGGTCTGGCAGTTGCGCGGCGGCAATCGGGGGCCCGGGCTGGCTGACACGTCGTCGGCCTCCGGTCGGGTGGCTGAGCCGTCAGGCGCGGTCCCGGCGATCGCCGCGACGGTGCCGCAGCAGATCCGCGACACCGGACGCCTGGTCATCGGCGTCAACGTGCCCTACGCACCACTCGAGTTCAAGAACTCCGGCGGTGACCTCATCGGCTTCGACGTCGACCTGATGAAAGCGATGACTCGAGTGCTCGGGTTGACGCCCGACTTCCGGGAGACGGGCTTCGACGGCGTGCTGCCCTCGGTGCGGGACGGCAATTTCAACGTCGGGATGGCGGCGATGACCGATACCGCCGAGCGTGAACGGCAGGCCGACTTCGTCACCTATCTGAACGCGGGCACCCTCTGGGCGCAGCGCACCGGGTCGAGCGTGGACCCGACGGCGGCGTGCGGTCTGCGGGTCGCGGTGAAGTACGGCACGATTCAGGACACCAAAGAGATCCCGGCCAAGAGCGACACCTGCGTGGCGGCCGGCCTCTCGCCGATTCAGAAGGTGCAGTTGACCCGCCAGGACGAGGTCACCGCCGCACTGGTCGCCGGGGACGCCGACGCGATGACGGCGGATTCGCCGGTGACGGGGTTCGCGATCAAGCTCAGCGGCGGGGCGCTGCAGCCCGCCGGTGAGGTCTTCGACTCCGCGCCGTACGGCTGGCCAGTGGCCAAGGGCTCCGCGCTCGCCGATTCGTTGCGGCAGGCCTTGGAGCAGCTCATCGCGACCGGCGAATACCGCACCATCGTGACCAAATGGGGCCTGGACAAGGGCATGATCGATCACCCGGTGATCAACGGCGCCCTGCACTGACGCTCAGAGTGAGTTGCGGCCGCCGATGGTCTTGGCCAGCTGGACGACCTGGTTGTCGGTGACGTCGGTGCCGCTGATCCGGACGTCGACGACGACGTTGTCGGCAACCAGAACCGCGCGCCGGTCGCCGTACCCCGGGTAATCCGGTCGCTCGTCGTGCGTCACGTCGACGCCGTCGACCCGCCCGGGCGCGGCCATGACGTATTGATAGGACTTGCTGCTGCCGCCATCGGTCATGGACAGCGTGTCGCCGGCGCACTGGCGCCACAGCCCGACCGTCTTCGCCGCGACGGCGCGGGCGGCGGCGGGGGTGTCGAACATCGCGACCGCCTGGTCGACTTCCAAACTGTCGGTGTCATCGGCGAACTGGGTTTCGCGGAAGTTCGTGTAACCGCTGCCCTGATACACCGAATCCATGGCGTTGCCGATGACGGGCACGCACTCGGGGCGCGACGCACGTTCGCCGGCGTCGAGCTTGGCGGGTTGGCGCAGCGCGGTCTTCGAGCGCAGGCCCGTGGTGCTCATGATGGTGTTGAGTTCGGATTCGCTGGCCAGCATGCTGCCCAGCACATCGACCTGCGGGGTGGCCACGTCGTGCACGGTGCGGGTGCACCCGGTCACCACCAGCAGTCCCGCCAGGGCCAGGGCAGCACCGGTTTTGCTCATCAGTTCACCTTTCGGGTCCGGTGCTGATCCTAATCCCGCATGGCGGCCGGTTCGCGCGGCAGTTTTTGGCGTCAGACCAGTTCGGTGGCCGGTGCCGACGGAGGCACGATGCCGCAGGCCGCGGCGAACTGGACCGGGTTGAGCCCGTCGGCGGAATTCATGTCGCAATTCCCGAAAGGTGGTGCCCCTTCGGGCAATCCACCGCCGAAGCCGCTGCCGTCGGTGTACTGGTGGGCGACCTTGCCGGGGTACGGCGGGTTACCGCCGTAACTGGCGATGATGAGCCGCAGGCCGGTCGGCTTGGTGCGCCACATGGCGTTGAGGTCGTAGATGTTGCCGTATCCGATGATCCGGGCCGGGCTTCCGGCGTAGTCCGCCAAGTTCCAGTACAGCTGGTTGATCCAGGAGGATCCGTCGCCGGTCGGGTTGCCGCCCTGTTCGACGTCCAGCATGAGGGCGACGCGGGGATGCAGCCCGCCATTGGCGTCGATCATTGACCGCACGGTGTCGGCATTGGCCCGCCAATTGGGGCGGCAGTAGGTGTAGACGATGCCGAACACCAATTTGCCGTCGTCGAGCGCCTTGCGCATCCAGGCGTAGTTGGCAGCGAAATTGTGGTCACGGTAGGTCCCGTCGCTGACCCGGATCGACAGCACCGCGTACGGATAGCTGTCGTCGACCACCCGCTGAAACTCCGAGACGTCGGCAAACAGGGTGTCGGTGACCGGCACAACGGCGGCCGTCAACTCTTCCTGCGGAGATTTGCGGCGGCGCGGATGCGTCGAGCGCGACTGCCGTTCGGCGGGCGACCGGCCCGAGACCATCTGTTTCGTAACTCCGCTCGTCATACTTCCGCCACTGTCCACGCAGCCCAAACCGGGCCGCTCCCACCAGGATAGGTCGGAAATCCGGACGGCGCACAAGGCCGGTCCGGCGGCGGAACGCCGCGGGGCTATGCCTTGGCTTCGGCCTGCCGGTTGGCGAACAGGAACTGGTACACGATGCCACCGAGAGCGCCGCCGATCAGCGGTGCCAGCCAGAACACCCACAGCTGCGCCGGGGCACCGTTGCCGTTGAAGAACGCGACTCCTGTAGAACGGGCCGGGTTGACCGACGTGTTGCTGATCGGAATCGACACGAGGTGAATGAGGGTGAGAGACAAGCCGATTGCCAGCGGACCGAACCCTTTCGGTGCCCTGTCGTCGGTCGCCCCGAGGATCACGATGAGGAAGAATGCGGTCAGCACGATCTCGGCGATCAGCACCGCTGCCAATGAGTAGTGGCCGGGGGAGTGGGCGCCGTAACCGTTGGCGGCCATGTTTCCGGTCGCGGTGAAACCCGGTTGGCCCTTGGCGATGACGAGAAGCAGCAGGCCCGCGATCAGGCCGCCGACGACCTGCGCGATCCAGTACCCGGGCAGGTCTTTCCACGGCAGCCGGCCGCCGACCGCCGCACCCAGGGTGACCGCGGGGTTGAAGTGACCCCCCGAGATGTGACCGACGGCGTACGCCATGGTCACGACGGTGAGCCCGAAAGCCAATGCGACGCCGAGGAATCCGATGCCCAGCTGGTAGACGTTGCTGCCGTCTTCATCCTGGGCGATCTGCTTGGCGGCGAAAATCGCGCTGCCGCAGCCACCGAAAACCAACCAGAACGTTCCGAAGAGTTCAGCCCCGAGTTTTGAGATAAGTGAACTGTTCACGTGCCGTCCCCCTGTTCAGCGAATGACCATTGACGAAAGGGTAAGGCCGCAAACGGAATTTCCGATGCGTGTTTATTGTTTCGTTGCCGTACGTTGACTTTGAATTTCGACTACGGTTCGTCGCCATCGGTGATTGCGTTGGGCGCCAATCCGTTTGCAGACATGAATTGCAACAACGCATTGATCGCGACCTTCGCCGCGGTCAACTGGGTGACCCGAGCCGACTTGGGATCGTTGAACGGTTCGAGCCGGTTGATCACTGCCGAGACCTGGCTTTCGAAGTCGGTGACCTGATACCAGAGTCGGCTGTCGTACCCGAGATCCAGTAGTTTGCGGGCATGCTCGGCGGCCACCCGCATCATGAGTTTGTCGAGATTCGGTGCGGTTTCAGCGGTTCCGTGCCCACTGGCCAAGGCCGCCGCCGTCGTCGCGGCGCCGGTGCCTGCCAGACCGCTCACCATCGCCAGCCCACCCACCATGCCGCCGGGACCGAAGGCGGCCAGTCCGCCCGCAACCGCGGCCGCGCCGAACGCACCGGCCGGGGCGGCCACGGCCAACCCGACCGGCCCTGCCGCGATCAGGGCCACACCCGCCGCGGCCGTGAGCACCCGGCCCCACGGCACCCCGCTCTTACCGCTGACAGCCGCCTGCACATCCTTGATCGCGGTGGCCACCGTCTTGCCGACGTCGCGGCGGAAGCCGAGCGCCTCGGCGATGTCCTCCAGCGCCTTGATCGGGGCGTCACCGGTGTCGATCTCGTAGGGCGTGACGCAGTTGGTCAGGGCCAGTACCACGAGTTCGCCGATGGCCTCGTGCAGTTCCCACCGGTGCGGCAGTGCAGGCAATTTGCCGGCGACCAGTTCCTGCAGTTCCGGGGCGAGCAGCTGCCCGCCGGCCGCCTGTTGTGCAACCTGGGCGGCCAGGTCGTCGCGCAGGATCTGCAGCGTCGCGCGATACCGGTCGGCCCGCTCGGAATCCTTGATGTGGCGCGCGACAGCCTCGCCGAAATGCTGCACCAGCAGTGCCGAGGCCTCGGCTTCGCTCATCCGCACCGCGATGTCGGTGCCGGTCGGGGCGGCCGGCTCGCCCGGCGGGTAGAGCGCGTCGGCGATGAGCCCGGCGACCGCCGGATCACCCAGATAGGTGTCGGCCTGGTGCCCGCGCACGGTCAGCATGAAGTCCTGCGCACCGGGAAACGTCGCCGCCAAACCTCTTCCGCCCGTGACGATGTCACGCACGTTGAGGAAGTTGGACCAGTCGTCGACGCGGGAGTAGGGAAACCGTTTGAGCAGCCGCTCGCTGCCCTCGTGCAGCGCGCGGATACCGGCCGGGCTGCCGATGGTGATGAACCGCCGCACATGCAACCGCTCGGGCAGGTGGTCGAGCAGGTCGATGGCGATGACGCTGCCGAGGCTGTGGCCGATCAGCACGACCTCGCCGTCGTCGGGCAGGGCATTGATGATGCGCAGCATGATGGCGGCGCGCAGCCCGTCATTGCCGATGTAGCGGCGAACCTGGTCTAGGTCGTACATGGACAGGTAGTCGACGACAGCGCCGGGCGCCGCGTTCCACACCGGGTCGGGGATCAGGTTGAACCCGTAGGTACGCACCCCGAACTCTTGGCGCAGCAAGCGCTGCACACGCGCCTGCCGGCGCTCGAAGTCGCGGCGGGCCAGGGCGTCATCCTTGGCCTTGGTGATGGCCGGCAGCTTGGCGGAGATGCCGTCGGTCTTGAGCAGGTCGGCGTAGCGCGGTGCCAGCACCTCGGCGCGGTCGACAGGGTCGAACCCGGCCTGGGTCAGGCCCCGGTTGAGGCCGTCGAGCCAGTCGTAGTCGCGGTTACCGTCTCCGATGCCGTGCAGGAAGACGACGTGCATTGTTCAGGTCCTGATCGCGGTGTCGTGTCGACACCACGTTAGTGATCGGTAGGCGGCGGCCGCTGGCTACGATCAACCGATTCCGGACGGCTGAGGAGAGCGATATGGCGCGGATGCACATGACGGGTCTGCTCGCGGCGGCTGCCGCAGCATGCGTGGTGCTGGCCGGCTGCGGCGGCCACGATTCCTCGGCCCCGGCCAGCTCGACGCCCGCGCCTGCCGGGCCGGAACGGGTTGTGCTGAAACCCGTTGACGCCAAAGGCAACCTCCAAAGCGGGTGGTCGCAGGACGAGAGCCATCGCGATACCCCCGTCGACTGCTGGGGCTCGTCACCGTACGACGTCGGCACCGGGATCCGGTGGTGCGGCGGCACCGCCGATTCGGGCGACGCCTGCTGGCCGACCCAGAACGCTACTGCGGTGCTGTGTCTGGTCGATCCGTTCAGCACCGCCCTGTATCTGCGGAACGCCACGGGATTGGGCGACCCGACCGAGCCACGCAGCGGTGACGCCGTCCCGATGGCGTTGGCGCTCGACGACGGGACCCAGTGCCGTGCCGTCATCGGCGGAGCCTGGGGCCAGCGCGGCGCCCCGGCCTACACCTGCGGCAAAGGGCCCGAGCTGATCGGGATCTGGGGGGCGTCGCCCGACGACGCCTCCGGAATTCACCGCGGCCCCGACGGCTGGACCGTCGAGGTCGGCACCGAGACCGGCACGCCGACCAAGCACACCGTCGCCAAGGCCTTTTACGTCGGCACGGCCTAGGCACCTTCTCGCGCGAGAGACATCAGGTAGGCGCCCACCCCTGGATCAGGTCCAACGACTCGCCGCGGCATTTAGCAGAAGCTTCCGGTGGCGCCACCGTAGGTGGCGATCTTGTAGTCGGTAGCAGCCAGGGAGAGGGTGAGTTCCCGGATTTGGCGGCGGATGGTGTCGCGATGTTCGAGCAGCATGTCGAGCCGTTCGGGCACGGTCTGGTCGCCGCCATCGACCAATGACATATAGTGCTGCAGATCGCGGATCGCCATGCCGGACAATCGCATCCGGGTGAGAAAGATGAGTCTGCGTACCGCCTCGGGTGAGTATCTGCGGCGACCGTTGCTGTCGCGGTCGACCTCGACCAGGCCGGCGCGTTCGTAGTAACGCAGTGTGTGCGCAGAGATGTCGAGGAGTTCGGCGACTGCGGCGATGGTCATCGGCTCACTGAGATCGCTGGTATCGGCAAGGCGGTGGATAACTTCGACCGACAGCGGGCCATCGATCTCGTCGAGAGAGGCGAGTGCTCTGCGCATCAGCTCATCACTGGACATACTCGATGTTAGATCGGACGAGCGGCAGGGGCGCTATCAGCGAAATCGGCGCTGCGGGCCAGCTGCGCCCATCGTTCGACCTCATCAAGACCGCGCTGGTAGGCCGCGGTGAGCCGCTCAACAGCCTCAGCGCCCAGCGGTAGCCGCAGTGGCACGTCCGCGGAATGAGCAAAGGACACGATGATCTCTGCAGCCTTGGCCGGGTCACCTTCCTGGATGCCATCAGCCCCAGCCATGTCGGCCCTAACCTCATCGAGGATGTCGCGATACGGTGTCGAGACCTCGGTGAAGTCGAGCACGTCTGCGGCATTGAACGCGGTCCGAAACCGGCTCGGCTCGACCAGCATCACCCGAACACCGAACGGCGCCACCTCGCCCGCCAGAGCTTCCGACCAGCCCTCCAACGCAAACTTCGACGCCGAGTAGGTGGAGACCCCGGCGAAGGACATCCTGCCGCCTTGGCTACTCATCTGCACGATCGTCCCGCTGCGCTGTTCCCGCATGACGGGCAGCGCTGCGCGGACCAAGGCCGCAGGACCGAATAGATGCAAGTCCATCAGGTCACGTAGCTGGGCGTCAGAGACCTCCTCGGCGGCACCGACGACGGCGCGTCCCGCGTTGTTGACCAAAACGTCCAGGCGCCCGAACCGCTGCACCGCCGCATTGACCAAGCCACCGGCCTCGTCGGTGCTGCGGGCGTCGAACTGAACACACGCCAGGCGGTCTCGGTGGGCAGACACAAAATCGGCCATATCGTCGGGATTGCGCACTGCGGCAACGACACTGTCGCCCACGGCAAGAGCTGCCTGCGTGAGCGCCTGCCCCAACCCCTTCGAGGCGCCGGTGATGATCCAGATCTGCGGTGGTGACGATGCGGTCATGATTGTGACCCTAGGAATTCGAGCGCACTCGAACGCAACCCGCTCACGTGAGCCAGAATTTGACCTGTCTTCAATCTCTAGAAGCGAGACAGGGCGGCAAACTGCCACGTATTCATCGTCTGGGATTCGCGTTCAAGATCAGCGTCGCGCGC
Source organism: Mycobacterium sp. 852013-50091_SCH5140682 (assembly GCF_001665685.1). Classification (GTDB taxonomy): domain Bacteria; phylum Actinomycetota; class Actinomycetes; order Mycobacteriales; family Mycobacteriaceae; genus Mycobacterium. Next base: position 109,420 of record NZ_LZTB01000104.1, read on the forward strand.
CGCGGTCCCGCCGATCATCGACCGGTAGCGGTCCGACGGCTACCGATTTGTCACCGTCAGCGAACTACTCACCCACCGCACAGCCGGTGCATCCGCTGCCTAACTCCGGTCCATTCACCGCAAGACAGAATGTGATTGATCCTGTTTCTCTCGAAACGAGACAGCGTCGACATCAGATCGGATCTGATCTCTGGTCATCAAACTTAAATCGCTTTTCTGTTCCCGCACGGTTCATTAGCCTTACGCGCCATGACTGAGCAGTGTCTTTTTTGCGGCATCGTGTCCGGCACCGTTCCCAGCACGAAAGTCGCCGAGGACGACACGACGTATGCATTCATGGACATCCACCCCGGTTCCGACGGCCATCTGCTGGTCATACCCAAACGACACAGCCAAGACCTGCTCGATATCCCAACCAACGACCTCGCCGCAGTCACACTCACCGCACAGCGGCTGGCCAAAGCCGTGGTCAACGAGCTCGGCGCAGACGGTGTGAACCTGTTGAATTGCTGTGGCGCTGACGCATGGCAGACGGTGTTTCACTTTCACCTTCATGTGATCCCGCGCTACACCAATGCGACCAAGGATCGACTCACACTTCCCTGGACGCCCGGGGTCCGTGGGGACAACTCCACGATCACCTCTTTAGGTGAACGGATCTATCGTGCCGCGAACTGATCCCAACACGTCGTAGCACCGTTAGCGCGACACAGCAGAGCATCAAGGGGGACAAGAGGGTGATCGGTCTTGTTTCGGTAGATACGAGACGAGGTGCTTGAAGCCATGGCCTCGGCGATTCGTTGGGTTGATTGGCCCTCGCAGAGGTGGGATGTCAGCGCTCCGGAGGCCCTGGATGTTCGATTTGTTCCCGCAGAATGTCGCCGTGGCCGGCGTGACGCGCGAAGTCTTCGATCGCGAGCAGATAGATAAATCGTAGATTGACGTTGCCGAGGTGGGGGTGTGCTCTGATGTCGTCGAGGTCGAATTTGGCGGCGATAACGCGGGAACGCTCGCTGGCGATTTCGAATTCGGCGATCACGTCGGCCACGGTTTCTCCGTCGTCGACAATGAAGCTGGTGTCACCAGCTGTCGTGCCACCCCCGCATGCGTTCTTGGGCGCTCCGCCCAGGATGTGCTGAAACCAGATGCGTTCAGCGACGGCGGCGTGCTTGAGCAATCCGATCGGCGTGGTCATCGACGCGACGCAGCGCCGTCGGGCATCTGCATCTGAGAGTCCGCGCACCGTGTTGACTAGTTCGGCTCGGTTGCGGTCGAGGGCGCTCTCCAGTAGCCGGCGTTCAGTCCCGGTAGTGGTTTGTGGTATCGACCATGTTGTCACTGTCGGCTCCATTCTGGTGGGTCGAAACATCTAAAATCTCTTGTTGTGCTTGTCATTTCAGCTACTGGTTTCGCACGGCATACCAGTCAAAGACTTTCAGCCCGCAAAGCGCGCACCGAACGAGAGAAGCCATCAGGCGAGAACGTGTGAGCGAGCGCGGAACGGCTTGATTGCGTTGGGCTAGCTGACCGGCAATTCGGGCGACGACCTACTTGTCTGAACTACGGACAATGGCGTGCTTGGCCCAAGCGATGTATCTCACGCTACCAGTTCGCCACCAGCTGCCGGTCTCGATCGGCGCGAGGCGCTCACCTGGGTGAGACAAAATCTGAGCCGTCCCGATTCTCTAGAAACGAGACGCCGGGGTCGCATCGCTACGATGGTGTCGACGCGACTGGCGCAGGTGGGACACCACCAGGAAGCAAAACTCGGAAGCATCGAACGCCTGGGTGCTCCTCTGATTGAGGAGACGTCTGTGAGCGCTGACGTTATCGATGGCATCGCTGTTGCAAACCGAATCCTTTCCGACATTGCTGTCCGTGCCACACAGTTCGCCGAGATCGCGGGCCGAAAGCCGTGCCTCGCGACCGTCCTGGTGGGCGATGACCCCGCTTCACACACCTACGTGCGGATGAAGACCAACCGATGCCGAACCGTCGGCCTGGACTCACAAGCACATCGGCTCCCCGGGACCGCCGCTACCGCGGACGTGGTTGCACTCGTGGCGAGGCTCGCAACAGACAACACCGTGGACGGCATCTTGGTTCAGCACCCCATGCCGCGCCAGGTCGATGAACGGCAGGTATTCGAGGCGATCACTCCCACCAAGGACGTCGACGGCGTGACGGGCGCATCATTCGCGGCAATGGCATTGGGAGACAAGGGTTTCGCCTCCTGCACTCCCAGGGGCATCATTCACCTACTCGACGCCTATGGCGTCGACCCCGCCGGGCAACGCGCCGTCGTAGTCGGCCGCAGTCCCATCCTCGGTAAACCGGTCGGGATGCTGCTTCTAGCGCGCCACGCCACGGTGACCTACTGCCACTCCAAAACCATCGATCTCGCCAGCGTCGTGAGTGAGGCCGATATCGTCGTCGCCGCAGTCGGTCGGCCCGAACTCATCAAGGGCAACTGGATCAAGTCCGGCGCCGTCGTCATCGACGCCGGCTACAACCCCGGCAACATCGGCGACGTCGAGTACACAGCGGCCGCCCAACGTGCCCGACTCATCACCCCCGTTCCCGGCGGCGTAGGGCCGACCACTATTGCGGTCCTGCTCGCCCAGACCGTGGAGGCTGCAGAGTCCATTCATCTCGTCGAGTAGAAGGCCCGTCATCCGAGACAGGATCTGATCGACCTCGAATCTCGAGATATGAGACCCCCACAAAGAAGTCGCTGCCTGGCTCGCGGTGGGTCACACTTCGGGGATGGACGGCGAAGCTGTCTTCATTGGAGGGCGGTCCCGTGTCGGCAAGATCAGCGTCGGGTTCGATTTTCATGTCCAACTGAGCGCTGCTGGTATCTCGCACTGCCTAATTGACGGCGAGAACCTTGCAGCGATGTGGGGGAACTATCGCGCACTCGGGCAGTTGCGGTGTGGTGCGATTCGAGATCGGCTCCCGTGTGTCACCCTAGTTTGATGGTGGAGGTGTTGATCGCCGAGCCCGGCGAACTCAGCGGGATTCAGCTTTCCGCCGCGGAAATGTTGGTGCGGAGCGCATTTGGGGCCAGTTTCCGATCTCACGATTGGTTGCACGCTGCCGACGGCGTGCACGTGGTCGTTACCGATGATCGGTGCCTCGTAGCCTTCGCCGCCGTCGTCGCGAGAACCCTGCACCACAATGGCACTGCCTTCAACACTGGCTACGTCGAAGGGGTCGCAGTTCGCGACGATCAGCAGGGCCGCGGGCTGGGCCGAGTCGTTATGGACCATGCCGAGACCATTATCCACACACGCCATCAGCTCGGTGCCCTTAATGCTGTGGAGACGGCCGCCGACTTCTACGCCAGCCGAGGCTGGCAGCCCTGGTCCGGACACACCCAAGCCGTCGGCCCTGCAGGCGTCATCAATACCTACGACCCCGCCGACCGGATTTACCTTCTGAACCCCAGCGATCCGGACCACACATTCAACAGCGAAACCGCCCTGATTTGTGACTGGCGAGCCGGAGATCTTTGGTAGATCCATCACGCCGCATGAGACAGGATCTGACCGACCTCGAATCTCTAAACACGAGACACCGGACATCGGTGGGGCGGCGTCGCCGGGGACTTCGACATACTTGCCTGATGGTGGTGGGGGGTTGGGATTCGACGCGGTGGCACTGTGACCGATTGGCCTGCGCGCGAGAGGGCTGCATCGATCTATGACATCGATCCTTATCGCCGCGGGTATTGCCCTGGTGGTCGCGACAATGCTGACTCCTGTGTTGATATTGGTGTTCTCTCGGCTCGGGTTAGGCCAGCCGATTCGCGACGAAGCCCCGAAAAGCCATCAGCGGAAGCGTGGAACGCCGACGATGGGTGGCCTGGCGATTCTCACCGCGATGTGGGTCAGCTACCTGGGCACCACCCTTGTGTCTGAGCTTGCGCTTGGTGCTGAGGGGCCGACTGCAAGTGGGCTGCTTATCCTGGGATTGGCTACCGCACTTGGTGCAGTCGGCTTCACCGACGATTTCCTCAAGCTGCGGCGTGCCCGCAACCTGGGGTTGAACAAGAGAGCCAAGAGTGCGGGCCAGTTCGTTTCGGCCATTATCTTCGGCGTTCTGGCGTTGCAGTTCCGCAACGCCCACGGACTCACCCCTGGCAGCGCTGAGCTGTCCTACGTCCGCGACATCGCTGCGGTTGCTCTGCCGCCTATGGTGTTTGTGTTGTTTTGCACCATGGTCGTCTCGGCTTGGTCGAATGCCGTCAACCTGACTGACGGTCTCGACGGGCTCGCCGCAGGCGCCATGGCAATGGTGACGGCCGCCTATGTCCTGATCACCTTCTGGCAGTTTCGAAACCAATGCGGGGGCGTCCTCGCACCCGGGTGTTATCACGTCCGAGATCCGCTGGACTTGGCCCTTGTCGCCGCCGCGACCTCCGGCGCCTGCATCGGATTCCTATGGTGGAACGCCGCACCCGCCAAGATCATCATGGGTGACACCGGTTCTCTGGCGTTGGGCGGCATCATCGCCGGGCTGTCGGTGACCAGCCGCACCGAGGTTCTGGCCATCATCCTGGGCGCGCTGTTCGTCGCCGAAGTCAGCTCGGTAGTCATCCAGGTCATCTCGTTCCGCACCACCGGCCGCCGGGTGTTCCGAAATTCTCCGCTGCACCACCACTTCGAACTCATGGGCTGGCCGGAAACGACGCTGACCATCCGGTTCTGGCTAATCACCGCCATCGCTTGCGGACTCGGGATCGCGCTCTTCTACAGCGAGTGGTTGACGGCCTCCGGGGTCTGACCCCCAGTACGAGTAGTTCGGTGCTGACGATACGGCGAGTAAAGCGCGTAGCGACATAAGGCGGGAACCGTCGCCCACGATCGTGCGATTCTCGCTGAGCAAATGGATTGGCGTCACCGGCGTCAGCGCGAAAGCTCGTGGATGTGAAGAGTTTTCTTGCTGCTGACGCATTCGCGAATCGAACCGTTGTTCTGATCGGCGGCGGATCTGGGATCGGATTCGCAGTCGCCAAAATGGTGGTTTCAGGTGGAGGTAGGGTCGTTCTGGGTGGGCGCCGCGTCAATACGCTCACAGAGGCCGCTGCCAAGCTGGGCACCTCCGCGACGTGGCAGATCGTCGACACCGCAAATCAATCCACTGTAGAGGCCCTGTTCGCTCAGCTTGACGCGGTCGACGCCATCTTCACCACGGCAGCTACCTACATCACGGGATCCTTGCGCGACCTGTCCCTAGAGGATGCCGCGTCACCTTTCGACTCAAAGTTCTGGGGCCAGTACCGCGTCGTCAAGGCCGCGTTGCCGGTGCTGACTGAGGACGCATCCGTCGTATTGATGGCAGGAGCGGCCGGTGCACGGCCAGCTGGGGCTGCGTCCGCCTATGTCGCCGTCAACGCGGCGATTGAGGGATTGGCCCGTGGACTTGCCGTCGAACTCGCGCCAGTACGAGTCAACGCGATATCGCCCGGCACCGTGGATGGCAATCTGTGGAACCGTCGCCCACAACCCGTCCGGCAGGCCGCGTTTGACCACTTCGTCGACGCGTCGATCATCGGAAGGCTAGCTCAGGAGGACGAAATCGCCGCAGCCGTAATATATTTGTTCCTCAATGGCGTTACTACGGGTTCGACGCTCTATCCTGACGGCGGCTACAGCTTGCGCTGAAGGTCAGTGCTGCATTCATCGAGTAAGGCGCCATGACCTGCTTCGCGGCGGCGAGCATACACCGCAGATGAGCTGGTGAGTTGCCGTCGGAACTATGTGATCGGCCTGTGGCCACGCGAGCACTGTCCACGAGTAGGCTCTCGGTGCCCGTGCCGAGATGTGCGTCTCGAAAGGTATTGCACTGGACTATATTTCACCGCCACGATACGTTTTGCTGAGCACAGCCGACAAGATCAGCGGTCTCTGCGGTCCCTGAGTTCTGGTTTGAGCTGAATCTGCATCTCCTCTGGGTCCATGTAATCGGTGAGGCCATATAGCGCTGCGTTGCCAAGGCCTAGTTGTTGCTGGACAAGACGTTGTTGACGGCAATGACCTGTGCCGCAGCGGGTTCGGTTTGCATCGGCCGGGGTCGGCGGTCAAATGAGTTGGGTGCGCCTTCTTAAGACGCCGAGCCAGACGCGTAGTTCGAGCAGTACTTGTTCGGTGACTTCGTCCTGGTTCTCGGAGCGCGCGATAAGCAAGGACGCCTCGCAGAGGGCTCCGTTGAGCATTTGGACAAGCGGTTCGACAGGTCGCTCGTCGAACAGACCGGTGGTTACGGCTTGTTGTAGTGCGACTCTCAGCATGGCGATTGTGTAGCGATCTTCGATAGCGCGGAGCCGTTCCCAGCCCAGTACCGACGGCGCGTCGAGCAGGGTAATGCGCTGAACGCCGGGGTCTCGGGATGCTTCGAGGAAGGCTCGAAAACCGGCTTCCAATCCGTCCTGGTCATCACGCCGGGCAGCGTGGGCAGCGATCGACAGTTCGGCGAGCCGCTGCTGCTCCTGTTCGTACACGGCTGCGAAGAGCTCCAGCTTGTTCGGGAAATGGTGGTACAGCGCTCCGGTGGTAACCCCGGCAGCGCGCACCACATCGTCGAGCGGTGTCGCGGCATAGCCCTGTGCGGCGAACAGTTCGCGTGCGGCAGCGATCAGCTTTGTCGTCGTCGCCGCGGTGCGGTCATGTTGCGTACGAGCCATCCGTCAAGTTTACATACTTGCCTTACGTATCTTCGTTATGCTATTACGTAGTCATGTTACGTAATAGGAATATGGAAGTGCCGGTGAGGGGCAATTGCCACGGTCCGCAAGCTCCTTCTTGGTGGGCGACGGCGTCACGACCGATGGCAGCGTCGTGATAGCGGTCTGCGGAGCTACCGGCTACACCGGCCGACAGATCGCCCAGACGTTGGCTGAGCGCGGCTATCCCGTGATGCTGGCCGGCCGCACGCGAGCCGGTTTGGAGACGCTCGCCGACCAACTCGGCGGGCAGGTGAGAGTGCACGTGGCCGCGCTCGACGATCGCAAAGCGTTAGCGGCATTAGCAGCGCGAGCATCGGTAATCGTCAACTGTGTGGGCCCGTTTGTGAACAGCTGCCGCCCTATCGCCGAAGCAGCCATTGCCGGTCAGGCGCATTATGTCGACATTTCCGCCGAGCAACGCGGGAGTCGGTGGTGCTACCAGGACGGGGATGCTCTCGCCCGCTCCGGCCAGGTTGCGCTGCTCCCATCGTTCGGTTTCTACTCCGTGCTCGCTGACCTACTAGTCGAACGCGCGTGTGCAGGCCTGGGACCAATCGCAGAGGTGGAGGTGGCCTATTGGATCGACGATTGGCGGCCGATCGGCGCCAGCTTGGTGTCGCGCTTTGAGGCGATGGGCCAAGAATGGTTCGAACACGATCGCGGCGTGCCACGTTCACGCCGACGCTTTCCGCGCACCAGCTTCTTCGATTTCCCGCCACCGATCGGGCGCCGTCGCGTTGGCCTGTACCCAGTGGCTGAGGTGTTCACCATTCCTTGGCACATCGACGTCGACCGGCTCACCACCCGACTCACCACGTCAACGCTCGGGCCGGCGCCGCTGGGGCGGTTCCTGCCTGCCATCGCCAACACTGCCGGCGCGTTGATGCGCACCCCGGCTCGACCGCTCATCGAGCGCGGGGTCGCCGCGATGTGGCGTGGGTCGGCCAGCGGCATCGCCGAGGGGGATCCCACCCGGTTCATGGTGGCCGTCCACGCCCGCGGGAAAACCGGAACCGCACGAGGATGGATAAGGGGCCGGGGTATCTACGACATCACCGCGCCGATTACCGCCGAGGCCGCCACTCGGGCCAGCCAGCAGAACTTCACCTCTACCGGCACTCTCGCTCCGTCCCAGGTCCTGGACCTCGATCATCTGCTGGGTGCCCTGGATGGGTTCGACCTCGAGCACGGCACCACCAGTCCGTCGGAGACCAGGTCATGAGCGATATCGCCGCACGGCCCGCCCACAACGCCCGCGTGGTCGAGATCGCGCGCCAGCTGATCCGGTTCGACACCACCAACCCACCAGGCAACGAACGAGCCTGCATTGAGTACATCGCCGAACTGATTCTTGGCGCTGGGCTAGAACCCCACATCGTCGCCGAGGACCCTCAGCGGCCCAATCTCGTTGTCCGGCTGGAAGGTCAGCAGTCCGAAGTAGGGTTACTGATGCACGGCCACGTCGATGTCGTCCCGACCGCGGGTCAACCGTGGGATGTGGCTCCGTTCGAGGCCCGTGTCATCGACGATGCCCTGTGGGGACGAGGAGCCCTTGACATGAAGGGCGGTCTCGCAATGATGCTCGAAGCCCTTCTTCGACTGCGCGACAACAACATACGACCATCACATGACATTGTGTTCGCCGCGTTCGCCGACCAAGAGGAGGGCAGCGAATTCGGCGCCACCCACGTCCTGGAAAACCGCCCGGATCTGTTCAGCGGGGTGCGCTACGCGATCGGCGAGATGGGCGGGTTCTCCACGACCGTGTCGGGTCGACGGTTCTATCCGATCGCGGTGTGCGAGAAACAATGGTGCACCCTGACAGTCACCGTGCGAGGCACGCCCGGGCACGGGTCGGTGCCCGTGCTGGACGGGGCGATGCCCAAACTGGCACGCGTACTGACCCGGCTGGCCGCGCAACGGTTACCCGTTCACATCACCCCGACAGCACAAGACATGGTCACCGGCATCGCCGACCAACTCCCATTGCCACAGCGGATGGCCTTGCAGGCATTGTTACGGCCGATCCTCACCGATCGTCTTCTCGGGATCGGTGGACGCGAATTGGCCGCGTTCGACGCGATGTTGCATAACACCGTCAACCCCACCCGCATTCACGCCAGCACCCGGATCGACGCCGTACCGGCGGCCATCTCCGTCGACCTAGACGGCCGCGTCCTACCCGGGCGTACTGCAGCTGAACTCGCCAACGAAGTCCAACACGTCTGCGGAACCGACGCGACGGTCGATCTGACCGACGTCTACGAAACCGCGGGTCCGGTCGACGATTACGGCATCTTCAACACTCTCGCCCAGGCCATCACAGACGTCAACCCCGACGCTCGCCCCGTTCCGTTTATCTTGCCCGGGTGCACCGATGCACGCTTTTTGGCCCGTCTCGGTATCCAAGGCTACGGATACCTGCCGATGAAGCTTCCCGACGGCTTCAATCCCGCCGAACTGATCCATGCCCCGAACGAACGAATTCCGTTGACGGCACTGCAATTCGGCGCCGATGTCATCGAACGCCTGCTCTGCGTCCCGCTTGAGCAATGCCCACCATCCCGACGTCAACCAACACCCTGGGGCATCGGCGAGCGGCCCAACTCAAACTGAAATGTCCGACACGGCAAGGAAACCCACGCACCCCCACATCGACCCTGCCTTTGCGCACGAAAACCCGAACGGAAGACTCGAATAGTCATGGCTGTGAGCAATCAACCCGACAACAACATCGACGCACCCACTCACCCGACCGATGCCACAGCGAAAGAACCGTTACTGGGCAGCGTGAACGTCAGGACAGGTGGTCGCGTTGGTGGATCGCGCAGCATCGAACTGGGTGAACCACAAACGATTGTGCTGCCGCAAGGTCGCATTCAGTACCGGGAGCGTGGCCAAGGCCCAGTACTGCTTTTCGTCCACGGGCTTTACGTCAACGCCGACCTATGGCGAAAAGTAGTCCCGCAGTTGTGCGCACGCTATCGGTGCATCGTCGTCGACTGGCCGCTCGGCGCGCACGCCTACCCAATGGCCGCGACCGCAGACCTCACCCCAACCGGTATCGCCGACCTTATCGCCGACGTCATCACCACCCTTGGTCTCAGTGACGTCACCGTCATTGCTAACGACACAGGTATCGCCTACACCCAAGTCTTTGTCGCCAACCACCCCGACAAGCTGGCACGACTCGTCCTGACCCCCGGCGACGTGATCTGGAATTTTCTACCGGTACCCATCAAGTGGATGCGTCCACTCAGCCAACTCCCCGGCGGGATCAATGTGATCGCCCGCTTCTGGAACAGCGGCCTCGGACGATCGTTAATCATGACGCCGCTAACAAAAACCCGGCCGGCGGAAGCGGTGCTGGACTCATGGTTCCGACCAGCAACCCAAGACCAGGAACTGCGACGCGACCTCGTCAAACTACTGCGGGCTGCACGTCCCCGCGCCGCCATCACCGCCGCACGTCAACTACATCGATTCACTGGCCCTGCGTTGATCGCCTGGAGCGCATCCGGCAACGTCATCTTCCCCCGCCGGCACGCCCACCTGCTGCGAAAACTACTCGCAGATGCGCAACTCGATCTCATACCGCGCACGCGAGCGTTCATCTCCGAGGATCAACCCGAACTCCTCGCTGAAGCCATCGACCAGTTCGTAAAGACCAAGCCGCTCAGCTGATCCCCCTACGTCGCTGAAGGGCGAACCAACATCTCACGGTCAGCCAGCGCTGACACCAGGACCAGAGCGACCTGCCTATTTGCAACAGATCACCCCGTTCGAGAAGCGAGTTCATCATGTCCCATCGCAACGCCCCGCTCTCTCCAGAAGGTCGCCGCCGTCTAGTGGAGCGCTGCCAGGATCGCCCGATTGCGCATGTCGCAGCCGAGATGGGCATATCACGGTCGTGTGCATCAAAGTGGGTCAACCGCCATCGCCAATATGGAGAACTCGGACTACAGGATCGATCGTCAACGCCGCATCGCCAGCCGACAGCGATCCCGGCTGAGGTCATCGACACGATTGAACATTTGCGGCGCACACGGAAATGGTCCGCGACGCGAATCGCCTTCGGACTCAACAACGACGGAATCGTGATCAGCCGCCGAACCGTCACCCGCCATCTGGCGTACCTCGGTCTGAATCGCCGACGGTTCATCGATCCCAACGGGGACACTAACCGGCAGTCAAGGCCGATCATCGCCAAACGTCCCGGGCACCACATCCACCTTGACGTCAAGAAAGTCGGACGGATCCCCGACGGCGGCGGATAGCGCATCCATGGGCGCGGCAGCGATCACTCTCGCGCAGTGGCCCGACAAAGGGTCGACAGCGCACGCGGAGGCTACATCTTCCTACACTCCGCGATCGATGGGTACTCCCGCCTCGCTTATACTGAAGCGCTGCCAGATAAAAAGGCAACTGCAGCTATCGGTTTCATGCATCGGGCACGAGCGTGGTTCGCCGCACACGGCATCACCAGGATCGAGCGCATCATCACCGACAACGGCGCTTGCTATCGGGCCGCGGCGTTTGACCGGGCGATGCTCGGCGCCCGCCACCAACGAATCACGCCCTACACACCGCGCCACAACGGAAGGGTGGAGCGCTACAACCGAATCCTCGCAGAGGAGTTCCTCTACGCGCAGGTCTGGTTATCAGAACACCAACGTACCGAGGGCCTCTGTATCTGGAACGTGCACTACAACTACCACCGTCCCCACGGTGCAGTGGGCGGACAACTGCCGGCAGCGGCCCTCGCGAACAACGTCACCAACGTCATGGCCTCATACACCTAGTACGTCGCCATGGTCTGAGAACCCGCGAGCGGACTTCTCCGGCGAGCAGACGCGGACGTATCCCGACACGCCGCGTTTCCCGTACCGCGGTGTCTGTTCGCGCGGGTTCGCGGCCTTCCCCCGATCGGGGGACAGCAGGTTCACCTGATGCGTGGGCCGGTCGGTCGATACTGACGCGTGTCGCAGTGGGGCATTCTTTTCTCAACACCGGATCACACCGGATGAGAACTTCAAAAGCCCACTGAGACAAAGGATCTGATCATGAGCATCTCCTGCCGCATCGCCGCCGGATACGCCGCTGGTGTAACTCTCGTCGCCGCTCCGGTCCTCATCTTCCTCGGTGCTGCCTCGGCCCGCGCCGATGTCTCGCCTGTCAACACCGGCCCGTCGGTGAGCCACCACGAGGCGTTCCCGGGCCAGCAGAACCTCCCGCAGCCCGGCACCGCGGTGCATCACCACCACCAGAACAACCACGCCTGATAGGCGTTGCCCGAGGAGCCCGGACATTGTCCGGGCTCTTCACTTGTGTGGGCACCCTTGAGCAGGGTCCCCGCGCGCCCTCTCTTAGACATTCGCACAAACTTCCCGAGCGAGGATGTGCCGCGATGCGGCTGGCGCGCAGCCACGCCGCTCGTCACGATTGGGCCACTTCGGCTCAAGGAGGAAATGTGGCGCTTGGAAGCCCAGAGAGTGTTGCCGACGATCCGGTGACGCCGTCGCGCACGACCGGTCACGATGTTCTGAACCGCGGCTTCGGCTTCCGTGCCGCGTTGTCCCTCGCGTTCGCCGACATCTCGCCGATCGTGGCGCTGTACGCGATCTTCGCGCTCGGCCTGTTCGCGGCAGGCCCCCGGTTCTTCTGGGCTTTCCCGATCGTGCTGTGCGGGCAGTTGCTCGTCGCGCTGGTCTTCGGTGAACTGGCCTCGCGTTTTCCGTACGCGGGCAGCGTCTACCAGTGGGCGCGGCACGCCAAGGGCACCACGTGGGGCTGGACGGCGGCGTGGGCCTACATCTGGGGCCTCACCCTGACCCTCTCCACGATGGCTTATGCCGCCGCGGGGTTCATTCTCGAAGTGTTCGGAGTCGAGTCGCCCAGCCGCTGGCTGCTTGCCGCGGTCTCGATTGGCGTCATCTGCTTCACCGCGGCCGCCAACATGATCGGCCGCCAGGTCCTCAAGGTGATGATCGTCGCGAGCATCATCTGCGAGATCGTCGGCTCGGTCGGGCTGGGCACTGTGCTGTTGCTGTTCCATCGCGTCAACCCGGTGTCGACGCTTTTCCAGGGACTCCCGGACGGCTCCGGAAGCACGTTGAGCACCATGCTCGTCGCGGTCGCCTTCGTGGGTTGGGCGTTCCTGGGCTTCGAGTCGGCAGGGTCGATCGCCGAGGAGGTCGAAGACCCCGAACGCAACGTGCCGAAGGCCATCGTCTTCGCCCTGCTGCTGGTCGGCATCATCGTGATGTACTCCGCGGCTGCCGTCATCCTCGCGATCCCTGACCTGTCGGCGGTGCTCAGCGCGCAGAGCGGCGATCCGGTGTCGGCGACCCTGACGGCGCAGCTGGGCTCCTCGATCGCCAAGCCGCTGCTGTTGATGTTCGTCATCGGCTTCATGTCGGCATGCCTGGCGGTGCAGTCGGCGGTGTCGCGGGCCGTGTACGGGATGGCGCGTGACCGCGCTCTGCCCGGTGCCGCGTTCCTGTCGAAGCTGGGTGGCCCCGAGCGGATGCCGATCCGCGCGATCGGGCTGACCGCGGTGGTCGCCGCGTTCTTCCTGCTGTTCGCCGGCTCCGACCTGTACAACGTGCTGGTCAACTTCTCGGTGATGGGTCCCTACATCGCGTTCGCCGTGCCGGTCTTCGCCGCCGCACTGACCCGGCTCGCCGGGCGCTGGGTTCCCGGCGTGTTCACGCTGGGGCGCTGGGGTGCTCCGGTGACGTACGCGGCCGCCGCGTGGCTGGCCTTCGAGGTGCTCAACGTGTTGTGGCCGCGCATGCAGCCTGGGCAGCCGTGGTTCGTCAATTGGAGCATGGTCATCTCCCTGGTGAGCTTGGGCATTCTCGGCGTGGCCGTGTACGTGAGGTGCCGCGATCGGATCACGGTCCCGGTCGGGGAACGCGTCGACGCCGCAGAGGTCGACGGGTCGTAACCGCACGTCGCCAAGAGCCCGGGCATCTGCCCGGGCTCTTTGTCGTTGGTGGGCCCGGTCCTGCGTAGCGGCGGGCCCTCGGGCGCCTGCCTTTTCTCGCGAACAGACACACAAGTCCGCGACACGCCGAGTTTCCGGTACCGCGGTGGCTGCTCGCGCTGGGGTGGCGCCTTCCCCCGATCGGGGGACAACGGGTTCACCCGACGCGTGGGCTGGTCAGCCGATACTGATGCGCGCCGCGGCGGGGCATTCTTGTATCAACACCGGATCACACCGGATGAGAACTTCAAAAGCACACTGACACAAAGGATTTGATCATGAGCATCGCTCGCCGCATCGCCGCCGGTTTCGCCCTCGCTGCCGCTCCCGCGATCATCGCGCTTGGCGCCGCCTCCGCCAGCCAGGCCGAGACCTCCGCGGTCAACACAGGTCCCTCGGTCAGCCATCACGAGGCGTTCCCCGGTCAGCACAACTTCCCGCAACCCGGCACCGCGGTGCATCACCACCACCAGAACAACCACGCCTGATCTGCGTTGCCCGAGGAGCCCGGACGATCGTCCGGGCTCTTCTCATTCCGGCAGCCCGAATCTGAGCAGATCCCCAGCATTGCGTGCCAGGCTGGGGCTATGGCTGCCAATCACACTGCGCGCCGTTCGCCGCTGCGCGCCGACCTCGTCCTGTCCGGCGGCGGCGTCAAAGGCATCGGACTGGTGGGTGCCGTCGTCGCGCTGAAGGACGCGGGATACGAGCTCCAGCGGATATCGGGCACGTCGGCGGGTTCGCTGGTCGGGGCGGTGGTGGCAGCGGCGACGCAGGGCGATCAGCTGACCAGCGATCAGCTGCGGGAACTGGCGCTGAGCGTGCCCTATCGGAAGTTCCGCGACAGCGGGCCCATCGAACGCATCCCGATCCTGGGGCCGGCCTGGGGGCTGCTGCGTGAGACCGGGATCTACCGAGGCGATTTCGCTCACGACTGGATGCGTACCGAGCTGAAGAACCTGGGCGTCAGCACCTTTGGCGACATGGCCATCGACGACGACCAACTGCCGCCGGAGCGGCGCTACCGCCTGGTCGTCACCGTCACCGACCTGACGTCGGGTCAGTTGGTGCGGTTGCCCTGGGATTATCGACGGCTCTACGGTCTTGACCCTGATGAGCAGTTGGTAGCCGACGCCGTGCGCGCCTCGATGGCCATCCCTTTCCTGTTCCAGCCCGTCACCTTGGAAGGCGTCGGCGGGGAGCGGTACACGCTCGTTGACGGGGGCGTGCTGTCCAACTTCCCGATCGATTCCTTCGACCGGACCGACGGCAAGGTGCCGCGGTGGCCCACGTTCGGCGCGACCGTGATTCCGTACCTGCCTGCGCCGACCATCGAGCAGCTGATTCCCGGGCTGGCGCCCCTGCACGGGCCGCCGCTGCTGGAGAGCCTGATCACCACCATGCTGGTCGGCCACGACCAGACCTACCTCAACCAACCGTGGGTGAAGGTGCGGGCCATCCAGGTGGATTCGACGGCTACCGGGGTGCTCGACTTCGACATCACCCGCGACGAAGCCGAGGTGCTCTACGACAACGGGTATCAGGCGGCCACCGACTTCCTGTCCACCTGGAACTGGCCGGCCTACATCGAGCGCTTCCGCGCGGATCATCGGGGAAGCTGACCTGCGATGCACCGATTGTCGGGGGCGATGGTCGTGCTGGGCGTGATCGTTGCGCTGCAGGCGGGTTGCGCGACGGCTCACCCGTCGGCGCCGGCGGCGCCGATACCGTCGACCCCGCCGATGGGGTGGAACTCGTGGAACTCCGGCATCGTGCTCACGGAGAAGAACATCGACGACACGATCGATGCGATGGTGTCGTCGGGGATGCGTGAGGCGGGCTATCGCTACGTCAACATCGACGCGGGTTGGGCGGCGCCGCAACGGGATTCCAAGGGCGAGTTGCAAGCGGACCCGGTACGGTTCCCCGAAGGTATGGCCGCGGTGGCCCGGCACGCTCATGACCGCGGCATGCTTCTCGGGCTCTACGCCAGCCCGTTCGACGAACGGTGCAGCGCCCAGCCCGCACTCGCCAGCGTCGGGCATGAGGACACCGACGCGCACGAGTTCGCCGACTGGGGTGTGGACTACCTGAAGTACGACTGGTGCCGCGACGAGGCCGATCACACCCACCAGGTGAAGGTGTTCACCGCCATGCGGGACGCGTTGCGCGCCACCGGCCGTCCCATCCTGTACAGCATCAACCCGAACAGCTCCGACGATCCGACCGCGGGCTCACGCTACGACTGGTCGGACGTCGCCGACATGGCCCGCACCACAACCGATCTGGTGCCGGTATGGCGGGACAGCATGCCCTCGCTCGGGCCGGCGGACCCTTTCGACGACCACGCCTTCCTCGGCGCACCCGACCAATTCGCAGCTGCTGCAAAGGTTGTCGGGCCGAGCAAGCGCGGGTACTGGACCGATCCCGACGCTCTCGTCGTCGGGGTGAGCTGGAGCGATTTCGTCGCACACCACCTGCCCTCGGTCCGCAACCATCTGAAGTTCAGCCCAACCCAGCTGCCCGACGCTCAGCTCAGCCGACTGCTGCTGCGGCAACCCGACATGACTGCCGACGAACAGCGGGCGAACCTGTCGCTGTGGGCCATGCTGTCGGCACCGCTGATCGCGGGCAACGACGTTCGGTCCATCACTGCCCAGACGCGCGACATTCTCATCAACCCCGACGTGATCGCAATCGACCAAGATCCCGCGGTCGGGCCTGCACGGCCGATGGCCGACCCCCGGGTCCTGGTCAAGCCGCTCTCCGACGGCACGGTGGCGGTCGCGTTGTACAACTCGGACGACACCCCGCAGATGATCTCCACGACCGCCGTGCAGATCGGGATGGGCCCGGCAACCTGCTACGCGGTACGAGATCTGTGGGCTCGCACCAAGACCCACACCCTCGACGTCATCGGTTGGGAACCGGTGCCCCCGCACACGGTGACGCTGCTGAAGGTCAGTCCGGGGTGTCGGTAGGCGTCTCGGCCGGTATCTGTTCGGCAGGGACAGGACGCAGCAGCGCCCACCCGATGAACGTGGCCGATACGGCGATCAGCACCAGGCCCACCCACCAGTTGGCGCTGGTACCGACGTAGAGGTCGACCGTGTTGTGCGCGGTGGACGGCTCGTGCGGACCGAGAATCGCGGGCGCGAATCCGGCGATGGTCAGGAGCACGCCGAAGATGCCCAGCAGTGCACCCACGATGTTGCGGATGTCGAACAGACGCGCAAACACGGGCACCTCCTAATGGAACACGATGTTGAGGACGACGACGCAGGCCAGCATCACGCTGGCCAGCGGAACGGGTTTGAGGTACCAGGGCTTTCCGGCATCCTCGGGATCGCCGAACAGTTTCACCGGGGTCTGTGAGTACACCAGCCCGGTGAGCTCCGCCTCCGGTTTGGGTGCGGTCACCAGGCTCACCACGACGCTGACGATAATGTCGACGACGAACGCGGCGCTGGCCGCCAGGAACGGCATGCCCTGCCCGGGCAAGTCGATCACCCCGGCCTTGGACAGCGCGAAAACGGTGATGGCCGAGAGTGTTCCGGCCACCAGACCGGTCCAGCCGGCGGTCGCTGTCATCCGCTTCCAGAACATGCCGAGGATGAACGTCGCGAACAGCGGCGCGTTGAAGAAGCCGAACAGCGTCTGCAGGTAGTCCATCAGGTTCGAGTAGCCCGAGGCGATCAGCGCGGTGAAGATCGCCAGCACTGTCGCGGCGACGGTCGCGAACCGGCCGACCTGGATGTAGTAGTGGTCGGGCCGATCCTTGACGATGTACTGCTGCCAGATGTCGTAGCTGAACACCGTGTTGAACGCCGAGACGTTGGCGGCCATACCGGCCATGAACGACGCGATGAGGCCGGTGACGGCCACCCCCAGCAGGCCGTTGGGCAGGATGTCGCGCACCATGAGCAGGATGGCGTCGTTGTAGGTGACCTGGCCGCTCCCGGTGGACTTCAGCTGCATCACGTCGCCGATGGTGGCCGCGGCGATCATGCCGGGCAGCACCACCACGAACGGGATGAGCATCTTCGGGAAGGAGCCGATGATCGGCGCGCGGCGCGCCGCCGACATCGAGCTGGACGCCATGGCGCGTTGCACCTCGACGAAGTTGGTGGTCCAGTAGCCGAAGGACAGCACGAACCCGAGGCCGAACACGATGCCGATCACCGACCACACGGGGCTGGTGAAACCGCTGAGCGCCTGGCCGGGCCAGGTGGTGAGCTGCTCGTGGGTGGTGGCGGTCACCGAGCCGTCGGCCTTGACGGTGTTGATCACCTTGTCCCGCAGACCGTTCCAGCCGCCCACCTTGATGAGCCCGAAGATCGTCAGCGGCACGAGTGCGGCGAGGATGACGAAGAACTGCAGAACTTCGTTGTAGATCGCCGCCGAGAGCCCGCCCAGGGCGGTGTAGGTCAGCACGATCGCCGCGGCGACGATCAGCGAAACCCATTGCGACCAACCGAGCAACGCGTTGATCACTGTCGCCAGCAGGAACAGGTTGACGCCGGCGATCAACACCTGCGCAACGGCAAAGCTGATGGCGTTCACCAGGTGGGCGCCGGGGCCGAAGCGTCGGCGCATGAATTCGGGGACGCTGCGCACCTTGGAGCCGTAGTAGAACGGCATCATGATGACGCCCAGGAACAGCATCGCCGGGACGGCGCCGATCCAGTAGTAATGCATTGTGGCCAGGCCGATTTGGGCGCCGTTGGCCGACATGCCCATGATCTCGACCGCGCCCAGGTTCGCCGACACGAATGCGATGCCGGTGACCCACGCGGGTAGCCGGCGGCCGGACAGGAAGAAATCGAGGCTGGATGTTATCTGGCTGCGGGCCAGAAGGCCGATGCCGAGCACGAATACGAAATAGATCGCGATCAGCGCATAGTCGAGTATGCCGACGTTCAAGTGCAGGACGCTGGTATTCGTTTTCGCTCCTTCGTCCAGAGGTCAGGAAAGATACTAGTGTTCGGAAGTGTGACAGAGCCGACACATTGGAAACTGGCCGACGGGCGCGACTTGTTTTTCTTCGCGCTGCCAGGCCATGTGCCGGCCCCGGTGCCCGATCAGCGGCCGCTCGGCCCGGGCGGGTCGCACCCGACCGAACTGCGGTTCGACCGGACGACGGGGCAGTGGGTGATCATCGCAGCCGCGCGCCAGGACCGCACCTACAAGCCGCCGCCGGATCAATGCCCGCTGTGTCCCGGGCCGACCGGGTCGACCAGTGAGATCCCTGCGGCGGACTACGACGTGGCGGTGTTCGAGAACCGGTTCCCTAGCCTGTCGGGGGATGGCGTGGTGGCACCGCCGGCGAGCGCCGGATTCGTCGCCGCAGAGGGCTACGGGCGCTGCGAAGTGATCTGCTTCACCAGCAACCACACCGGGTCGTTCGCCGAGTTGCCTCTTCCGCATGCCCGGTTGGTGGTCGACGCGTGGCGGCACCGCACCGCCGACCTTCTCAAGCGGACCGGTGTCGAGCAGGTCTTCTGCTTCGAGAACCGCGGCGAGGAGATCGGCGTGACGCTGACCCATCCGCACGGCCAGATCTACGCGTACCCGTATCTGACGCCGCGGACAGAGGCCATGCTGCGGCAGGCCGCCGAGTTCCGGGAGGCGCAGGGTGGCAACCTCTTTGCGTCGCTGCTGGCCGCCGAGCAGGCGAACGGCCAGCGGCTGGTGGCGCAGAACGACCTGTTCACCGCCTTCGTGCCGTTCGCGGCCCGCTGGCCCGTGGAGGTGCACATCTATCCGAACCGGTTGGTGCCCAACGCCGTTGAACTCTCCGCCGCTGAGTGCGACGCGCTGGCCGCGATCTATCTCGATGTGCTGGGCCGCTTCGACCGGATGTACTCGGCGCCACTGCCGTACATATCGGCGCTGCACCAGTATTCGGGCGCCGGTGTGCAGGGCGACGGCTACTTTCACGTCGAGCTGATGTCGATCCGCCGCAGCGCCACCAAGCTGAAATACCTGGCCGGTTCCGAATCGGCGATGGATGCGTTCATCGGCGACGTGACGCCCGAGAGCGTGGCGCAGCGGCTGCGGGAACTGGCATGACCGTCCGATACTCCGCGCCGGGCCGGGTCAACCTGATCGGCGAGCACACCGACTACAACCTGGGGTTCGCGCTGCCGATCGCGTTGCCGCAGCGCACCTCGGTGGTGTTCGACCCGGATGCCTCTGACGTGCTGCAGGTTTCGAGTGCGTTGGGCGACGGCGCGGTGCGGATTCCGCTCGCGACGACGCCCGGCGAGGTCTCGGACTGGGCCGGCTATGTCGCCGGGGTGGTGTGGGCGCTGCGCTGCGCCGGGCATGCGGTACCGGGTGGGACGATGACGATCACCAGCGATGTCGAGGTGGGCTCGGGGCTGTCGTCGTCGGCGGCGCTGGAATGCGCGGTCCTCGGTGCCCTCCTCACGTCAGCGGGGATCGAACTCGACCGTATCGAGCAGGCCCGCATCGCCCAGCGCGCCGAGAACGAGTACGTCGGCGCGCCAACAGGTCTGCTCGACCAACTGGCATCCCTGTTCGGAGAGCCCGCGCAGGCCATGCTCATCGACTTTCGTGACGTCACCGTCCAGTCGGTGCCGTTCGACCCTGAAGCGTCGGGCACGGCGCTGCTGTTGATCGACTCGCGGGCCCGGCACGCCCACGCCGGCGGCGAGTACGCGGCCCGGCGCGCGTCGTGTGAACGCGCAGCGGCCGATCTCGGCGTGGCGTCGCTGCGTGAAGTCTCCGCTGTCTCGGCGCTCGAGGCCGTCAAGGATCCCGTCGACGCGCGGCGTGCCCGGCACATCGTCACCGAGAATCACCGTGTACTCGAATGCGTTGCGACGCTGGCTGCTTCGGACTTCGCCGCAGCCGGTGCGCTGTGGACCGCGTCGCATGCGTCGATGCGCGACGACTTCGAGATTACCACCGGCCATCTCGACCTCATCGCGGCGACCGCCGTGCGGGCCGGCGCGTTCGGGGCGCGGATGACCGGTGGCGGCTTCGGTGGGTGCGTCATCGCGCTCGTACCCGACGAGCGGGCCGACGCCGTCGGTAACGCGGTGCGCCGCGCGATCGCCGACGCGGGCTATCAAGACCCGACGATCACCAGAACGCAGGCGGGAAGTGGGGCGGGGCCGACGATTACTGGCTGCTGACGACCGCCGCAGCGAAACTAGAAAATCAGCGCTTCTTGGAATGCAACACGTTGTCGGTGGATATGTCGGTTGTCTTGGCGCGCTTGGCTGCCCGCTTTTCTTTGAGAGACTTACCGCACTTCTTGGTCATACTCTGGCGTGGCGACTTATCGGGCATGGTTAGCCTCTTTGATGTGGGGGCCTGCAGTGGTCCCAGTTCCTCGACCCTACGCGCCGCCCCACCGCGCTGCAATGTCGCCGGTCCAGGCGGCAATGCCGCACGCCGGCGGGGTCATGCGACCCGGGGCGTTGAGTTCCGATCCGGATCCCGACGCGTGGCGCGATCAGCGCACCCCGCGCGACAAACGAGTTCCACTGCGGTACTGGTGAATTGGTTGGCCCGACGGTGGTCACTCATCGTGACGCAACCGCACCATGCGGGTCGTCGAACTCTCGTCCAGCTCCACAACATCGGACCGGGACCGCAGAAAATCGCTGAAAGACCGGAATCCCAAGGATTTTTCGCTGAACGAAGGGTCCATCCGTTTCATCTGCGCCTTCACCGCGGAGTTGTGCAGCCAGTCGACGTCGTCTTTCTCCAGCCCGATCTGTAGCGCCCGCGTCAGCAGTGCGGTGGCGGCTGCCTGCGGGTCGGGCTCCTCGGGTTCTATGGGTTCGGCTGCCTTGGTCCGTCGGGTGCGTTTCGGCGGCTCCTGCTCGGCGGAGCGTTCGGGTTCCACGGTCGGCACACCTGGCAGAGCGTCGTAGATGACGAACTCGTCGCACGCCGCGGCCAGTGCCCGGCTCGACGATCCGGCCACACCGATGCCCACTACGTAGCGTCCGAGCCGTTTGCATCGCTGGGCCAGCGGAATGTAGTCGGAATCGCCGGCGACGATAACCACGTGAGTAAGGTCCGGCAACCGGAACATGTCCTCGACCGCGTCGACTGCCAGGCGGATGTCTGCGCCGTTCTTGCCGTAGGCCGCGGCCGGGAACAGCTGCACCAGGTCGACCGCCCGGCCCACCAGCTGTTGCCGGTACCCGGCGTTAACATCTGCCGACCAGTCGGCGTACGCCCGGGTGAGGACAAGTGTCCCGAACGATGACGCGAAGTCCAGAATGGCGCCGACGTCGACGGTGGACCGGACCAGCCGGTCTGCGTCGAGTCCCTTGGCTTTGTCGCGCTGGAACGAATTCCGCCCGTTGACCTGGTCGTACCGTGAAATCACGATGTTGTCGAAGTCGAGGTAGACCGCGACGCGAGGGGCAGCAGGTTCGGTCATGGGCCCAGTCTGGTCCATCGACCTCGGAAACCGCACGAATCGGGGTGGACGCTACGCTGGCAGGCATCACGACTCAGGTGGCCCGGACAATGCCGCCGCAATGAATGGACCGGGAACACACGTGGCAATCAGCGACATCGCGGCATACGCGCAATTGAGTCAGGCCGACATCGACGCGTTTGGGGCCGAGCTCGACACAATCCGTCGGGATATCGAAGCGTCGCTCGGTGAGCGTGACGCGGCGTACATCCGGCGGACGATCATCTTTCAACGAACGCTCGACGTGGCCGCTCGGCTACTGATCGCAGGTAGCCGTTCCAAGGCTGGTTGGCTGGCTGGGACGATATCGCTGGCATACGCGAAGTGCGTCGAGAACATGGAGATCGGCCACAACGTATGCCATGGCCAGTGGGACTGGATGAACGATCCGGAGATCCACTCGACCACCTGGGAATGGGACATGGTCGGCCCGTCCGAACAGTGGCGCTACTCACACAACTACCGCCACCACGTGTTCAGCAACGTGCTCGGAGTGGACGACGACCTCGGCTTCGGCATCCTGCGGATGAGCCGCGACCAGGAATGGCAGCCTCAGCATCTGATACAGCCGGTGCGAAACTTCCTGTTGGCCATGATCTTCGAGTGGGGCATCGCCCTGCACGATTTCTATTCCGCGCGGGACAGGGCGGATACCGACGCAGCCAAGAACGCGGTACGGCGAACGCTGCGAGCCAAGATCGGCAGACAGCTGGGCAAGGACTACGTGGTGTTGCCCGCGCTGAGCCTGCGCCGGTGGCGGCGGACCCTGGCCGCCAATCTCACCGCCAACCTGCTGCGCAACCTGTGGGCGTATGTGGTGATCTTCTGCGGCCATTTCCCTGATGGTGCCGAGAAGTTCACACCGCAGACGCTGCAGGAAGAGACGCGACCCGAGTGGTATCTGCGTCAGATGTTGGGTGCGGCGAACTTCAAAGCCGGTCCCGTGCTGGCATTTTCCAGCGGCAACCTGTGCTATCAGATTGAACATCACCTGTTCCCCGACCTGCCGAGCAACCGACTCGCCGAGGTCAGCGTGCGGGTACGGGACCTCTGCGACAAGTACGGCGTGCCGTATACCAGCGGACCGCTCACTCATCAGTACCTGCAGACACTGAGAACGATTTTCAAGCTCGCGCTCCCGGACAGCGGCTGGAGTGGCATTCGAACAAGCTGGCGTTCCGGCATTCGGCAGATGCCAAGCTGAGGCGCCCAGGCGGCCTATTTCGCGCGGTTGCGTCCAGTCGGGGCGGGCGGCGGGTTCGGTCCTGAACTCAGCCTGGCGTATGAATGCCCGACTGTGCTGATTTGGACCCACGCTGGTCTGGGTAGTCCTACAGTTATTGCTGTCACCTCAAGGGGCCATGATGGGTGCAAAGACTACAGGCGATGGATTGGCCGACGTCGTAGTTACGGCGGCGGTATCGACGACTGCGCTGGCGGCCGACGCCGAGGAAACCTGGCAGTTGTTGTTGGAGGGCCGCACCGGCATTCGCGATCTCGACAGTCCGTTCGTGACCGAATTCGATTCGCCCGTACGGATCGGTGGGCAGCTCACCGAGAATCTCGACGAGATTCTGAGTCGTGTTGAGCGGAAGCGGCTTTCGTACACGGGGCAGATGGCGACGGTGCTCGGCCGGCGACTCTGGGAGAGCGCCGGTGCGCCCGACGTCGACACGCGGCGGCTGCTCGTCTCGATCGGTCTGGCGCTAGGTTCGACCGAAGAACTCACCCTCCAGTACGACACCTGGCTGCAAAAGGGACTGCGTGCGGTGCCTCCGACCGCGATCCCGAAGTACATGCCCAACGGCGCGGCTGCCGCGGTCGGTTTGGAGCGGCAGGCCAAGGCGGGCGTCATCTCGCCGCTGATGGCCGACGCGTCAGGAGCCTCGGCCATCGGTCATGCGTGGCGGCACATCATCTTCGGTGACGCCGACATCGCCATCTGCGGTGGCGTCGAATCGTGGATCGAGGCGGTGCCTATCGCGGCGTTCTGCCGGTTGGGCATGCTGTCGACCTACAACGAGGATCCGTCTGCCGCGTGCCGTCCGTTCGACGCCGACCGCGACGGCATGGTGTTCGGCGAGGGCGGCGCGTTGATGCTCATCGAAACCGAGGAACATGCCAAGGCGCGCGGCGCCCCTATCCTTGCTCGCCTCATGGGAGTCGGTATCACGTGCGACTGCCATGACGCCATCGCACCGGACCCCGAAGGGGAGCGGGCCGGCGCCGCGATCAGCCGGGCCATCGAACTGGCCGGCCTCACCCCGGCCGACATCGATCACGTCAATGCTCACGCGACCGGAACGGTCGCCGGTGATCAGGCCGAGGCGCACGCCATCCACCGCGCCCTCGGCGCCCAGACACCCGCGGTGTACGCGCCCAAAGCGGCGCTGGGCCACTCGCTGGGAGCCGCAGGTGCGGTGGAGGCGGTGCTGACGGTGCAGGCCCTGCGCGACGGTGTCATCCCGCCCACCTTGAACCACAAGAACCACGATCCCGAGATCAATCTGGACGTGGTGGCCGACCAGCCGCGCCGCGGCCGCCTGCGCTATGCGATCAGCGACTCGTTCGGGTTCGGCGGCAACAACGTCGCGTTGGCCTTCGGCGCGTACTAGCTTCGCTTGGCGAGCGTGAACTGCGCGACCTCGGCGATACCGCGGCGGAAGAAGTCGGCACATCCGGTCAGGTAGTGCATATAGCGCTCGTACACCTCGGTTGAGGTGGTGGCGATCGCGGCGTCCCGGTGCTCGGCCAGATTCGCCGCCCAGGTGTCGAGTGTGCGCACGTAATGCGGATTCATCAGTTGCAGCTCAACGGTGGAAAAGCCGGAACCGGACGAGTATTCGAGCACATCCTCGTCGGAGGGCAGCTGGCCACCGGGGAAGATCTCTTTGCCGATGAACCGCGTGAACTTCATGTCGCTGATGGTCACGGGGATCGCGTGCTCGCGCCAGTAGTTGATCGGATGAGTGAAGATGGTCTCCAGCACCATCGATCCTGCGGCGGGCAGAACACGGTGCGCCATGTCGAAAAACGCTGCGTACCGGGACTTTCCGAATGCCTCGAAGGCCTCGATACTGACGATGCGGTCGACGTGACCGTCGAACTGTTCCCAGCCCTGCAGGTGCACCTGATGCGATCGATCGGTGGAGACCGTGTCCAAAAGGCTTTGCGTGTACGCGTGCTGGTTCCTGCTCAAGGTCAGGCCGACGACGTTGACGTCGTACTTCTCGAGGGCGCGCTTCATCAGCGCACCCCAGCCGCATCCGATGTCGAGCAACGTCATGCCGGGCTGCAGGCCGAGCTTGTCGAGGGCGAGGTCGATCTTGGCCAGCTGAGCCTCTTCGAGCGTCATGTCGTCGCGCGCGTAGAACGCACAGCTGTATGTCCGTGACGGGTCCTGGAAAAGTCCGAAGAAGTCGTTCGAGAGGTCGTAGTGGGCTTGCACATCCTCGAAGTACGGCCGCATCTGCGCCGTAGCTGTGCTGCTCTCAGCCATCGGATGACCCCCTCTGTGATTGAGTTATGTTTTCTCGCAGGTGAATTGGCACACGTCGGTGTAGCCCTTGCGGAACAGGTCCGCGCAGCCCGTCAGGTATTTCAGATACCGCTCGTAGACCTCGTCGGAGGTGATCGCGATGGCCTCGTCTTTATGGGCTTCCAGATTGGCGGCCCAGGTGTCCAGGGTGCGGACGTAGTGGGGACGCAGGCGTTGTTTGCGGGTCACGGCGAAACCTGCTGTGGTGGCGTGGTCTTCGACCATCGCGATCAACGGTATCCGACCGCCCGGATAGATCTCGGTGACGATGAACCTGAAGAACCGCATCAGCGACATCGTGGTCGGCAGCCCGAGTTCGGCGACCTCTTCCTTACTGGTGGAGACG
Organism: Mycobacterium sp. 852013-50091_SCH5140682; assembly: GCF_001665685.1. Lineage (GTDB taxonomy): Bacteria > Actinomycetota > Actinomycetes > Mycobacteriales > Mycobacteriaceae > Mycobacterium. The sequence continues at coordinate 135,489 of NZ_LZTB01000104.1, forward strand.
ATGGTGTGCAGCAGCATCACACCGTCGTCGGGCAATAAGTCATATGTCTTCTTGAAATAGTCGTCGTACTTCTCGAAGCCGAAGTGCTCGAACGCCCCGATCGACACAATTCGGTCGACCGGTTCGGTGAAATCTTCCCACGGCTGCAGCCGAACCTCTTTGCTGCGCTTGCTGTCAGACTCCGCGAAACGCTGCTCGATATGCTCGAGCTGATTGTGTGAGAGTGTCAATCCGATGACGTTGACGTCGTACTTCTCGACCGCGCGCATGATGGTCGAGCCCCAGCCGCAACCGATGTCCAGCAACGTCATCCCGGGTTTCAGGCCCAGTTTGCCAAGGGCCAGGTCGACTTTCGCCATCTGTGCCTGCTCCAACGTCATATCGTCACGTTCGAAGTAGGCGCAGCTGTAGGTCTGGGTGGGGTCTTGCCACAACCGGAAGAAATCGTTGGACAAGTCGTAATGAGAGCGGACTTCGGCCGCCGTCGAACCGTGCCGCTCGCCGGGACGTGCGCCGATGAAAGGTGTTCTGGTTTTATCGCATCGGGTAGCTGTCACTATCCGCCGCCCGTCTATTGGCAGGATCCGATAGCTGACTGACGTACCGCTTCTTCATACGCCGCTTCGGAACATTACTCCGCTAATTGTCTGGTGACCAGCCTTCCTCACAAGCTGGTGAAAAGTGCTGTGAACAACTGTGTTTGGTCAGGTGAGCCGTTCCATTGCGCGGCGTGCGTACTTGCGCGTCGGCGGCCAGCTGTCTTTCAGGTGGGGTTCGATCAGGTGGCGCACACCGGTGGCCTTCATTTTGATCAGGGTGGGTATCACGATGCTCGGCCACCGATCGAGATAGGGAAGGACGATGTCGCGGGACTGCGTGGTCTTCACCTTTCCGAAGTATTCGGTGAGGAAGAACTTTGCGCTGTTGTCGTCGTCGAGTTCATGGAACAGTTCGCACATTTGGTCGAAGTGCGGGGGCAACGCGATGCGGGCCAGCACTTGACCGGCGCCGTCCGAGAACGGTGACGGCAGGGGCGGGTGCTGCCGGCGTATCTGCGTGATGACGAGATCGATGGCGCGCTGATTGCCGCGTGCTGCCGGATCGTAGAGGCGCCACACCAGCCCGCCACGGATCAGTTCGCGGTGACGTGTTTCCGCGCCGGGGATTCGTTCCTCAAGGTTCTCCAGCCAGTCCAGCACGATGGGTATGGCCTTCGGGACGGTGCGGCCGGGCAGCCGGTTGATGGTGTAACAGCGGTATCCGACGGCGGCGAGGTCCGCCATCAAGCGTCGGTCGAAGCCATTCTCGCCGTCACGTAGCCAGGCCGGGAGGTTGTCCATCCAGTCATCGCCTTCGGGCATTCCGGGATAGGGCTGCGGATCCGGTGGCGGCTTCGGCTTCTCCTTGCGTGCCTTGCGGGCCGCAGCGGCCGCGTCCTTGTCGACCGGTCCGGTCGATTCGATGTCGGCGATGCCCCGGCGCAGGCGTGCGAGCACCTCGTCGTTGTCGCTCACCGGGTGCTACGGCTGGCGGTGTTCGTGGGGCGGACGGTGTTGCTGATGCCCATGGTGGTGTTGATCTCCCGTCACGGGTCCCCTCAGATCTGTTGCCCGATCCTATGCCCGTCTGCCGGCCCGTCGACGCGGCAATTCCGGGCACGTACGGCGCCGACGCGAGTCGTTCCCCCGATCGGGGGACAGGGGATTCGGCTGGTGCATGGTCCGGTCGGTCGATGGTTGGCGGCCTCGGGTGGCGGCATTCTTGTGTCAACGCCGGAACACACCGGATGAAATCCGAAAAGCCTTATCCGACAGAGGAGTCGACATGACCATCACCCGCCGCATCGCCGCCGGTTTCACCCTCGTCGCCGCCCCCGCGGTCATCTTCCTTGGTGCCGCCTCGGCCCACGCTGACGCGTCGGTGGCCAACCACGGCCCGTCGGTCAGCCACCACGAGGCCTTCCCGCATCAGGACAACACCCCGAAGCCGGGTACCGCGGTGCATCACCACCACCAGCGCAACCACGCCAAGTGATCAGCGCTGCATAACGGGTCGTCCGAACGGCGGATATTGACGCGTGGGACGACGCGGCAGGCTTGGGACAAAATCCGAAGTGGACGGTTGCGTCCACTTGTCGGTGGGTATTGAAACGATGGTCGGGTTCATGTGATGGATTGAGGTTTGGTGATCGGCATGGGAGCTCGGCAGGATGCGCTGGCACACATTCTGGTCGAGGCGGGCTATACGCGGGCAGAGACGCGATCCATGCGCCCACACTTGAAAAGCTTGCGACCGCAAGATCAGGAAGAGATCCTGCGGTTGTATCGCGCGCTCGGTGGCACTCTCGATGAGCCGCGGCTGCGGCCGGGCCCGTGGGATTGTGTCTTAGAAGGCGGCCTGATCGTCGAGCTCGACGAAAGTCAGCACTTCAACAGGTACCGCAGGAAAACGCTGGAACAGGCGTGGGCGCAGCGGCTTCCCTGGTGCGAGACCTACATGCGGTACTGCGTGCAGTACGAGAGCGCATGCGCCGCGGAGCGGGGCTGGGGCAGCTATTGGACGAGCATTGCGACGGAGCGGTTGTTCGGGCCTGCGGGGCCCGCCCGCATGCTCGACGGTGCCGGCTCGCCACGCTGGAAGCAGCGCGCACTCTATGACGTGATGCGCGACATCGCCGCGGTCGGTTCGGGTATCCGGCTGGCGCGGCTGGCTGTCTACGACGTGATCGGCGGCGCCTCGCTCGCCGAGATGCTCGACGGTAAGCCGGTCGACCGGGATGCGCTGCGGGCGTTCGTCGACGAGCGCACGGCGCAGGGTTAGGACTTCACTCCCCGGGCACTACCGTATGGCGACCGTCCGAAAGGCGGTGCGCACCAGAGGGACTATTCGGCGGGCGTCAGCTTGACGGCGGCAAGGTGCAAGCGGTCCACCGCCTCGGTGAACTCCTCCAGCGTGGGGATCCGCTGGTCGCGGAACGCCAGGCCCATCATCCGCTGGGCACGTTTGGCGCCGTAGGACTGGGCGCAGCGCTCGAACAAATCGGCCACGGTCGCGCGGTCCTCGATCAGTTCGCCGTGCATGGTCGTGGTCTTGCCGTTGTAGAGGACCTCAGCGGGTGCGCCGTCGCGGAAATTGTTCTTCCACGCTGCTTCGGTCAAGGCGTAGAGCGTGTTGTCGACGTGGTGGGCGCTCAACGGGATCGCATACTGCCGACCGGTCTTTCGACCGTGTACCGTCACCACCATCAGCTCGTTGCGCATGGGGCCGGCGAGCGGTGTGTGCAAGAGCAACCGCATGGCGGGATTGACGACGCGGAGCATCGTGGCTGACGGGTGAGCCGGGGTGACCGCGAATGACTGTTCTGTCATAACTCCACGGTAGGCCGATCGTTCGAGGTTGCCCAGACCGTCAATGCCGGATGGGACCATGGCGGTATGACCGGCTTCGTGACGGTCCGGGCCTACGCAGAGCTGAACGACTTCCTGGGATCACAGTCCCGGGGCCTGACGGTGCGCCGCCCGTGTCGGAGCCATCAGACGGTCAAGGATGTGCTGGAGGCCATGGGCATCCCGCACACCGAGGTCGACCTCATCCTCGTGAACGGGAATCCAGCGGGCTTCGAGCACCGCCCGGCCACCGGCGACCGCATCGCCGTGTACCCCATGTTCGAGGCCCTCGACATCGGGACGACGGCCCGGCTGCGGCCCGTGCCGTTGCGGGAGCCGCGGTTCGTCGTCGACGTCAACCTCGGTCGGCTGGCGCGGCTGCTCCGGCTGCTGGGTTTCGACGTGTGGTGGTCGAACGACGCTGACGATCAGACCCTCGCCGACATCAGCCTGTCCGAGCACCGCATCCTGCTGACCCGCGACCGTGGGCTGTTGAAACGTCGCGCGATCACCCACGGCCTGTTCGTCCATTCCCAACAGGCGGAGGAGCAGACCCTCTCGGTGATCCGGCGCCTGGATTTGCAGCAGCAGCTGGCGCCGTTCACCCGGTGCGTGCGGTGCAACGGCACGCTGGCCGCGGTGCCGAAGGAGGAGGTGCTGGACCAGCTCGAGCCGCTGACCCGGCGCTACTACGACGAATTCAGTAGCTGCATCGACTGCGGGCGGATCTACTGGCGTGGTTCACATTTCGCAAAGCTGAGCGGAATCGTCGATCGGCTCGTGGGCCAACTCTGACTCAAAGCTCCCAGCTGTATCAGGTGTCTCAGGAGTCACCAATTGTGGTGGCGAAAGTCGGTCAGGCGGCGCGGCGGCACACGGCTGCCATCGGAAATCATTAGTCTGGCCCGGACTGAGTGGAAAGTGACACGGTCATGTTGGTTCTGCACGGATTCTGGTCCTCCGGTGGCCTGTGCCTGTGGGGCGAGGACTCCGCGCGACCGGTCAAGAGTGCGAGCCAGGCTCTGCGGGCAGCGCGGCCGCACCCGTTCGCGGCGTCGACCGACGTGGTCGCCGCGGTTCATGCCGGCAAGCCCGGAAGTGCCGTGCTGCTGTTGCCGTCGCTGCGCAGCGCGCCGCTGGACTCGCCGAGTCTGCTCCGCATCACACCGCGGCCACCAGCCCGCAGCGAACCCGCGCTGCTGCTGTGGACCGTTCCGGTGCTGTCATTCTCGGCCGCGGCGGCGTTGAGCGTGTTCGACGAGCCCGCGGACGATGTGCGCTACGGCGAGTCGGTCGGCTACTTCGCCGATGTGGCGTCCTTCGCGCACGAGTTGGTACAGCGAGGGCGACTGTTGCCGGCGCTGGGTTACGACGCGCACGGGCCGCTCGCGTTCTGGCGGCCGGTGGTGCAGGGCGCCGACATTGTGACATTGAATGCGCTGGTGGCAGCGATGCCGCCGGTTTGCCGCGCGGAGCCGGACGCGCCGGGCGCCCATGACCTGGCGACGTCTGCGCTGCAGGCATTCGTGGATGCGGCCGGACGTGCGGTGATGCCCGTGGCCGACGATCTGCTTCCTCCGCGGCGGGGCCGCCGTCCGAAACGGCTCCCGCCGGAGGAAGCCTGGTTGACGGCATTGACAGCGCCGGACGGCAGGGTCGACGCCGATCCGGATGAGCTAGACGCACTGGCCGACGCGTTGGCGCCGTGGAACGAATTCGGCGTCGACGAGCCAGGCCCGGCGCGGGCGACCTTTCGGCTCACCGAGCTCCAGGCGGATGAACCGGCCTGGCGGCTGGAGTTCCTGCTGCAATCGGTCGCCGATCCGAGCCTGCTGGTTCCCGCTGAGCAAACCTGGGACGACGGCGGCGGGTTGCGCCGTTGGCTGGATCGTCCCGAGGAGCTGCTGCTCGGTGAACTCGGACGCGCCGTACGGATCTACCCCGAGCTTGCGCCCGGGCTGCGCACAGCCCGCCCGTGCGGGATCGACTTGGACGCCGAGGGGGCATATCGGTTTCTCTCTACCGCCGCGCCGCTGCTCGACGAGGCTGGTTTCGGGGTGTTGCTGCCGTCGTGGTGGGACCGGCGCCGCAAGCTCGGCCTCGCGGTGTCGGCGTCCACCCCCGTCGACGGTGTGGTGGCGTCGGCTGGACGGTTCGGCCGTGAGCAATTGGTGGATTTCCGGTGGGAACTCGCTGTCGGCGACGACACCCTGACCGATGACGAGATCGCGGCGCTCGCCCAGACCAAGGCTCCACTGGTCCGGCTGCGGGGTCAGTGGGTCGCGGTGGATCCTGAACAGCTGCGCCGCGGGTTGGAATTCCTTGAACGCAACCCATCGGGGCAGGCCAGCACCGCTGAGATCCTGGCGTTGGCGGCCGCCCATCCCGAGGACGCGGACACCCCACTGGAGGTCACCGCGGTACGTGCCGATGGCTGGCTCGGCGATCTGCTCAACGGCGCTGCAGCACAATCACTTTCACCGGTGGAGCCGGCACCGGACTTTGCAGCGACGTTGCGGCCCTACCAGCAGCGCGGGCTGTCCTGGCTGGCCTTCCTGTCGTCGTTGGGTCTGGGCAGCTGTCTGGCCGACGACATGGGCTTGGGTAAGACCGTGCAGTTGCTAGCTCTGGAATCCGCGCAGCGTCACGAGCAGCCCGATACCGTGCCCACGCTGTTGCTGTGCCCCATGTCGCTGGTCGGCAACTGGCAGCGCGAGGCCGCGAAATTCGCTCCAGGTCTTCGGGTTTACGCCCACCACGGGACGGGCCGGTTGCGCGACGACGCGCTGCGCGCGTATTTGGACGATGTCGACCTGGTGGTCACCACCTACGGCACCGCCACCCGCGACATCGACGAACTCGCCTCGTACCGGTGGAACCGGGTCGTGCTCGACGAGGCACAGGCGGTCAAGAACAGCCTGTCCCGCGGCGCCAAGGCGGTGCGGCGCCTTGACGCCGATCACCGGGTGGCGCTGACCGGCACCCCGGTGGAGAACCGGTTGGCCGAATTGTGGTCCATCATGGACTTTCTCAACCCGGGGCTGCTCGGCTCCTCGGAGCGATTTCGGGCCCGGTATGCCGTTCCGGTCGAGAAATACGGTCACACCGAGCCGGCCGAGCGGCTGCGCAAGATCACCCGCCCGTACATCCTGCGGCGGCTCAAGACCGACCCGACGATCATCGACGATCTGCCCGACAAGATCGAAGTCAAGCAGTACTGCCGGCTCACCACCGAGCAGGCGTCGCTGTATCAATCCATCGTCGACGAGATGATGGAGAAGATCGAGACCACCGACGGAATCGCGCGGCGCGGCAACGTCCTTGCCGCCATGACCAAGCTCAAGCAGGTATGCAACCATCCCGCACAACTGCTGCACGACCGCTCGTCGATCGGTTCCCGCTCGGGCAAGGTGATTCGGCTCGAAGAGGTGCTGGAAGAGATTCTCGCCGAAGGCGATCGGGTGTTGTGCTTCACCCAGTTCACCGAGTTCGCCGAGATGCTGGTGCCGCATCTGGCTGCGCGGTTCGGTCAGGATGTGGCCTACCTGCACGGCGGCACGCCGAAGAAACGCCGCGACGAGATGGTCACGCGCTTTCAGGCCGGCGACGGTCCGTCCATCTTTCTCCTGTCGCTGAAGGCAGGCGGTACCGGGCTCAATCTGACCGCCGCCAACCATGTTGTGCACCTTGACCGTTGGTGGAACCCCGCGGTCGAGAACCAGGCCACCGACCGGGCATTCCGGATCGGCCAGAAGCGCTCGGTGCAGGTTCGCAAGTTCATCTGCACCGGCACGCTGGAAGAGAAGATCGACGACATGATCGAGGAGAAGAAGGCGCTGGCCGACCTGGTGGTCGGCGACGGCGAAGGGTGGCTGACCGAACTGTCCACCGGCGATCTGCGCACGCTGTTCACCCTGTCGGAAGGGGCTGTCGGTGAGTAACAACTGGTATCCGGCGTCGCGGCCGCTGGAGGTCGACGGCGGTGTCAAGGCCCGCAGCACGCGTGGTGACATCGGCCAGACCTGGTGGTCGCAGCGGTTCATCGAGGTGCTGGAGGCCATCGGTATCGGCAGCCGACTACAGCGGGGCCGCAACTATGCCCGCCGGGGACAGGTGATTTCGCTCGATGTCGGTCCCGGTCTCGTGACCGCGCAGGTACAGGGGAGCCGGGTCCGACCCTATCGAGTACGGATCGGCATTGCCGCCTTCGGGAAGAGTGAGTGGGCGCAGGTAGAGGGCGTATTGGCTGAAAATGCCTGGTATGCCGCCTCTTTGCTGTCCAATGAGATGCCGTCGGATATCGAGGACGTGTTCGGCTCGGCGGGATTATCTCTGTTTCCCAACGAAATCCGGGAGTTGTCGCTGGACTGTTCGTGCCCGGATATCGCCGTGCCGTGCAAGCATCTCGCCGCGACGTTTTACCTGCTAGCGGAGGCGTTCGACGAGGATCCGTTCGAGATCTTGGCATGGCGGGGCCGCCACCGTGAGGAGCTGCTGGAAAATCTGGCCGCCGCCCGGTCCGCAAGCCCGGCCGCCGACCGGTCCGAGCCGACGGGGCTACAGCTTTCCGATTGTCTTGGCTCATTTTTCGTGCGGCAGGCCGACGTGCGGGTGTCGAGTCCGCCGAAGACGTCGCCGACAGCCCTGCTGGACCAGCTGCCCGAGATTCCGGTCGTTGTGCGCGGACGGGGGCTGGCGGAGATCCTGCGCCCGGCGTATGCCCGGGTTGGTGCCGACGCGTCCTGACCTCGTCAGGTGTTGGGCCTCGCCCGCCGGCCGATCCGGCCGTTGCGTCGACGATGCGATCCGCGTGCAGTCTGGGTGATTGCTGTCGGCGATCGTCAAGATTCTTGACGGTCCTCCCCAAGAAGCTAAGACCTGATCTGGAGCCGATCGATCGGCTGGCCAGTGATCTGTGCGATAAGTTCAAAATCCTTGTCCAGGGCCAACACTGTGAGCCCCGACGTCTCGGCGACCGCAGCGACCAGGAGATCGGGAATCGACGGCGACCGGTGTTGCCCGCGATCAGCGAGCGCGAGTTGGACCTCGATGGCCCGGCCTTCTGCCGCCGGAGTCACGTATTCGACTGGCATGAGCGCCAACGGTGGGGAGGTCGGCTCGGAGCGGGCCTGGTGTGCGGTTCGAAACGAGTAGCCGGTCTCAAGCCGCGTGACGGTGCTGATGCGCACGAGGCCCCGCCTGATGCGGTCGATCCATTTGTTCGACGTCGCTCGAGTCGGCGAGACGGGTGTATGCGGACTTGTCGATCAGCCAGGTAGTTACCGCCACGCATTCTCCATCACTTGGCGTTTATCGAGGTCTTTCGCCGCATCTGCTGCGCGGCGCAGATCCACGAGCGTGATATCCGCGTCGCTTCCCGATTGGGACCGTTCGGTTTCAAACCTCCTCCGCAGAAACTCGTTTCGAGACAGCCCCGCTGCGGCTGCATCGGCATCGATACGTGCGACTGCCGACTCGGACAATCCTCTGATCAGCACATCGGGCACACCGACCACCTCCTGATATCAATGTTGTCACCGCCGTGGCGGTTCGTTCAGCCCAGCGGCGGCAGCGGGTAGATGATCGGCGCCTGAGCGGATTCCGGCGGCGCGATCGCCTTGACCTGCCCGCCCTGGATCTGCACCAGCATCGGGTTGAGGGCGGTGTTGTTGTGGAAGTGGTCGCCCTCGGTGGCGAACTTGATCGGCCCGTAGAAGCTCTGCAGATCGGTGCCCGCGATCAGGTCGTTGAGCTTGCCACGGGCGTCCTCCGACAGCGACGGCGACTCACCCAACTTCTCCACGGCGGCCTGCAGTACGCGCCCGGCCGCGCTGCATCCGGCGGCCGTGTAGTCCGGCGGTGAGCCGTACTTCTGCTCGAAGGCCTTCGCGTAGTCACCGGCCGAGCCGAACAGGTCATCTTTGAACGTTGCCGTGGGCAGCCACACCGAGATGCCCATCACGCCGTCGGCTTGGCGGCCAAGCGCTTTCGCGAACGAGGCATCGGTGATGCCGTAGTGCTCGATGATCGCCTTGGGGGTGTAGCCCGTCGCCGCCATGGCCTTGACGAAGTCGACCAGCAGCACATCGTGGCCGCCGACCGCCACGATGTCGGGCTTCTGCGCGGCGACCACCTGCGCGACGGGCGCCAGGTCGGCGTTCGGCGGGAACAGCGAGAAATGCAGCACGTTGAGTTTCGCCGCCTCGGCGCCCGAGCGGAAGCCGTTGGCGGTGTCGCTGGAGAACGGTTCGTTGGCGCCGACGACGGCTGCGCTGACCGGCTTGGGATTCGCGGTGTCCACGATCGACTGGATCGAGCGGGCCGCCGTCAGATCGACAGCAGGGATGACGCCAAAGGTAAACGCGGGCTGCTTCTTCCAGATGTTGGGAGACTCCGCCGAGCCCGCGATACAGGGGACCTTGTACTTGGCGCAGATCGGGTCCATCGCGAGCTGCACGCCGCTGGTGTACGCGCCGAAGACGGCGTTGACGCCGTCCTGGGTGATCAACCGCGATGCCGAGTCGGCACCGGTGGCCGGATCGCTCTTACAGTCCTGGACGATCAAGTCGACCTTGTACTTCTTGTCGCCGATCGCCAGGCCGCCTTTACTGTTCACCGTGTCGGCCCAGAATTGGTAGCCGCGCTGGGCGATCTGGCCACCGGTCGCGGATTCCCCGGAGAGTTCGAGGACGGCGCCGACCTTGAACGTGTCCGATGTTCCACCGCCGCCGCCCTTTTCACCGCCGCATGCGGCGAGCACGCTCGGGCCGACCACCACGCCGCCTGCGACGAGGCCGGCCCGGGTCAGGAAGACTCGACGGTTGATGTTGTGGGACATGGTGATTCCTCTCTTCAGCGGCCCCCCAGGTAGAGGTGCATGAGTTCGCGATCGTCCTTCACGTCGGCGGGCGTGCCCTCGAAGCGATTGCGTCCCGCCACCAGGACGTACATCCGGTCGGCCACGCGCATGGCTTCGCGGATGTTCTGCTCGATCATGATCACGCCGACCCCGCGGTGCGACAGCTCGGCCGCGCGGGCCAGCACGTCACCGACGAGCTTGGGGGACAGGCCTGCTGACGGTTCGTCGAAGAGCAGGAACCGCGGGTTCAAGATGAGCGCCCGCGCGATCGACAGGATCATCTGCTCGCCGCCCGACAGCTGGCCTGCCGGGACGCCATAGCGCTCCCGCAGCCGGGGGAACTCCGTGAGCAGCTCGTCGATGCGCCCGTCGAGCTGCTTGCGGGAGCGGATCGTGTAGCCGCCGATGCGCAGGTTGTCCCGTACCGACAGATGAGGGAACACGCCGCCGCCCTGCGGCATCATCGCCAACCCGCGCCCGAGCGTGCGGTGCGACGGCAGATGCGTGATGTCGTCGTCGTCGATGGCGACCCGGCCGGCCCACGGGTCGATCACGCCGACCATCGCCTTGAGCAGCGTGCTCTTGCCGCAGCCGTTCGGGCCGAAGATGCAGGTGACCTCGCCGGTGCGCGCCGTCAGCGACACCTCGTGCAGGATCTGCACGGCGCCGTAGCCGGCGTCGAGGTTCTCGACGGTAATCTCACTCACTCGTCGGCACCCCCAGATACGCCTCCATGACGTGCGGGTCGTGCGAGATCTCGTCAAAGCTGCCTTGCGCCACGATCTTTCCGGCATCCATCACCAGGATCCGGTCGCAGATGTCCTGCGCGAGTTCCATGTCGTGCTCGATGATCAGGAACGTCGTACCCTCGTCGCGGAGAGCGCGGATCGCGTCGAGCATGATCTGGCGCAGCCGCGGATGCACGCCGGCGGCCACCTCGTCGAGCAGCGCGACTTTGGGTTTGCGCATCAGCACCCGGCCCATCTCCAACAGCCGCTGCTGACCACCGGAGAGGCTGCTCGCGAGATCCTCGGCGACGTGGGTGAGTTCGAGGCGATCCAGCACCGCGTCGGCGTCGGCGCGGGCGTTGTCCCAGTCGAACTGCACCGCGGCGGTCCAGAGGTTCTCCCGCACAGTCATATTCACGAACAACGCCGGGATCTGGAACGTGCGGGCGAGCCCGGCCCGGGCGATCTTGTACGGGGCGAGCCGGGTGGTGTTCTTGCCGAACAGCGTCACGGTGCCTGCGTTGGGTTTGACGGCGCCGGTGAGCAGGTTGAACAGCGTGCTCTTGCCGCTGCCGTTGGGGCCGATGATGCCGACGATCTCCGACTGCTCCACCGCGAACGTGACGCCGTCGACGGCCCGGATGCCGCCGAAGGCGCGGAACAGCTCGTTCACCTGCAATACGCTCACGATCGGGCCTTCTGAGGTACGACGCGGCCAAGCAGCTGGCGTACCAAGCGCATTCGTCGGGCCCGGCGCACCAGGCTGACCAGGCCATCGGGCAGGAACAGCACGACGGCCATCACCAGGGCGCCGACGATGATGATGTAGGCGGTGGTTTCGCCGTAGCTGACCCGAAGCTGTTCCTGCAGCAGGAACAACGCCGTCGCGCCGAGTGCGGGACCCCAAGCGTGGCCCAGGCCGCCGACGAGCACCATCACCACCAGCTGGTCGGTGATCAGGGTGTTCAGCACGCTGGCCGGGTTGATGAACGTGATCCAGTAGGCGTTGATACCGCCGAGCACAGCCGGGATGATTGCGCTGAGCACGAAGGCCTCGATCTTCACCAGCGTGGTGTTGATGCCCTGCGCACGGGCGGCAGTCTCGTTGTCGCGCACCGCCTTCACCTGGAAACCGAAGCGGGACCTTTCCAGCAGCAGGTAGCACACGGCGTAGGCGATCGCCGCGGCGGCCAGCATCGTGTAGAAGAAGAAGTTGTCGTCGTTTCGGATGGGTGTGGTCAGACCGGCGGAGCCGCCGGTGAACCCGAGGACCGTGGTGAGTTCGCGGACCGCCTCGGCCAGGGCCCACGTCGCGATGGCGAAGTACGCGCCCTTGAGGCGCAGCGCGGGCCACCCGACCAGTGCCGCAACGGCACCGGCGATGACGGCTGCGACCGGCAGCGTCGCCCAGAAGTTCCAATGGTGCTGCGGCTGCATCAGGATCGCCGTGGTGTAGGCGCCGATGCCGAAGAACGCGACGTGGCCGAAGCTGATGTAGCCGGCGTAGCCGCAGATCACGTTCCAGGACAAGGCGATCCCGGCCCACAACGCGACACCCGTGGCTACGCGGATGTAGTAGGGCGAGGTCAGCATCGGCAGCAGGCACATGACCGCGACGACGACGGCCAGCACACCCAGGTTGAGGTACGGGTTGCCCCCGGATGCCGGCCTGTTTCTCATGCCAGGCCCCGCCGCGAGATGCCTTGCGGGAACAGCAACAGCGCGAGGAACAAGACGCCGAACACCACCAGCAGGGTGTAGTTGGCGCCCACGTACGTCGTCACCACCGACTGCAGCACGCCCAGGAACAAGCCTGCCGCCAGCACGCCGACCACCGAGCCCAGGCCCGCCAACACCACCACGAAAAACGCGAACAACGTATAGCGCAGACCGACTTCCGGTGTCATCGCGTAGATGGCGCCCAGCAGTGCTCCGGCCATCGCGGTCAGGCCGGTGTAGATGGCGTAGACCAGGCTGCTGATCCGCTTGACGTCGATGCCCATCAGCCCGGCGTTTTCTTTGCTCTGCGCGGTAGCTCTTATGGCCAGACCCGTTCGCGTATAGAACAGGAACGCCAAGAACAGGCCCGTCGCGATCACCGCGAACACGAAGCCGGCCACCCGGATCGCCGGTGCCGTGATGCCGAGCAGCTCGATGTTGCCGGGAAAGAAGCTGGTGCGCACCGTGCGTGGGTCGTACCCGAACGCCGTGAGCAGGCCGCCGCGGATCAGCGTGGCGAGCCCGAACGTGAACGCCAGCCCCATCAACGCCGGCAGCGCGTACTTGCTGGTTCGGACTCGGTAGATCAGTGGCGCGATGAGCCAGCCGACCACGCCGAACACCACGAACACCGCTGGGAGCAGGGCGAACGCGTCGACCTTCAACGCTTCGCTGGCCACGATCGCGGCGTAGGCGCCGATGACCACCCACATTCCGACGGCGAGATCGACGACGTCCAGGACTCCGAACGACAGCGAAAACCCGATGCTGATCGCGACATAGAGGCCACCGATGAGGATTCCGCCGACAAGCGCTTGCACGAGTTCGGCCATCGAGTCCTTTCGACAGGGCGGTCAGGACTCTTCGGAGCGTATCCAGGGCACGGGGGAGTTATCAGCAGATCACGGGGATTGGCTGGGTGCCATGGCGAATGGAAACGGTGTTCCCACTCTCACTATAGGGCCGGGGGTTGGGCTTGCGGCAAGGCCCCGTGCTTGCTGCACAATCGTCCGGCTGCGAAGTAACCGCTGATGGGGGATGTTGTGACGAGTACGCCGAAGCCTTTTGAAGTGCATCCGTCGGGTGCCTACCTGCACGGCACCAAAGCTGATCTTGCGGTGGGGGATCGGCTGGTGCCCGGCCGCGAATCGAATTACGAAGCGGGGCGGATCATGAATCACGTCTATGTCACTCAAACGTTGGATGCCGCGGTGTGGGGTGCCGAGCTTGCTGTCGGCAAGGGCCGCGGCCGCATCTACATCGTGGAACCCGAAGGCCCGCTCGAAGACGATCCGAACGTGACGGACAAGAAGCTCCCCGGCAACCCGACCCGTTCCTACCGGACCCGCGAGCCGGTGCGGATCGTCGGGGAGATCACCGACTGGGTAGGGCACTCTCCCGAGCAACTGCAAGCCATGCGCGACGGGTTGGCCGATCTTCGGCGGCGCGGGCTCGATGTCATCTATGACTAATTGAATGCGGTGCTGCCCGGCACGGCGTGCGTCTTGCTGATGAGCTTGGCGTAGCAGTGGTCCCGGTCGAAGCCCTGATCACTGCACCAGGCCAAGGCGCCGTCCGCGGTCGGGAAGGTGAACGGTGCGATGGTCACCCAGAAGTTGGACGCGTCGAAGGTCGACCAGTCACCCGACCACAGCAGCTTGGCGCCATACCGTTGGCGCAGCCGCAGGTGCTCCTCCAAAGTCAGGGCGTTGTTCCACACGACGCCCTCATCGACGACGCCGGGGCGCTTGGAACTCAACTGCGGCACCCAGAGGTCAACGCCTTGCGTGCTGACCACGGTGTAGTCGCCTCCGGCGATCTGGCGTAGCTGGGTAGCGCTCGAGACCTCGGGATCGCGGACCGCCGTAGGTGTGTACGTCGGCGTCGACGGTTTCGCCGTCGGCGCCGTCTTGTAGACGGTCGGGCCGGCGACGGTCACGGTCGGTGGCGGGGTGACGGTCGTCGCTCCGACCGGTGTGGAGCTGACCGACGGCGTCGAGTTCTTCGACACCAGGAGTCCGATGACGAGGCCCACAGCGCCGAGCAAGAGCGCTGATACCAGCCCGATGACTGCCAACGGAACCAGCGATTGTTGCCTGGGTTCAGGCGCGGGCGGCGCGACGGTCGGTGTTGCCGTGAGCAAGGGTGGTGCGGTGTTCGGCGCCAGCATCGTGTTGGCGCTCGCCTCGATCGCCTCTGCGGGGCTTGTCTGCACGGCGCGCCGGGCGGCGCGGCCAGGGCGCCGGCGCTGCCGTAGCGCTCGTCGGGTTCCTTGGCCATGCCGCGGGCGATGACCGCGTCCAGGGTGGTGGGGACGCCGGCGCGGACAAGACTCGGCCGCGGTGGTGGGGCGGTGAGGTGAGCGGTGATCAGCTGCTCGTAGCTGTTGGTCGGAAAAGGTGAGTCTCCGGTCAGCGCTTCGTACAGCACGCAGGCCAGGGAGTAGATGTCGGAGGCAGGCGTGCACGGCGTCTCACCGAACCGTTCCGGGGCCATGTAGCCGAAGGAGCCGATCTGCATGCCTGCCTGGGTGAGACTCGAATCGCCTTGTGCCTGAGCGATGCCGAAGTCGAGCAGATAGGCGAAGTCCGCGTCGGTGACGATGATGTTCTGGGGCTTGACGTCGCGATGGATCAGCCCTTGCGCGTGCGCGGCGTCCAGCGCGGCGGCGACCTGCTCGATGATCGCTACTGCGCGGTGGGGGTCGAGGGGGCATGCGTTGACGAGGTCCTGCAACGTCTGCCCGCGGACCAGACGCATGTCGATGTACAGGTTGCCGTCGATCTCACCCCAGTCGTGAATCGGCACGACGTGCGGTTCCTGCAGGTTCGCGGCCGCGTGCGACTCACGGAGGAACCGTGCCCGGAACCGTTCGTCCTCCGCGTACTCCTCACGGAGGATCTTCAAGGCAACAGTTCGATCCTTCTCACCGTCGTGCGCCTCATACACCTCACCCATTCCGCCGCGGCCGAGTAACGCGGTCAGCTTGTATTTGCCGAACGTGGTGCCCACGCGTGTGTTGTTGTCAACCATCTTGAGCCTCCTCGACTGGCGAACAGGCGAACGTAGCGCGGGGTACTGACATCCTCGGCGGGCGTGTGCTCCGGGCCTTCTCAGGCTAAGCGCAATCGTTGCTGGGCGGGATGGGATTCGGGCCTTTCCTTCTGGTGATCAGTGCCAGGGTTGGCGACGGCAAGACTTGTCGCCTGTGGACAAGCACCACTAACGTCAGTGCACCGCGTTACTCTCCCGGCGTGGACGTTGGACTGTACGAATCTTTGCTTACTGAGCGGCTCAATGCTGCTCTGTTGGAACGTCCAGATCTGGAGCCCAACTTCAGCACGGTCGACGACGCCGAACAAGCGTTGAGCATTGCTCGGCACCTCCTGCCACTGATTGAGCGGCAGCAGAAAGCCGTCGGTAGTGCGGAAGCGCGGGAGGAGCTGGTCCGCAACATCCTTGAGGGGCGCGTCGACAAGGAGGAACTGCAACAGAACTTGCGTCAGATTCATCGGAGCAAGATTTACCGGCCGGATGTGGTCCGGCCGGCCGAAACACTCGGGCGCGGGACGGCTTCGACGTGCGCGGCACTGCTGGCTCACCTGTCGGCGAGAGGGCACGCGAGTAGGACCGCCTCTTGCCTAGAGGCGAGCGATTCGTGCCCACCCCGATGGGTCACCACAGCCAGTGCTCGGGACTGCCCTGTCCCCATTTTGCGTTTTACCACCCACGCATCGGTACGACTGTCGGCATGCCTCAGGCGATTGCGATGCGCGGCGATCACCAAATAGTGTAAACAGCATGATAGCAGCCCTCGGCGTGGCTAGTTCGGACTACCATGTACTGTTCCTGGGACTCAGTAAACCCACCATTCATATGCCTGCTTGTCTTGCGGATTCACCGAACAATTCCCGACTGGTCGATGACCGTTGCACGTTAACCAGCGGGATATGGGAAAGGATCGGATTTACGCATACTACGAGTGCAGCTGTTGCTTCGCCCAAAACGCTGCCACGGCCTTTTCCGCGAGTACGGTCGCGCGAGATTGCACGAGCGAACTATGAGATAGATATAAGGTCCGACTTCAGGAATGATACCGAATGAACGAGATTCTCGCGGCTAGCTCAAGCTCAGCAGGCGACCTATTTAGCAGCTCCACATTTACGATTCCCATGTACCAGCGCGAGTACGCGTGGAGTAGTTCCCAATACGAAGCCTTATGGGACGATCTTCGAAGTTCGCTCACTGATCAGTCGTACTTTCTGGGTTTGATTATTTTAACTAGAACAGATCGCAAGAAAGAGGTAGTTGATGGACAACAACGCCTCATCACGATCTCAATACTCTCAGCGGCCCTGCGTGATGAATCTCACGACAGGAGGAGGTCGGCTCTTGCAAGCCAGATACATACAACCTTCCTGTTCGCTCTTGACTATCAGACAGAGATTGAGCGACCAAGAATCGAGTTCAGCGATCAAGGCGATGGCGAGGTTTTCGAGGCAATAATCACTTCGAAGATGTCGTCACTGCAGCCTGACGATCACCAAATGAAAAGGGCATACCAGTACTTTCGTTCGAAGTTGCAAGAAGATATTGACGAAGACGCCTTTAAGCGGCTGGGGCAGTGGGTCGAATTCTTACGCGAAAGACTGTACTTTGCCGTATTTGTCCATCCAGACCCGGCGTCCGCGTATACAGTATTCGAAGTAATCAACGACCGTGGGAAAGAACTAACACCTGCTGATCTGCTAAAGAACAATCTGATCGCAAACACCCCGGACGACCAGAAGCGCAATGTGTACGAACGCTGGCAGCTCCTAGGGCGCCAATTCGATGACGGTCCCCCCGAGGGATTTGTTCAGTACATCCGCCACGTGGCAATTTTAACGCGCGGTTACATTCTGCCGCGAGACTTGTATCGAACGGTGGCGCGTACGTCGCAGGCCCCGAATGGAATGGTCAATCTGCTTCCGGAGCTCGAAGCCCATTTGGAGCTGTATCTCCAAATCGCTGACCCGACGACCGGCGGTCCGGCGTCTGAAGTTGCCGCTGCTGTATATGCAGGCTTCAATGCACTCGGCGTTACAGCTGTAAGGCCATTACTCCTAGCTTTTGGGCATGACGAAGACGAACCACTGCTCGAGGTGTTCCGGAGCACGGTTAAGATCGCAGCGGTAACTTCGCTCGGCTCAGCGAATTTGGAGCGTCGCTTTAGCGAAGCTGCCGCCAAGGCAGTAAAAGGTTCCGACTGGAAGACGCAGTTGGTGCAATTAGTACCAGATCGAGATACCTTCATCAACGATCTGCCAAGACGGGCGCTGCGAAAGCAAACGCTTCAGTTGATTCAGCGATCGATAGTTCAGAAATCGATTATAACGCTCCCAGAAGGCCACTTGCAGCTTATTCGCCCCAAGGTGGCCCATGACTGGATCGATATTACCGATGATGACTTCGGTGCACTCGGCAGAACAATAGGAAATACGGTCTTAACGTCAGTTCTCAGGCGCCCCCGCAACAGCGCGCGGTGGGATGAAACTAAACGAAACCTCATTCCAACTGTAATCGACGACCATCATAAGTCATACCTCGAAAAACACGAACGGTGGACGTCCGCAACAATAGCCGCGTGGGGGTCTCGTCTCGCTGAGGAGGCGGCGGATGTCTGGTACTGATTCGCGAAATCAAGCGCTAGACAGGATCGTTCGAATTCTGACTAGGGAAACCCGAATCGATTCACTTTCCTCTGTTGTACGTGCATTAGAGAGCGGTAGGAGAACATCGCGCTCAGTCGGTCAGATCGCATTTGGTCTCGATGCGAACGTGATTCTGTTGATGTACAAGCATGTAGTCGTATCCGACTATCTAACATCCCTCCATACTGGCCCGCTCATACTCCCAGGGCAAGCAATACAAGAATTCTGGAATAATCGATCGAAAATGCAGAGCGTAGCTGAGCCAGTCAAGAGCGCCTTCGCTCAACTCAGCAAGGTCGTTAGCGACCTCGAAGACGAGCATGCAGAATTTCAAATGCGGTTTCAGGAAATATTGAACGATTTCGAAAAAGAGGCGGGCCACATCTGGACGGAAACGTTTAGAACCAAGGTTGCCGATACATTCCATTCGTTGGCAGAGCGTGCAGTAGAGCCACAGTTTCCAAAGGAACTGATTGAACGTTTGGCGCACGCACGTCAATCCACGAAGACGCCTCCTGGCTTCAAAGATGCGGGCGACGGCGATTTATATGTGTGGGCTGAATTCCTGCTGGGTCTGGTCGAAGCCCGCGACAGCGGCGATAAATTCGAGTTAGCAGTTCTAATTACGGAAGATAAAAAGAGTGATTGGGGCAAGGGTGGAGAGGCGCATCCGATATTGGCTGCTGAGCTCTTTGAGCTTGTTGGGGTGCCGTTTGAGACTTGGGACTTCCGAAAAATGAAGGAATATGCGAATGGAGCTACGGCGAATTAGCAACGCCGCTACGACGTCACGGGCATCGACGCTCTGTCCTCAGCATTACGACGAAGGGTGGCGATAGGGCGATCTCGATCTACGGAGGGGAATCGACAACCTCTCGGGGACGGGGTTTCTCTACGCTATACCTGGAGCGAAGCTAGGCGACGTGCGACCTCATCGAACGGAATGGCGGTGGTTTCGGCCCCCCATGACAATCTGAGCGCGCCAGCGATTCGAGCCTCTGGCAGTCCCGCCGCAGTGAGTACATGGCTTGGTTCGTAGGTCTGAGATGTGCAGGCTGAGCCATTTGAGATAGCGACAACGTCTTTGAGGGCAACGATTGCGGCCTCAGAGTCAATCCCGGGCACCGAGAAATTGAGTGCGTTTGCGACGGTACGTGAAGGATCGCCGTTAAGGACGATGTCAAGAGGCTCGAGTGCCTTGAGCAGGTTTCGCTTAGTTTCCTGGCAAACGCGTGTGCGCTCAGAGGCTTCCTCCGCGGCCAATTTTGCGGCCATCCCGAGGCCAGCGATCAGCGCGACGGGAAGCGTCCCAGGCCGCAGGCCGCGTTCTTGTCCGCCTCCGTGCATGAGCGGTTCAAGCGGCGGGCGCTTAAAGCCCCGTCGGCGGGTGAGAAGTGCCCCGATTCCCTTCGGTGCGCCGATCTTGTGCCCGGACAAGGACATTAGGTCGATACGAGGCTCGCGGAGAAGGTCGACGAGCTTGCCGAAAGCCTGAGCGGCATCGACATGAAAGTACGCCTCATGGCCAGCGAGGATCGCCGCGATCTCATTGAGAGGTTGGATGACACCGGTTTCATTGTTCACCGCCATCACCGAGACCAGTAGCGTGTCTGGGCGGAGCGACATCGCGACTTGATCCGCCGAGACCCAGCCGCCTTCGTGTGGCGGAAGCAGCTCGACCTCAAAACCCTTTCGACTCAGAACCTCAAGTGGTTCGAGCACTGCCTTATGTTCGATTTGCGTTGAGATGATGTGGCGCCTGCCCGTTGCGATGCCATGTGCGGCGAGACCCAGGAGTGCCAGGTTATCGCTCTCGGTCGCGCCGCTTGTGAAGACAACTTCATCGGGTTTCGCAGACACGACTGTCGCGACCTCCGTGCGCGCACGGTTCACTCGTTCTTTCGCGATCTGACCGTAGGTATGTGTACGGCTGCCCGCGTTTCCGAACTCATTAGAGAGGTAGGTCATCACCTCCTCTGCGACTCGTCGGTCGACCGGCGTGGTGGCGTTGAAGTCCAGGTAGACCGGTCGCGCAGGGGTCTGACCCGCCATGCCAGCGGACTTGTCGGTGGCGATCGTTACCGTCATGCCAAGCAGCGTAGCTTCCAGTACGGACAATAGTTCGGAACTAGTTCCGCGTTTTGTTTGGAAGTTTCTATCCATACATGGTAGGACAACAGCATGGCTCAGGCTGAGGCATCAGCTCCGCAACAGTCGACGGACACCGGTGCGCTCGACGAGTTCAAGTACGTGTTTCCGGCGATCCGTGGGGTCCAAGCTGGCCGCGAGTACTACGTCACGATGTGTCCGTTGCGGCTTATCCCTCGCCTCTTCCTGTTCAACGAAGAAGAGCTACCTCCAGAGATGCGTGCACAGCGTCAGCTCAATAAGGCGCGAGTACCCGAGATTGCGCGCTACATCATCGACAACCCAACGAGCTACATCTTCTCCGCCTTGACTGCGTCAGTGAACGCGGATGTGCGGTTTGAATCCATTGCGGGAGGCAACGGGCCCGCGGAACGTGTCGGAACACTTACGATTCCGTGGTCTGCGACCTTCGTCATCAATGACGGTCAACACAGACGCGCCGCGATACAACAAGCGCTTGCCGAGAATCCGGAGCTTGGCGACGAGACTATCGCCATCGTGATGTATGTCGACATTGGGCTGGATCGATGCCAGCAGATGTTCGCCGACCTCAACCGGTACGCGATTCGTCCGGCAAAGTCCATTGGCGTTCTTTACGATCACCGCGATCCGCTGGCTGCGATCTCGCGACTTGTTGTCTCGCAGAACCCGCTGCTCAGTGATCTGACAGAGATGGAAACGAGCAACTTGGCGCCGCGATCACGCAAGCTGTTCACACTCTCCGCTCTACACACTGCTACTGCAGCGCTCCTAAACGAGATTGAGATCGAGTCACTGACTGAGCGTGTCGACTTGGCGACTCAATACTGGCGTGTGATAGCTGATCAGTTTCCCGCGTGGCAGCAGGTCTATCGCGGCGAGATCTCAGCAGGTGAAGTGCGCCAGGACTTTATCCACACCCACAGCATCGCCCTCCACGCATTAGGCCGGGTTGGCAACTCGCTCATCCGTACCAGTGCAGAGCCTTCTACCTGGGAGAAGCGGCTGAAGAAGTTGCGCAACATTGACTGGCATCGAAACAACGCTGGCACGTGGGAAGGCCGCGCCACCACGGCCGGCAAGGTGAGCAAGAGTCGCACGAACGTCGAACTGACAACCGCCTATATCAGGACGGCGCTAGGCATGCCGCTACCTCCCGACGAACAGCGCGCCGAAGACAGCTTCACTCAAGGGGGAAAATGATGACCAAGTTGCCGATTCGCCCACGGTCAGCATTCGACGATCTGGGGTTCGCTGGGAGCGTCGATGCATTGGTATCGCAAACCCAGCAGCTCTATCTCGCAGATGGTGTGCCGTGGGTCGTCGGTTACTCAGGCGGCAAGGATTCAACCGCCGTTCTACAGATTGTTTGGCTTGCACTGGCGGGTTTAGATCCAGGGCAACGGACCAAGCAGGTTCATGTCATCAGCACAGATACGCTCGTTGAGAATCCGGTCGTCGCAGCCTGGGTCACACATTCTCTTGAAGTGATGGGGGAAGCAGCCTCGGCTCAAGGTCTACCGATTACGCCAAACCGCCTGACACCAGCAGTAACCGACACATTTTGGGTCAACCTGATTGGCAAGGGTTATCCCGCTCCAAGACCGAAGTTCCGTTGGTGCACGGAGCGTTTGAAGATCAGGCCGTCGAACACATTCATTCGTGAGATGGTTCGTGCACATGGCGAAGCTATTTTGGTCCTCGGCACGCGCAAGGCAGAAAGCTCTGGACGGTCAGCCCGGATGACGGCGCTCGAATCGCGCCGCGTTCGAGAACTTTTGAGCCCGAACGAATCCCTGCCAAACGCACTCGTCTACTCACCAGTCGAGAACTGGTCGAACGACGATGTTTGGACCTTCCTGATGCAGTCGCCGAATCCCTGGGGGTACTCAAATAAAGAACTCCTGACGATGTACCAGGGTGCGTCGCCGGACGGCGAGTGCCCGCTGGTCGTAGACGCCAGCACCCCGAGTTGCGGAGACAGCCGATTCGGCTGCTGGACATGCACTCTCGTCGAGCAAGACAAGTCGATGGCGGCGATGATCCAGAACGACGAGGAGAAGGAATGGATGCTGCCGCTCCTGGACCTTCGCAACGCACTCGATGTGGCCGACGACCGGCATCTAAGAGATTTTCGCCGGATGAACGGGTCCGTTCAGCTGTTTCACGACAAGCCGATTCCTGGACCGTACACGCAGGCAGCGCGCGAGGACTGGCTCCGCCGGCTGCTGGAAGCCCAAGCGTGGATTCGCGAGAACGGTCCAGACTATGTGCGCAGGTTAGACCTTATAACCCTTGCTGAGCTAGAAGAGATCAGACGTATCTGGGTCGTCGACAAGCATGAGTTTGAAGATCACCTCCCGAGTATCTATGAGTCAGCGATAGGAGATAGCTACCCCGGAAGGCCACTCGACGAACACCTTCCGCTTGGAGCAGACATGATCAGTGCGCTTCGAGAAGTGGCGGGTGACGATCGACTGCACTTTGAACTGGTGCGTGAGCTGTTGGACATCGAACAGCGGCACCGAGCACAGGTCCGTCGCGCCGGATTGTTCGAATCATTGGAGAAGGCACTTCGCCGCGGCTTCTATGACGACGAAGCTGATGCGGCTGCACGAGCTCGGAAACGCAAAGCAGCCTTGGAGCGGGTTCCGGAGGAGCCTGACCCTCTCGATATAGCAGATGGTTACGTAAGGATCACGTCAGGCCCCGACGCATGATCCTCAATAAACTCGTACTCCACAACGTCGGAACATTCGCAGGTCGACATGAAATTGACCTGACTCCCACTTCTGCTAAGAGGCCGATCATACTGATCGGCGGACTAAACGGCGCAGGTAAGACAACCATCTTGGAGTCGATCCAGCTTGCCCTATACGGCCCATTGGCGCAAGGATCGGCACGACGAAACGGCAGCTACGACAACTACCTTCGAGGTCTCGTCCATCGCGGTGTGCCGATCAGCGAGGGTGCGGCAATCGAACTCACCTTCACGGCGCATCAGGAGGGTACCGCGCACACGTACTGGTTGCGCCGCAGCTGGAAAAGCACGGGGGCTTCGATACGTGAGCTATTGAACGTCTCGGTGGATGGAAGGCACAACCAATCGCTGACCGCGACCTGGAGCGAACATGTCGAGACGTTCTTGCCCCGAGGCATCGCTGGACTGTTTTTCTTCGATGGTGAGCAAATCGAAGCCCTCGCAGACCTAGAACGCTCACGGCAAGTGCTCCGTTCGGCGCTCGCGGCTCTTCTGGGACTTGACCTCGTTGATCGACTTGCCACGGACTTGACGGTGCTCAAACGGCGGCATCGAAGTGCACAGCTTACTGAGAACGTACGGCGTGAGATTGAGGAGAAGAAGCAGCGCGTCACCGCTCTTCGTCAAGCCGAGGAGGCTTGCTTTGAAGATGAAGCATCTAGACGCGGCGATGTCGAGCGTTGTAAGAAGTTGTTTTTCGAGGCGACAGAGGAGTTCCGCTCCGCCGGCGGAGATCTTCTGGAAATGCGCGAATCCTCTGAAACCGTCGCGGTGCAAGCACGCATCAACTTGGCGCAGTGTGAAGACGAAATCCGTCAGGAAATGGCTGGTGCTGCACCGCTTCTGCAACTGGGAAGCCTTCTAGACCGATTGCTGGACCAGGTGAGGGTTGAGGAGGAGACCAAGCGGGCTGCTCTCGTAGTTAATGCTCTTCGCCCTCGGGATGAAGAGATACTTGGCAAGCTGAGGGCAGCGCAAGTCGAGCCTGCGACAGTCGAGGAAGTCCAGCGCTATCTGGACGCGGATCGTGTAGAACGCGGTCTATCAGCAACGGCGGACGTTATCGTTGGGTTTGGTGGCCCCCCTGCGCTCGAGTCCCTGTTATCAACGGTCCTCCCCGACACATTGAACCGATTGCAAGGTCTGGTTCGACGGCGTTCCCAGTTCGTGTGTGAAGTGGACGAAACGGAGCGGATGCTCGCCGCAATACCCGATCGCGAGGCGATAGCTCAGCTGCTGGCACGACGCGAGGATGCGCGGATCGCATTACATCGCGCGGAGGCGGCGCTAGAGTTGGCTAGCGAGTCACTCGAGTCTGCTCGCAACGCGACAATTAAGGCGCACGCAGCGTATGAGACAGCGCTCGACAACGCGGCTAATGAGAATCTTGTTGCAGATGACGGCAGGAGACTCGTTGACCATGCTGATCGGGTCAGCGCAACTCTGAACCACCTACGAGTGGCCGCAACACGGCACCACCTCGGTCGTATTTCCCAGTTAGTCTTGGAGGCATTAAACGCCTTGCTGCGCAAGGACAACCTGATTGCAGATGTCCAGATCGACCCGGAGACACACTCGGTTTCATTGACAGGATCGGACGGTCATCTGTTGCCTGCGACTGATTTGTCGGCAGGTGAACGTCAGCTCTTGGCTGTCGCGCTGCTGTGGGGGTTGGCGAGAGCAGCCGGCCAGCCGCTGCCCGTCGTAATCGATACGCCGCTTGGGCGATTGGACGGTACGCACCGTAGGCACTTGCTCGAACGCTACTTTCCACGGGCGAGCCACCAGGTCGTACTGCTGTCGACTGACACAGAGATCGACGATGAGGCGCTAAGTCGGATTGCTAAGAACGTCGGTCGCTCGTATCAGCTCGTGTTCGATTCCGCTACTAACGCAACGTCCGTCGAGAACGGTTATTTCTGGGGGTAAGTGATGCCCGTTGACCATATCCGCGTGTCACAGACGGCACGTGACCAGTTGATTACGCTGAAACGCAGAACGGGTGTCGCACATTGGAATGTGCTGTGCCGGTGGGCGTTATGTCGATCTCTGGCGGAAGCTGCGCCGCCGCCCATCACGAAGCTAACTCTTGATAGCACGGTTGAGATGGATTGGCGGACCTTTGGGGGCGATCACGGAGATGTTCTGTGGGCGCTGCTTCGTTTACGCTGTCACGAAGATGGACTGGATCTGGATGAAGAAACCTTGACCCAGCAGTTTCGGCTTCACCTTCACCGCGGAATCAGCTATCTCATCGGTGATCCACGTGTCACTGACGTTGCTGGCCTGGCGAGCGTGGGATTGGGCGTGCCGGCACGGCAATGAGCGTGTCCGATGTTGCTCGGTATAAGACCGCTCTGACGCGTACGGCACTCTCGCGTCCGATTGCTCGGGCAATGACTGACGGTTTGTTGGAGAGTGGCTGTGCCGTATTTGATTACGGTTGCGGTAAGGGCGACGACGTACGCCACCTGCGATCGCTTGGTTACGATGCCGACGGTTGGGATCCGACGCACCGGCCGACTGCGCCTCGCAAGGCCGCATCGATTGTGAACCTTGGGTACGTAATCAACGTGATCGAGAATCCAACCGAAAGGGTCGAAACCCTACGCACCGCTTGGGGGTTGGCGGAGCGAATTCTCATTGTCTCGGCTCGGATGGCATGGGATGCCCGCGACTTGGTTGGTCGCCCGCTGGGCGACGGGCTGCTCACCCGCTCGGGAACGTTTCAAAAGTTCTACCAGCAACCCGAACTCGCGGCTTGGATTGAAGAAGTAGTTGGAGTGCATCCTCACGCCGCTGCGCCTGGAATTTTCTATCTGTTCCGGAACGAAGCGGATGCGCAGAGATTCTTGGCTTCTCGGGTCTACACGTACCGTCCGCGCATTAGTGTTTCCCCGGAGGCGTTGTACGAGACCAACCGCGAAGTAATGGAGCCGCTCGTCACCTTCATGAGTAAACATGCGCGCGCACCGCGGACGGGTGAACTACCCGTGGAAGTGACGGAGCCAATCCGTAAGGCGCTGGGCGGGATCGGCAGCGCCGAGCGATTGATCCGGCAAATTACCGATGCCAGCTATTGGGATCAGGTCACGGTCCAGCGTCGAGCTGAGCTGTTGATCTACGTCGCATTGTCCAGGTTCCGACGACGCCCGCGCTTTTCGCAGTTGGACCGTGTGCTAGCGACGGATATCCGAACGCTATTCGGCACCTATCAGCAGGTATGCCTTGAAGCGGATCGCATGCTCGTAGCATGCGGTGACCAGGCGCTGCTCCTAGTGAACGCACGCAGCTCGAAGGTCGGCAAGCAAACACCAAGCGCGTTATACGTCCATCGTTCGGCCATGGGAGAAATTCCTCCGATGCTGCAGGTATACGAGGGCTGCGCCCGCGTGCTTGCCGGCACGGTCGAACACGCCAACATGATCAAGTTGTCAGTTGTTGAGCCCCAGGTCTCCTACTTGACGTATCCGACTTTCGATAGGGATCCTCACCCGACGCTGCACTCTGCAGTCACAGTAAACCTCCGCAAGCTCAGCGTCGATTGGCGCGACTATAGCCGCAGCGAGAACCCTCCGTTGCTTCATCGGAAAGAAGAGTTCCTAGGCATTGATGATCCTAAACGCCCTCTGTACGAACGGCTTACGCGTGCAGAGATGCGGGCCGGCCTATACGGACATCCTGAGCAAATTGGAAACTTGAAGGGCTGGCAGGCGATCCTAACTTCGGCGGGCATCAGTCTTCGGGGGCATCGAATCGTCCGTCGATAGGCGTCAGGCCACCCACCAAGACCAAGCGTATGTGGATGAAGAGCAGGATGACTATCCTGCTCGTTCACCGGCGGCGTAGGCGTCTTTGACATCGGACAAAGACGCACCTCGATAGTCTCGCGCAAAGCGAGGTGCGACTAACCGCACCTCTCGGAGTGGGTCGTGTTCGCGGCAGACGACAACGAGATTAGCTGGATTGGGAGCACCGTTGGCCCGGCGTGGTGCGACAGTTAATTCCTCGGAGCTGGTCCGTGCGGTACACCCAGTGAGGTCTTCGCATCGTCCTCGCACAGCCAGGAAGCGGACAACCCAGAAGGGCTGCGGCACGCTTACGATCCCAAGGATTGGATGCTGACGTGTGCGTGGAGTCCCTTCAGTATCATAAAGCAGCGCATGATTCGACTTTGCCCGGTTGCACCAACCGCAGGCTAGCCGAAGGTTGTGAATCTCACTACGACCGCCGGCTGAATGGGGAACCACGTGCTCTACCTCGATCCTGAGATCGGAGAGGTGGACCCCACGAGGTTTGTAGAAATCGACGAATAGTGGCGGCTGAGGGTCGACGTCAATGTCTTCCTTAAGAAATGTTGTCCTAGCCCAGTCGCTAAATGCGGCTCCGCATATCCAACACCGGGGGTTTAATTCCCACAGAGAGAGTCGGGTCTCGCGGTCGGCGGTTATACGTCGCCCGACGGCCCGTCGACGAATTTCTGTCCAAAGTAATTGCGCGAGCCCACGTGCAAGTTTAGAGCGTTCGTCCGCAGGCAGTTGACCAGCGTCGGCGGCAAGCGCACTCCTCACACGCTGGTAGAGGTGCGGATACTGTAGCTTCCCCGCGAGGTAGGGCAACGGATCGGCCAGGCCTTCAAGGAACCATCTAGCCCATAGATAGTTGGCGTCGCCGTGGAGCAGCCAGCTCGTCTTCCCTCCGAGCGCCTCCGGTGCAACTTTGGTAGCGAGCTCACGAACCAATGATTCGTCCCAAAGTGCTGCGCTCTGTCCAACTGCGCCTTGAGTAAAACCGAGGATCGACGCATCCACCGTCGTTCAGACCACCTTCTGATGACGAAAGGTCCGGACGTCGGGTAACTGTTGGGGATCTTTGCGATACTGGACCCAAAGATATGCCCATTGAGCTCTCGTTCCTGGTGCATCTTTCTTGATCCCGCCCAATTTCCAGTCGCGGGAGAAGTACGTTGTCTTCACTTCGTCGAGCCATTCGGCAACGTAGTCCCTTACGTCCTCAAGAGTGTCGATGCTGCGCCGGGTATCCGTGATGTATTGGAAGAAATCTGCGGCCAAGATCGTCAGCGTGATCTTGTTGAAAATGTTGGAATTTCTGGGCGATCCCCAGTAATTTCCGGCGTCCTTATCCTCGGTTGTCGCCAATCGGTCGCGGACGGCTTCCCAGAATGCAATGAATACATCCCTCCATGGACCGTCTTGCCGGCTCCAGTATTCGAACTTTTGCTGTTCGGGCGGCGCGTCTGCCACAATTCCG
Source organism: Mycobacterium sp. 852013-50091_SCH5140682 (assembly GCF_001665685.1). Taxonomy (GTDB): domain Bacteria; phylum Actinomycetota; class Actinomycetes; order Mycobacteriales; family Mycobacteriaceae; genus Mycobacterium. The sequence goes on from NZ_LZTB01000104.1 coordinate 164,033, forward strand.
GATGCATCGAGATGGTTTCGTCGCCACTTATCTGCATAGTCGACCTTCTCGCCGAAAAGACGTCCACCTTTCAGTTCGCGGAAGATCTTTACAAGGGCACCCAGCACATTCCACTGCAGTAAGTCTGGGCGCCCTTCATTCGTGAGCCCTTTTTCTACAAGATCTTTGAATGGGCTATCGGGATGTCGAGTCAGATATGCAATGGCTTGAGAATCTTCAAGCGGGATACCGGCCGCTTCGAGGCGCTCGGAAACTCCGGCAAGCTCATCCGATGACAAGCTTGTAGATACTATCGTCCCTAGCAATGCGCGACCAATAGGCGTCGCCTTTTGATTCACTACTACGAATTGAAAAACATGTTCCGCCGGTGCAGACTCCATAAGCATTGACACAGGCAGCAGCCGTGCTTCTCGTTGCCTTAATTCCTGTACAATTTCGTCGGCATCGCGACCCGATTCGATCGCGGTTTCCACTTCTGTTTGTAGAGCATCAGAATTTACGGCATACTCGGCTGCCAGTATCGCACCGCGTAGTCTGTGCTGTCCATCAACAACAACGACTGGTTGGAGATAGGAGATCATCGCGTCTTTTGAAAAGCCAAGGAAATTATCGCCGTCGAAGTCGGAGCCGGACTCCTCGAGCAGCTGAACCCGGGCCGCGACCTCTTCCCAGAAATCTGCGATATGCGTTTCACCGGAAAACAGCACCGAAGTTGCAGGCTGCGCGGATTCGTCGCCCTCGGGTTCTTCATCTAGCGACAAACCGGTAGACGTCTCGACCTCGACGTCTGATCCGATGACGCCAACGTCGGGGTGATCGATGTTCGCGCGCTCCTTAAGTCTGGCCAGTTTGTCGACAGAAACCTTGGTTTGAGCGAGGTCTGGCAATCGTTGCTCGAGTGATGTGCGTACCCGGCGCAGGAGCTCTACGAGGCGCAGTTCGCGAAGGTCGTCCCATTCGATTGTCAATACGCCAGCTGATGTCTCCGCTTCTGCGTCACTTGGTTCGAACACCACTCGCGCACTGTCCCGACTTGCGCACAGCAGCGGATTTTGGATTACGTTTTTGGGGTTACCGAAGAATGAGGCAAGTTCTTGCAGCCGTTTCGGGCTCTCTTCGCGTTGGAAGCCGATCGCCTCTGTGTTGGTTCCGAGGCGTTCTCGCTGGGGCACGCCGGACCAATGATCGATGTCAGTTGCGGGCGCCGAGAAAAGTACGAGATCGCCTGAGCTCGCGGTTTGTCGGAGCCGCACGGCCGGATACGTTCGATTCATGGCTGATCAATGCCTTTCCTCCGAAGCGTCGACAGTAGTCGCGACGCCGTCAATACGAAATAATTCATATGAAGCCGAGCCACTTCGGCTGCGAGCGTCCGGACAAAATCTCGAAGCTCTTGTAATTGTCTACTATGGCAAAACCTCGAGATCCGAGCCTAGCTCCACGTCACCCCACCAAGCAGCTCATCGACCGACAGCGGCTTCGCGCCCCGCTCGTCAGACAGAACTTCGGTCACGAGGTTGATTACGACCAGATCGACCGGTTGGCGCCTGACATTGATCTGTTCCTGGATGTACTCAAGACCGCCGTTCGCAAACTCTTCGAAGATCTTTATGCGCTCCTCCAATCGTGTGCCATCCATGATCTCGGGATCGTCAGAAACGACATTCGCGGCGATCATGTTGATCAATGTGTCGCTGAATCCCGGAGTCGTCAGAACCTCGTACCGGATGGGGTCACCTGAGCTGGCCGTAAATGGCACTCGACGTTGCTGGTGAAACCCTATTGCTGCGGCGAATAAAAGGATGTCGCGATAGGTTGGAAACTTGGCCTCGCTCTGCATTTCCTGCATTAGTGCTTCATGTTGCTGCGGCCGTCGCGCGCGAACTTCGCCCTGTGCGGTTGTCACTTGATTACCCTCAGTTCGGAGTGATCGGAATCGTTGGACCGGATGTAGGGATATGACATGCCTTCGAGTTCGATATCTTCAACGACGTCGCCCGCCGCCGTGGTGTGTGCCTCGATGACACCGAGATGGCTGACGTATGGCAGCAACTCTGTAACTACCTTGCCGAGTCCTTGACTCTTGCTGACCAGCACGACGAGTTGGGGTGCCATCTTGGCCAGCGCTCGTGACACTGCTTCTTGGTAGTCCTGATCGAGCGAGCCGAATGCAGCATCCATCACGATCGGGTATGTGCCTGCATCTGCTGCTGCAGCGCCCTCAGCTCGCCCACCCTTCCGGATTTCGCGAGCAAGCTTGGAGACGGCAGCCACGAAGCTGAGGCTTAGAATCTGGTTCTCGCCAGTAGATTTCGGCACTGGGAGCTCTACTCCGTTGACATTCTGATGGAGGGTCAGCTCGAAACCCTCGTTGAGGGTGGGCACATAAGGCTTGAAGGTTATGCCCTTGAACACCTCCTTGACTTCGGCATCGAGTCGCTGGCGCATGTCCTCCTCGCGAAAGGCCAAGATCTCCTCGAGCGCCTTCTTTACGGCAAGTACTAACTCGGAACGAGACCGGGCCTTTTGTGCCAGTTCGTCTTTCACCTCTGCCCTGGAACGGTCCCTTGACTTCTGTTCGATCTCCCTCATCGCCGAATCTAGTTCGGCCAGGATCGATCCCTTGCGTTGGTTCTTGGCGGCGATGCGCGCATCGAGATCGATTCGTTTCGACTCGAGCTGCTGGACGTCCTCCATCCGGCTGTCCTTGAGCTTGCCGTCGAGCTCCGATTTACGTGCCTCAAGCCGTGAAACACGTTCTCGCTCAGTGTCAATACGATTCAGCAGCGCGCTAAGAGCATCTTTGAGGGTTCCCCGAGCATCCGTAAGTGGAGCGATCTGGCCGCTGAGCCGCTGCCAAGCTGTCTCGACTGCCTGAAGGCCGGCTCTCTGGCGCCATTCCTTGACATGGCCCCACGGAGCGCTGTGCTCGGCCAGGGGGGTGCCGCAGATACATGCCTTCGCTTCTAATAGCTGATCGACGAATTCCCGCTTGAGCGGCGCAGGTAGCGCTCCCTTTTGATACAGGTTGTCGGCCATCGCCTTCGTCTTCTCGCCCAGTTCTTCAGTGAACGCCTGGAAGCCTCTTGTCCCCACCAGGATTGATCGCTCGGTGAGGGCCGTGTCGCGGGACGTACGCGCCTCGGCAAGTTCCTTTGAAACGGCATCGCGTTCGGACTGGATAGGCGCGGCTTCATTATGTTGCCGCAGGAGGTCCAACGTGCCGTCGCGCTCGTCAGTCAGAGTGGCTATGTCGCTTTCGATGAATGTCAGTTCGTCCTTGGCTTTTGACTGCTTATCGGTCAGTGAATCGAGCGCATCCTGTATGGCGCTTGCAGTTTCGCCACCATGCTTCTTGAGCTCGTCGGTGAGCTTGCGGTTTACTTTCGGCAGATGGGTGATGGCGCGCTCTACCTGTTCCAGGTCCAGCAATACTTTGATATCCTTCTGAACTTCGGCGTAGGCACCCTTCTTGACCAGGTTCTCGATTCGCTCGCCGTTGAAGAAGAAAAACCGGCTGACGCCGACCGGCAGGATGGTGAGAATCTTCTCCTGTGGGGCATCGACGACCTCGGACGAACCGTCTGCTCTGGTCGTCCAGAGTTGCAAGGCGGGTGTCAGAGGGCCCTGATGGTCGGACTCTTTTCGGAGGTGACCGCTTCGTCGGAGCTGGAAATCTTGACCCTCGTGATCGAATTTGATCTCCACCGCTACCTCGATCGAATCGCCGATAGGCAATGCCCTCCAGACGCTGTCGGTGATCATGCGGTGTTGCTGTTCGACATCTTCGGACATGTTGCCGTAGAGCCCCCACGTGAAGGCGTTTAGCAACGTCGTCTTCCCAGCACCGTTGGCACCGAAGACGAGGGTAACCGGTTTGATCGCATCCGATGTGAGGTCGAGGGTCTGTGTCCCCTTGAACTGTCGGAAGTTCGTTAGCGTGATGGATTGCAGTTTCACGGGAGGATCTCCTTTACCGCCGCCAGTAGATCGTCTGTTGCGTCATAAGCGGTGATGTGAAGTTTGGCCCGCTCGATCTCCAGCACTCGTTTGAGCAGCGCTAACTCTTCCGGGCTCAGCTCTTCTAGTACCTGCCGTTCGGTACGCTTGGCCGTCACGCTGCCTCCTTTATGGTTGGCGTTCTCAACGCTGTCCGTCTCCTACATATCCATTAGTTGATAGCGCTCTTTTAACGGGCGGAGAGCCCGCAGCGTCATCTCATAATTTTCGGATAGCTTGCCGAACTCGTCGGCTCGTTTGAGTTCTCGGATGAGGAGCGCACGCTCGATGTTGAAGTTGACCGGCGCGGCCGCTGGGGGGATCGCCAAATAGTCGAGAATCTCTGCACGCTCCTTTCCGGGCGCACGGCGTAGCAGCCGGCCACGTCGCTGGATGAACTGTCGCGGGTTGCTGCTGCTTGCGAGGAGATAGCCCACTCGGGCGTCCGGAATGTCGACTCCCTCGTCGAGGCAACGCATTGCGATCAGGGTGCGGAGGTCGCGGTCGCTGCCGAATCGTCGCAAGAGGACCCTTCGTTCACGCCGCAGCGTCTCCGATACGTAGGTATGCCCTGATAAATGAAGTTCGTTGCCGACGAGATGCATCACCTCGTCGACTTGTTTTGGACCTGGAGGCTCGCCTGGCTCAGATGGTCGTCTGCCCTCGGCACAGTAGATGAGTTGGAACCACTGATCGCGTCGCATTACCAGGTCGGCTCGCAGAGCGGCGATCTTGCCTTCGGCGTGCCCAAGCACACCGGCTCGTTGCCGAAGTAAGAATCCCAATGGCGAATTAGGATCGGCATCCCTTAAATCGTCGCCCGCTGCGATGCGTTGCGCGATCTGCGCGGACAGATCGACATACAGATTGGTCTCAGCCTCATTGAGTTCGATGAGTCTGGGGATGTAGTCGTATCGAGTGAGCGCACCCATTGCGATCGCCTCACCAAGCCCGAGTTCGAAGCAGACCGGGCCGAAGTACTCGGTGAGGGCGTCTGTGCCCTCATCATCGAACCAGCGCTCGGGTGTTGCCGAGAGTCCGAGACGGTAGGTCGCATTTTCAGGCAGGGATGATCGAAAAGTCTCGGATCCCAGGTTGTGTGCTTCATCAGCGATGACGATGAGTGTTCGTGTAATGCGCGACAAGATGGACTGAAATCGTTGACCAGAGAACGAAGTATTTGTGGCGATCATCGCCACAACGGGTCGCTGTCCCATGCGCGCTGCTGCTAGCTGTTCCTCGACGACCGGCAGCCATTTCTCGCTCGACTCATATATCGTGATTGGTCGGACGCCAAAGTCCTCTAGCTCGGTGATCCACTGGTCAACCAGATGTGTCAGCGGAGCCAAGACTAGAAGAACCAGCGGTTCTTCGCGTTCACGCAACAGATCGCCAATTTTCGTAGCGGCGATCATGGCGGTCTTAGTCTTCCCGGTGCCGGTTGCCATCTTGAGAATGCCGCGGCCTTGCTGTCGAAGCCACGCCATCACGGCGTCACGCTGATAGGGCCGGACTTCGAGTGTTTCGGGGATCCTTAGACGACTTGATTTACTGAACTCCACGGGCGCAGGCGCGAACGCTATGTCGATCGCCGGCGGTGGACGGTGTGGCCTCTCATTTCCTAGCTTGATGAGGCGCTCACGCGCGACCTCTGGGAAGCGTTCCACGCTGAGATAAGGTGTCTCGTTCGACCACAGTGATTGGAAGTCGGCTTCCAATCGCAGAGCTCGTGTGCCGTCTCCCGCGACCCATCCCCGATAGACCTCGACCGACTCAAAGTTCGCCATCAGGCCGCCGTACGTTTCGTTGCTGCTGCCTGTAAACCCAATCAAGTCACCAAGATTGTCACGGAAGATCCCGATCTTCTCGTGATAGATGCCGACCCGGCCTTCCCGCTCGACGAATGCAAGCTTGATATCGAGCCGACCGTCAGCAATGAGCCGCCCGATTAGCCCGAGTCCGTTCAGGACCATTTCCGGTTGATCCTCGATCTCGAGTTCCCGCAGCGTTGTCCTTTCCAAAACTTCGCGCACGCCATAGCCGCGTTCAATATCGATGATGTCGTCATCGTTGAGGTGAGGTGACGCAATCAACCGCATGGATCCGCCGCGCTCTGCAAATATGTCGATGCCGCGGGAGTAAAGTGCCAGGCTCGTCGACGTGAAGTAGCCCACTGCTCGGCTGTAGCTCGATGCTGCAGTGAATGAGGGCACAAAGAAGTTCCGGACGACGTCTTCTCGGTCGCTTCGATACCGGTCATTCAGTGTGAGAGATCGGAGACCGTGTGGGTACTCGGTCACAGAAGGTCCAGAATGTCGTCCACCTCGGCCTTGTGGGGTCGGTGTACTGGAACACGCCCCCTCTCAAGGTCTTCGCGTGCCGCGAGGAGTAAGTCTGCGACATCGTCATCACCGCGTGCGCGGTAATCGCCGATGATGCTGGAGACTGGAGCATCCTCGGGTAGTTCAATAGCCGTTGCCAATGCGACGCGCGCCCTTTCGGGATCGGATGTCGGTCGCGCGCCAACTAGTGTGAGGGCATCGACGAGAGGGTCACCGACCAGATCATTCGCCTGCTCGAAGCTGAAGCTGCGATTGTCATGGATTACGAGGAACGCTTCGGTACCCGCGGTCACGTCCTCGTCCATGAGAAATCGACGGATAGTTCCGAAGGACGGTTGGATTCCCGTCCAGGCGACGGCTTGTGGTCCGAGAGGGGAGTCGAGCTGGACAGCCTGACCTTCGCTGAGATTGAGAATAGTCGAAATCGCTATCGGTGCAACGGAACCACTGCCGCGCAGATGGTCGGTCGTGATACGTACGCGATATGCCCAGCCGTTACGCCGCCGGAATAGTCGTCGAGTGTTCCGCGGCGACTTACGGGTGGTACGTTCGCCGCCCAACTGCACGATTCCATCCTTGGTCGTAAACGGTGCTGCGGCCGCATAGGCGATTACGCTGCTCCCACTGACGCTGTACCGGCCAGTTATGTACTCGACAATGTCATCCAAACGTGCACGCCCGCCGGCTTGGGCCACGAGTTCGCGGATCATCGACCGAATACCCGTGTACGCCTCCATGCCCCACTCCTTGAGGGCCCAGCGATCCCGGTCGATTCGTTCGAACCGATCGTCGGCACCCAGCGTGTTAGCCAAGGAACGGGCGCTGCGATCGAAGACGAAGCGGTCGACGATTTCTTGGGGGCTCAGCGGTGAGCCTTCAAGAAACAACACGGCCGCTGCATAGTCGCCGACAGACGATGTCCGTGTCAGAACGCATTCGCCGCTTATGACGTAACCGCAGTGGGTCAGCCAGGATGCGGTGAGGTCGGGCCGCCGATCGGGATGACTCGACTCAACAAGGTTCAGTTCGTCGAGCCGAATGACGCCGTACTCGTTCGAGCGCTCCGCAAGCTGTGTCCGCGTCAGTTCTAGCGCCGCGCTCATCGTGGGCACAACGCACCAGCCGTTCTCGATTTCGTAGGCGTCATCGAGCCGGTCGAGCACCCGCCAGGCGGGTTGACCTACGCGTTCAACTGTTTTACCGAGCGCGGGGATCACTTCGAGGAGATCATCGAGTGGTCGTATGGTTCCGATTAGGTCGCGCGCACTCGCAGCGGCCATCGCTAATGGACCTGCTTCCGAAATTACGGTCAGCATGGTTCCGCGAGCTTTCCCCTCGATCTGGCGAATTCGCTCGCGGCTGACGTCGTAGTCCTGGCCAAGCTGGTCAAGCGTCGCGGGATCGTCGGCGAAGAGGCGGGCGGCCAGAACTTCGGTAGCACGAGCGTCAAGGACTCCGAGGGCAGCATCGAACAATGCGGCGATGTCACGTTCGGTCTCTTGCTCGCTGAAAATGTCATCAACGCGTAGCCCTTCGATACGCTGACGCGCCTTTATGATCTCATCGGGCATGCCGGGCGCTGCCTCGCCCCCAAGCAACGGTTGATCGAGAGTTCCGACGGTGCTGTACCAGGTGGCGATGCTGGTCAGGTCCTCAACCAGGGAAACGACCCAGCCAGGCTGTTGGGATGCGGAAGATGCAGCCCGATCCGGCTTGGCCGTAAACTCCCCTGCGTGCGCAGTTGCCCTGATCGCAGGTGTTGCCTCGGACGTCGATACGTCCGCTAAAACCTGCAGAACGGCGTCGGCAGTGCCAATGCCCATTTGGCTCCAGCTGAGCATGTCCTGGAGCGCTGTCGCTTGCAGACGACCTGGTTTTGAACGGCCGTATTTTCCAAGTACGTTGCGTGCGCGTGTGGGCAGGTCTAGCGCAACCAGGTCGATGTCAGCCGGGAGACCAGGAAAGATCTCACCGATGGTCCATCGGGTCAAGCGCTCCATCGCCAGTGCTGCAATTGTGGCGAGCCTCGTCCGCCGAGTGACAGGGTCGGTGCCCTCGATCTTGTCGCTCCACCAGTCGACAGCTCCGACCCCCGAGGCTCCAGCTAGCCACGGGAACGCGTCTGACCACATTCGCGGACGTACTTCGTCCTGCGGCACGTCGATATTCATGGCTTCAAGTGCTCCCCTTCAAGTGTTGCGCCATCTGTATAGCAGCGCGGTACGACAGCGGGGGTTGCCTTCGACAAACGCCTTGGGTGGGTGTTGGAGAACAGAGTGGCTCGCAGTATGTTGCGCCGGCTTCGGTACGAGTCTCAGCTGACCAGGCCCACAAATCCGGCACCATAGCGACATGCCGCTTTCTGAAACGACGCTGCTTCAGGCGGCCGGTGATCTGATCTACGCCCGGGGCGAGGACTACGTCCGGTATGTCCGCGGCCTCCGCACGACCGAGTTCAAGGCGTATGCGTCGATCCAGGGCCAGCGGGTCTACAGCGTCGAGCTCGACTGGTCCGGCCCGCTACCCGACGGGTTCTGCACCTGCCCGCACCATGCCGACGGCAACTTCTGCAAGCATCTCGTCGCCGTTGGACTCGCCGCGATCGACACCGGCCGGGTCGCGGTCGACGACACCAGCACTACCGACAATGCGCTGCGGACGGTGGTCCACTCGATGGACGTCGATGAGCTCCGCGACCTGGTGCTCAGCCTCGCCCAGCGCGACCCCGGGGTGCGCCGGATGTTGGAGGTCCGTGCCACGGCGGACTCTGGTGACGACACGGAGGCGAAGGCTGAGTTCGAAACGTACGTGCGAAACACGTTGACGTTCCGCGGATATATCGACTATCGCCGGTCCTTTGAGGTCGCGGGCGCGGCGAGTGAGATGCTCGATGAGCTCGAGACCCACGTCAACAGTGGCACCGCCGAGATCGTGCGGCCGGCGCTGCTGCGCGCGCTCACAGAACTGCGCGAGATCATTGGGCAGGTCGACGATTCCGATGGAGTGATCGCGGACCAATGCCAGCGGGCCGCCGACCTCTATGCACAGGCCTGCCGTCTGGGTAACCCCGATCGGACCAAACTGGCGACCTGGTTGGTGAAATTCCGCGCCGACTCACCGGGATGGCCGAACGTGGTGTTGGCGGACTTTGTCGACGCGTTCGACGCGAAGGCACTCGCGACCTACCGCCGCGCAGTGGCGGCACTCGACCGCAAGCTTGCCGAACGTGATCACTTGCACCGCTCCGAAGTCGACGCGATGCTGCTGGAACTCGCCGATCACGACGGCGATCTCGATCGGGCCATCGCCCTGCTCAGCCAGGGCGAACACACGCAATACGGGGCGATCGTTGACCGGTTGTGCGCAGCCGGACGCACCGAGGATGCGGTGGCATGGATCGATCGCGCCGTGGCCGAGGGGCGAATCAGCAGCCACGGCGGCGGCAATCAATACTGGCTGAGTCCCGACTTCGTCGCCGCGACATACAGAGCATTGGGCCGCATCGACGACGCGATCGGGGCTCTTCGCGCGGACTTCGTCCGTCAGCCGTCGGTCGAGAACTACCGCGTCCTACTCGATTTCGCGGCCGGCGTCGACCGCGCCGAGACCGAACACACGTGGGCTCTGGAACACGCGGAACAATTGGCCACCGACCGGTTCGCCGCCGGCGCTCTGCTGGTGCAGCTGTTGATGAGCGATGGCGATATGGAGGCCGCGTGGCAGGCCGCCGACCGATATGGTCCGGGCTGGGCGTGGAAGGAACTGGCCGTCCGGGGTGCAGAGGCTCGCCCTGTCGCCGCTGCGGATCTGTACCGTCCGCAGCTGGAAAAGGATCTGCGGTACCCCGACTCGAAGCTTTACCCGGACATCGCCGAGCGGCTGGCGACGATGGCCGAACTATATGAAAAGGGCGGCCGTAGAGCGGATTTCGCGTCGTTCATGGCTCAGCTTCGTCAGAATTACTGCAAGCGGCCCGCACTGATGAAAGCGCTCGACGCCAAGCGGCTCTGAACGGCACCCGTACTTGTCAGTGCCCGTGCGTAACCTCCGGCTATGGAAGACAAACGACGAGCGCGCATGGCCAAACAGGTCCGACGTGACGCGCGACGGGCGAAGAAGCGCGATGTACAGAACGCAACGCTGAGCGACTTCGTCCGCAGAGCACTTGTGCGTGGGCATCCTGTTTATCTGCTGGATCTGGCCAGCAGGGTGTTCCGCGTGGTTCAGCAGGATGCGGGCCGGCTGAACAACATCCTGACCCACCTGATCGGTGACCGGAATCGGGAGACGACGGCGCTGCTGGCCGTGCTCGCTGAACTTCTCGACGATGAGCCGGCGGCACAGCTGCGATGTCGTGAAGAGCTGGCCGGACGCGACGAGCATGTGCCGCAGTGGATTCCCGCTCTATCGCAGGTCGACGTGTACCGGGCGGTGCGCAGAAGCGATGTACTTGGCGATGCCGACGTAATCGTGCTCGGTGCGCGCATCGATGGCGAGGATGAGCTGACGGTGGTGGTGTGGATCGACCACACCACGCTGTCGGGAATTGCCGACGCGGGAGTTGTGCCGAAACCGATCGACAAATTCCTTACCCGCGTGGCCGAACGGAGCATCGATACCGATGTCGTCGAAATGAGCCTCGCCGATGCCCGCGCGTGGATCGAAAATGCGCTCGCCAAGCCAACATTCGCACCCGAGACCGAGCGCTGGCCGCTCTACCGAGCGCTCGTGCAGTGGTTGGCCCGTCGGCTTCCCGAAGGCGGTGAGCACCGATGGCAGGCCACGGATTGGCCCGAGATCGAGGAGCTGTGCGACAGATTCTTCGCCACGGATCCCGCCGCGCCGTTCACCGACTCGAGCCATCGGGAGCTACTGCTGGAACTCCTCGACGAGGACCGAGATCCGTTGCGGTGGAGCATGATGCGGGTCGAACAGGCTGTCGGTACCGCGCACCACTACGACTACGAGAGGATCCCGCTCGAGGTCGCGCTGGACGCACCGGACCTGCTGCGTGCGTTCATCCCATTCGCTCACGCGCAAAGCGGAATTCGAGATGAGCTGACGTCGCGAGTGCTCGCGGTGATCGATGCACTGAGGTCGAGTTACAAGCGCGAGGTCCTGAAGGAGGCGGAGTACTGGGGTTACCTCGACGCCGGCTAGTCACGATACAACGTGAACACGTGCAATCTCACGGATGGAGGTTCCACTGCCCACAATCCTGGGCCAGGACATCGTTGACGTCGACCGAGAGTCCGCCGACCGCCGGGCCTGGATTCGAGGCCGTGCTCACCACCCGCTGGTAGAGAACCGCGCCAGGGTATATCTTCCCACCGGACCAGGAGCGTGTCTGCCAGGCCCACACGCGGCCGGGCGTGCTCGACCTTCCGATGACACCGTCGGCTGCGGCCCATTGGCACGGGTTGACCCCGGCATAGATGCCGGTGCGCTGCGGTCCGAGCACCGAGTTGATTCCACGAAACCACGGCAGTGCGACGCTGTTCCAGGTGTTGCGGTCGATGTCCTCGTCGACGCTGAAGAAGATCGGCGCACTCTGGCCACCACCTGCGGCGGTATGCAGCTGCCAGGCGGTGCGGGCGTCGGCGACGCCACCGGCATACCCGCGCGTGAAGTCCGACGGTGCCGTGCTGCCCGGCTTGCCGTACTGGTAGTTGCTGACGATCACCAGCCCGGCGGCGGTCAGCGACTGGGCGTACGGAAGGGTGATCGGCTTGGCGCCGAAGGATGACCCAGGACGCGATGTCGAGACGTAGTTGATCACCCCGGAGTGGCCGGCGGCCCGGATATCCCGGGCCGGAATCTGGCGCGCGGCGAAGTCGATCAGTGTGGGCGCAGCCGCGGACGCTGTGGGTGTGCCGGCGCATGCTGATGCTGCGCTCAGGCCGACCAACGCCGAGGCCACGGTGGCATAGCGGTCTGATATTGAATCGAAATCGACTCGCGAGGCTACAACAGTCTCAACCGTCACTTTGTTACCGTCGAGTCCGTGGAGGTTTCCCGGCGTGACGTGCTGCGCTATGCCACCGTGGCCTCGGCGTTGGTCGGCCTGAGCGCAGCATCAGCATGCGCCGGCACACCCCCTGCATCACC
>NZ_LZTB01000105.1 GCF_001665685.1 Mycobacterium sp. 852013-50091_SCH5140682
CGGGTGGCGTCTTGGCAGGCGTGGGGGGTGAGTTGGTGGAAGTTGAGGTGTTTGGGGATGTAGCCGTAGCGGACACTGAGCACCGTCTTGATGAGACCGGCAATGCCCGCAGCCGATTCGAGATGACCCAGGTTGGTCTTGACCGACCCGACCACCAACGGCGCCGCATCACCGCGATCACCGAAAACCTGTGCCAACGCATCCAACTCGATCGGATCACCCAACGCAGTACCGGTACCGTGCGCCTCGATGTAATCGATATCAGCCGCACTCAGCCGCGACGCCGCCAACGCCTGACGCATCAACGCCTGCTGCGCCGGACCATTGGGCACCGTCTGCCCACTGCTCGCACCGTCCTGATTGACCGCAGAACCGCGCACCACCGCCAACACCCGATCCCCGTCGCGCAGAGCATCACTGAGCCGCTTGAGCACCACCACCCCGCAACCCTCACTGCGCACATACCCATTGGCACCGGCATCAAAGGTCTTGCACTGCCCATCCGGCGACAACATCCCAAACCGAGAACACGCAATGCTGTTCTCCGGGCGCAGGATCAGGTTGACCCCGGCGGCCAGCGCGGTGTCGCTCTCCCCCCGACGCAGACTCTGACACGCCAGATGCACCGACACCAACGACGACGAACACGCCGTATCCACCACCAACGCCGG
>NZ_LZTB01000106.1 GCF_001665685.1 Mycobacterium sp. 852013-50091_SCH5140682
CCGCGGCACAACTTCACCGAGCTGCCCCGCATCCGGTCGGAGCGTCCCGCGTTCGAGCTGCACTACCCGCACATGATCGAGCGGATGCGCGCCGAATCCCACGTGGGTCGGTCGCATCACCCCGAGCTCGAAACCGCGGACCGGTCCAGCTGACGACAGGCGGCTACTGGGGGAGATGAGTCGAAAGATGGCTTCTCCTATCGGCTCTTCGCGCGAGCGCGCATCGGTCCTCATCACCGTCACCGGAGTCGATCAGCCCGGCGTCACATCAGCGTTGTTCGAGGTGCTGTCCAACCATCAGGTGGACCTGCGCAACGTCGAACAGGTCGTCATCCGCGGCCGGCTCACCCTGGGTGTGCTGGTCGCGGCGCCGGCCGAGGTGGTTGACGGCGGTGGCTTGCGCAGCGACGTCGAGGCCGCGATCCACGGCGTCGGACTGGACGTGACGATCGAGCGCAGCGATGACCTGCCGGTGCTGCGGGATCCGTCGACCCACACCATCGTGGTGCTGGGCCGACCGATCACCGCGCAGTCGTTCGGTGTGGTGGCGCGCGAGGCGGCAGCGCTGGGCGTCAACATCGACACGATCCGCGGGGTCTCCGACTATCCGGTGACGGGTCTGGAGCTGCGCGTCTCGGTGCCATCCGCGGCGGTCTACGCCCAGCTGCAGGCGGCGATGGCACAGGTGGCCGTGGACGAGGGCGTCGACATCGCGCTCGAGGACTACAGCCTGTCGCGGCGCGCCAAACGGCTCATCGTGTTCGACGTCGACTCCACCCTCATCCAGGGTGAGGTCATCGAGATGCTGGCCCAGCGGGTCGGCAAGGAGGCTGAGGTGGCCGCTGTCACCGAGGCCGCCATGCGGGGTGAACTGGACTTCGCGGAATCCTTGCACCGCCGGGTGGCGACCTTGGCCGGGCTGCCCGCCGAGGTGCTCGACGACGTCGCCGAGCAGCTCGAGCTGACGCCCGGCGCGCGGACCACCATCCGTACCCTGCGCAGGCTCGGGTTCCACTGCGGCGTGGTCTCCGGCGGCTTCCGCCAGGTCATCGAACCGCTGGCCGAAGAGTTGATGCTCGACTACGTCGCGGCCAACCATCTGGAGGTCGTCGACGGCAAGCTCACCGGACGGGTGATCGGACCGATCGTGGACCGACCCGGCAAAGCGAAAGCCCTGCGCGACTTCGCCAGCCAGGCCGGGGTTCCGATGGAACAGACCGTCGCGGTCGGAGACGGCGCCAACGACATCGACATGCTGGCCGCGGCGGGGCTGGGGGTGGCGTTCAATGCCAAGCCGGCGCTGCGCGAGGTCGCCGACGCGTCGCTGAGCCATCCCTACCTGGACACCGTGCTGTTCATCCTGGGCATCACCCGCGGCGAGATCGAAGCTGCCGACGCGATCGACGGCATGGTGCGCCGCGTCGCGATCCCCGAAGACTGAGGCACTCCCACGGCCGGGTTCCAGCCGCGTCCTGTAACGCCGTCACGTAGGGTGTCGATATGGCGAAGGTGAAGAACGCAGTTCTGGTCGGAGGTTTCGCCGTCGCGGCGGCCCTGGGGCAACTGGCATTCGCCTCCCAGGCTGACGCCAAACCGTGCCCGTCGGGCACGGTGCCGTCGAAGTTCGAGGGAGTCTGCGTCAGCGGCCCGTCGGGCGGCGGCGTGGTGCCGGTGCTCACGCCGGCCAGCGAAGGATCGGGTGTGACGAATGCGCCCGGCCAGCTGCCTTCGGTCAACGGTATCCCGTGCACCATCGAGCATTACGGCACCTGCCTGGCGCTGTCCCAGCAGCAGTAGGGCGCTCTCAGACCACCAGCGTCGGTTGCTGCGGGCTGCTGACCCCGGTGATGCTGCGCCAGGCCCGCACCATCAGCTCAACCGCTTCCTCCAACTGAGGCTCCGGCAGGGCGTAGGGCAAGCGGATGAACCGCTCCAGCGTGCCGTCCACCCCGAATCTCGGACCGGCGGGCAGATCGAGACCCAACCGGGACGCACTGGCGGACAGCGCCGTGCTCATCGGTGCGGGCAGCCGCACCCACAACGACATCCCGCCGCGGCCGTCACCCGGCTGCCAGTCGGGCAGTTCGCGGGCCAGCAGCGACACCAGGTACTGCCTGCGCCCGTTGAGCAGCTCGCGCCGTTCCGGCAGGATGTCCTCGCGTGCCGCGAGAAGCCTTGCCGCGGTGAGCTGTTCGAGTATCGGCGTGCCGAGGTCGAGGGCCGGCCGGATGGCGGTGATGGTCGCCAGCGTGGCGCGGTCGGCGCGGATCCAGCCCACCCGTAGACCGCCCCAGAACGACTTCGACATCGATCCGATGGTCAGCACCAGGTCATCACGCGGCACAGAGACCGCGAGCGGCGCCGGCGGTGGTGCATCGATCCACATGTCGACGATCGACTCGTCGACGATCGTGCGGGTGCGCGTCTCGGAGATGATGTGCCCCAACCGGGTCCGGCCCTCGGCACCGAGGGTGAACCCGGTGGGGTTGTGGCAGTCGGGAACCAGGTAGGCCAGGCTCGGCGCAAGCTGGCGCAGTGCGGCGTGCACGGCATCGAGTTCCCAGCCGTCGTCAGTGAGCGACACCGGCACCGGGCGGGCCCCGGCATGCGTAATCGCCGACAGCGCACCGTGATACGTGGGTTGCTCGACGAGCACGCGGTCGCCGGCCTGGGTGTGCGTCGCCAGGATGAGGCCGATCGCGTGCTGAGCGCCACTGGTCACGATGATCTGGTCGGCATCGGTGGGCAGCCCGCGCTCGCAATACCTCTCGGCGATCGCCTCGCGCAGTGCGGTGACGCCGGTGAGTTCGTGGCCCGGCTCGTGCAGATACGGGGTGACGTCGTGAGCGGCCTCGGCGAACGCGTCGAGCACCGCGGCGCACGGCGCTGACAGCGCTGCCGCGGCCAGGCTGACGGCCGGCTGAGTCGGTTCGGTGACCACTTCCGAGCGCAGGGGGAGCGCGGCGGTGCTGCGGGCTCCGCGGCGGGCGTTGAGATAGCCGTCGTCGCGCAGCTGCGTGAACGCCGCGGTGACGGTCGTGCGCGAGACCCGCAACGTATCGGCCAGAGCGCGCTCGCTGGGCAGCCGTGACCCGACCGGCAGCCGCCCGTCGACGATCAACAACCGGATGGCGTCGGCCAGCCCCAGATAGGCGGGTCCACTGAGACTGGATGTGCGCCAGTTGCCGAGTTCGCGGGCCAAAAGATCCACATCGAGGGCGCGGGCGGCCATATCACTGCTCATAATGAGGCCAGTATTCGCCAACTGGCTATTGATGAGCAAGCCAGTTGGTCGGAATGATCGAGGCATGAGAACGAATTGGATGTCGCGGCTAGCGGAAAATCTCCGTCGTGTGTACGACCCGCGCAACGCCGTCGCAGACTGTGACGTCGACGCCCGCAGGGTGTCCAGCGAGCTCGACGCCATCCGCGTCCGATTCCGGGAGCACGCCTGATGACCGCGCTCAAACGGGGCACACTGCTGCTGATCGGTCTGTGCGGCTACGGCGTGTCGATGGGCATGATGGTGCGCGCCGGCCTGGGCCTGGACCCGTGGGACGTCTTCCATCAGGGCCTGACCCGGCACACGCCACTGACCATCGGGCTCGCGTCGGCCGTCGCCGGAGTCGTCGTGCTGCTGGCCTGGATCCCGCTGCGCAACAAGCCGGGCATCGGCACCGTCGCCAACGTCATCGTCATCGCGATCACCGTCGACACCACCCTGGCCGTGCTGCCCGCACCTCACGCCATGCCGGTGCGTATCGCAATGATGCTCGGCGCTGTGGTGCTCAACGGCATCAGCACGGTGCTCTACATCGGTGCGGGGCTGGGCCCTGGCCCGCGAGACGGCCTGATGACCGGCCTGGTGGCCCGTACCGGGCTGTCGATCCGCTTGGTGCGAACCGTGATTGAAGCGACCGTGCTCGCCGTGGGCTGGCTGCTCGGCGGCTCGGTCGGGGTGGGCACCCTCGTCTATGCGTTCGGCATCGGTCCGTTGGTGCAGCTGATCCTCAAGTTCACCCCGCGCGCCATCCTGTTCCACGATTTCAGCGGCAGGCGCGACCGCGAGCGCGCCGAGGACATCACTACGATGGGCGAGTGCCCGAAACCGGACAAGATGCAGCCGACGGTGCCGGCAGTGAAGACCTGCTGATCGACTTCGCCAGGGTCACGCTCCGACGGGGTGGGAACACCCTTGTCGGGCCGGTCACCTGGGCCGTCGAACTCGATGAACGCTGGGTGGTGATCGGTCCCAACGGAGCAGGCAAGACGTCGCTGTTGCGGATCGCCGCCGCCACCGAACACCCGTCCTCGGGCACGGCTTACGTGCTCGGGGAACGGCTCGGCCGTACGGACATGTCCGAGCTGCGAGCCCGCGTCGGACTCAGCAGTTCAGCACTGTCGCAACGGATCCCCGATGACGAGCTGGTGCGCGACCTGGTGGTCTCCGCGGGCTACGCGGTGTTGGGCCGGTGGCGCGAGAACTACGAAGACGTCGACTACGCGCAGGCCGTCGACATGCTCGAAAGCGTCGGCGCCGAGCACCTGGCCGACCGTGTCTACGGCACCCTTTCGGAGGGTGAGCGCAAACGGGTGCTCATCGCCCGGTCGCTGATGACCGATCCCGAACTTCTGCTGCTCGACGAGCCCGCCGCCGGGCTGGACCTCGGCGGGCGAGAAGAACTGGTGGCGCGGCTCGCCGATCTGGCCGCCGATCCCGACGCTCCGGCGATCGTGCTGGTCACCCATCACGTCGAGGAAATCCCGCCCGGCTTCAGCCACGCCTTGATCCTCTCCGAGGGCGCCGTCGTGGCCGCCGGACTGCTCACCGATGTGATGACGGCGGAGAACCTGTCCAAGGCCTTCGGCCAGTCGATCGCCCTGGACATGATCGACGGGCGTTATTTCGCGCGGCGGATCCGCAGCCGGGCGGCGCACAGGCGGCGAGCATGACGCCACCCTTGCCCCCGAGGCCTGCCGCGACGGTGATGCTCGTGCGAGACGCGGATGCCGCCTCGCAGATCGAGGTGTTCCTGATGCGCAGGCACGCCGCGATGGAGTTCGCCGGCGGCGTCATGGTGTTCCCCGGCGGCGGGGTCGACGACCGCGACCGCAATGCCGACATCGCCTGGTTCGGCCCCGAACCGTCGTGGTGGGCCGAGCGGCTCGGCGTGGACGCCGGGCTGGCCGAGGCGCTCGTCTGCGCCGCGGCGCGGGAGACGTTCGAGGAGTCGGGCGTCCTGTTCGCCGGGCCTGACAACGATCCCGACGGCATCGTCGGTGACGCCTCGGTGTACCGCGACGCCAGGGCCGCGCTGGCCAGCAATGCGCTGTCGTTCGCCGACTTCCTGCGCCAGGAGAAGCTGGTGCTGCGCGCCGACCTGCTGCGGCCGTGGGCGAACTGGGTGACTCCCAAAGAGGAACAGACCCGCCGCTACGACACCTATTTCTTCGTCGCTGCCCTGCCCGAAGGGCAGCGGGCCGACGGCGAGAACACCGAGAGCGACCGCGCGTTCTGGAGCACCCCGCAGGCCGGGCTGGACGACTTCGCGGAGGGCCGGTCATTCCTGCTCCCACCCACGTGGACCCAGCTGGATTCACTGAACGGCCGCACGGTCGCCGAGGTGCTGGCCGTCGACCGCAAGATCGTCGCCGTCGAACCCCATCTGGCCGTCAAGGGCGGCAATTGGGAGATCGAGTTCTTCGACAGCGACCGCTACAACGCGGCACGCAACCACCGTTCCCCAGCGACACCGGGTGGCACCACATGAACGAATTCGTCAGCGTCGTCACCAGCGAGGCCGAGCCAGGGATCGCGACGCTGCTGTTGTCGCGGCCACCGACCAACGCGTTGACCCGGCAGGTGTACCGGGAGCTCACCGCGGCCGCCGGGGAACTGGCCGAGCGCCCCGACATCGCAGCGGTCGTGCTCTTCGGCGGCCACGAGATCTTCTGTGCCGGCGACGACGTGCCGGAACTGCGCACGCTCGACGCCGCCGAGACCGCCGTAGCCGACACGGCGCTGCGCGACTGCCTTGAGGCCGTCGCGGCGATCCCGCGGCCGACCGTCGCGGCGATCACCGGCTACGCCCTCGGCAGCGGCTTGGCGTTGGCACTGGCCGCGGACTGGCGGGTGAGCGGGGACAACGTGAAGTTCGGCGCGACCGAGATCCTGGCCGGGCTGGCGCCCCGCGGCGGTGCGGGTGCGCGGCTGGCCGGCGTCATCGGCGCCGGTAAAGCCAAGGAGCTGGCCTACAGCGGACGGTTCGTCGGGGCTGAGGAAGCCGTGTCGCTGGGCCTGATCGACGAGATGGTGGCGCCCGATCACGTCTATGACTCGGCGTTGGCATGGGCCCGCCGGTTCATCGAGCATCCGGTGGCGGCGCTGGCCGCGGCCAAGGCGGCTGTCGACGGGCGCACCGACCGGAACTGACCCGCGCGGCGCGGACTATTAGGCTGCCCTGCATGACAGAGATCAAGGAATCCGGCGTCGAGGCTGACATGCCGGCTCCTAACCCGCACGCCACGGCTGAACAGGTCGAGGCCGCGATGCACGACAGCAAGCTCGCCCAGGTGCTCTACCACGACTGGGAAGCCGAGACCTACGACGAGAAGTGGTCCATCTCGTACGACCAGCGCTGCATCGACTATGCCCGCGGTCGCTTCGACGCCATCGTGCCCGAGGACGAGCAACGCGAGCTGCCCTACGAGCGGGCCCTGGAACTGGGCTGTGGCACCGGCTTCTTCCTGCTCAACCTGATCCAGTCCGGCGTCGCCAGGCGTGGATCGGTGACCGACCTGTCACCGGGCATGGTCAAGGTCGCGACCCGCAACGGCCAGTCGCTCGGCCTGGACATCGACGGTCGCGTCGCCGACGCCGAGGGCATCCCGTACGAAGACAACACGTTCGACCTGGTGGTCGGGCACGCCGTGCTGCATCACATTCCCGACGTCGAGCTCTCGCTGCGCGAGGTGGTCCGGGTGCTCAAGCCGGGCGGCCGGTTCGTCTTCGCCGGAGAGCCCACCACTGTCGGTAACCGCTACGCGCGTGAGCTGTCCACGCTGACCTGGCATGCCACCACCAACGTCACGAAGCTGCCGGGCCTCGACGGCTGGCGCCGCCCGCAGGCCGAGCTCGACGAGTCGTCCCGCGCCGCAGCGCTGGAGGCCGTCGTGGACCTGCACACCTTCGACCCGGCGGATCTGGAGCGCATGGCGACCAACGCCGGCGCGGTCGAGGTCCGTACCGCCAGCGAAGAGTTCACCGCGGCGATGCTGGGCTGGCCGGTGCGCACATTCGAAGCCGCGGTGCCTCCGGGCCGATTGGGTTGGGGCTGGGCCAAGTTCGCGTTCAACAGCTGGATGGCGCTGAGCTGGGTGGACGCCAACGTGTGGCGCCGGGTGGTGCCCAAGGGCTGGTTCTACAACGTGATGGTCACCGGGGTCAAGCCGTCGTAGCTTTCACTGTCGCCGATGTCGGCTATCTGCGGTCGCGCGAGGGTCGTCTGGCTCTCGCCGCGACCGCAGAGCTGACTTTGGCGGGCCCGGCACTGGTCGGTGACATCGCCTCTCTGCGAGCGCGTTTCGGTGACCGAGCGGCGGTCCTGGTGGAGACCGTGCAGTTGCGCCGCAGGGCCGCCGCCAAATTCGACGACCCGGCGCACTGGCTGTTCACCGACGAGGCGCTGCAACAGGCCACCGCGGCACCGGTGGCTGCGCACCGCGCCCGCCGACTGGCTGGAGCGCGGGTGCACGACGCGACCTGCTCGATCGGCAGTGAGCTTGTGGCGCTGCGGCATTCGGCAACTGAATTGGTGGGCAGCGATCTCGACCCGGTACGGCTGGCGATGGCCGCCAACAACGTGCCCGGGGTGGCACTGTGCCGTGCCGACGCGCTGCGGCCGATCACCCGCGACGCCGTGGTGATCCTCGACCCGGCCCGGCGTCAGGGTGGCAGGCGGCGGTTCGACCCGCGCGCCTACACGCCGGCGCTGGACGCTGTGCTGGACGTCTACCGTGACCGTGACACGGTCGTAAAGTGCGCTCCGGGAATCGATTTCGACGAACTCACCAAGATGGGGTTCGCCGGTGAGATCGAGGTGACCTCGCTGGCCGGGGGAGTGCGTGAAGCGTGCCTGTGGTCGCAAGGGCTGGCCGGACGCGGCGTGCGCCGCCGGGCCACCCTGCTCGATCGCGGCGAACAGATCACCGACGCCGAGCCCGATGACTGCCCGGTGGCGGGCGCCGGGCGGTGGATCATCGACCCCGACGGCGCCGTGGTGCGGGCCGGACTGGTCCGGCACTATGCGGCCCGCCACGGTCTGTGGCAGCTCGACCCGGACATCGCCTATCTGTCGGGAGACGAATTGCCCGCCGGGCTGCGCGGGTTCGAGGTGCTCGAACAGCTGGGCTATCACGAGCGTCGACTGCGCGAGGTGCTGTCGGCGCGGGCGGTCGGGGCCGTCGAAATCCTGGTGCGCGGGGTGAACGTGGACCCAGATGCATTGCGGCGACGGCTGCGTCTGCGCGGCTCGGAGCAACTCTCCGTGGTGATCGCCCGGCTGGGATCGGGTGCCGCGAGTACCGCAACGGCGTTCGTTTGTCGGCCGTCGCGGTGAGTGCCACGTACCCTGTGGTTGACGCGCCGGAGTCGGAGCCGGCCTCTAGTTGATCGCCTGCGAGGACGACTGACAATGCGATTTCCCCCTGTAGTGGCCACTTTGGCAGCCGGTGTGCTGGTCGGTTGGCTCGTCACGCCGGTGGCAGCGGCCCAGAACGCGTGCACCGATCTGGGCGGCACCGTGGGTCTGGATCTGAACTGCACCGTGCACACCGCCAACGCGTCCTACACGCTCGATTTCACTTTTCCCGTGGACTATCCCGATCAGCAGCCCGTCACGGACTACCTGACGCAGACCCGGGACGGATTCGTCAACGTCTCGCAGATGCCGGGTTCTCGTGATCAGCCGTATGTGCTGGACGCCAGGGGAACCCGCTACACCTCGGGGCTACCGCCCCGCACCCAGAGCCTGGTGTTCGAGGTGTATCAGAACGTCGGTGGAACGCATCCCCAAACCTGGTACAAGGCCTTCAACTACAACCTCGTCACCCGGGCGCCCATCACGTTCGCCACATTGTTCAAGCCGGGCAGCAAGCCGCTGGACGTGATCTTCCCGATCGTGCAGCGCCAACTGCAGAAGCAGTCCGGCGTCGAGCAGGCGATACCGTCCAGTGCCGGGCTCGACCCGACGCACTACCAGAACTTCGCGATCACCGACGATGCCGTCATCTTCTTCTTCGGACAGGGGGAACTGTTCGCAGAGACCGCCGGTGCCACGCAGGCGTCGGTGCCGCGAGATGCGTTGGCGGACTTGCTGGCGTGACCGCGGCCCGGTCACGCCGGGGCGAAGCCGTAGACCTGACCGTCGCTGGTCGCGGCGACCACCCGCCGGTCGTGGCCGATGGAGACGCCGACCGGCCAGCCGGTGGCCTCCGGCAGCGGATAGCTGTTGAGGGTGTGCCCGTCGCTGGTGTCGAACACCAGCAGGGTCTGACCGTGCCCGCCCTCGCGCGCCACGGTGTACCCGAGGCCGGCGGCCCGGCTCGTGGTGGTCAGTGGCGTGACGTCATCGCGCGTCCACACGACGTCGCCCTTGTCGCCGTTGTCGCGCACGGCCATCAGCTTGGCGTCGGGGCCGCCGCCCGCCACGATCAGGCCGTTGGGTGACACCGACGGGGGCGTCTGGGCGAGAAAGTTCAGCGGTACCGACCATTTGGCCTTGCCGTCGGCGGTGTTGATCGCCCAGAGGCGTTGATCGCGGCCGTTGACGTAGGCCGTCGTCCCGTCCGCGGACAGCACCGGGCTGGCCATCGGGCCCTGGCCGACCGCGGTGCTCGTCCACTCACGGTTGAGCATCGGTGTCTGGTTCGGGCGGTACCGCAGGCCGACCAGAACTGGGCTGTCGGCACCGGGCTCCCACAGACTCAGCACCACGATGTTGGTGGCCTTGGAGAACGCGGGCGCGGCCGCCACCGGGCAGCCGCGCCGACCCTGCTGGCAGTCGCCCAACCCGCGTTGCGAATCGGTCGGATCGATGCCGGTTACCAGGTCGAGCGGCGTGCCGACCACGGTGCCGCGGTGTGCGTCGAACACCAGGACCTGCCCGAGGTGGGTGATCACGAGCAGTTGGCCGTCGTCGAGGAGGCGCGGCGTGGTGGGCATACCGATCACGGGTTGGCGCCACCGGATCCACTGCGTCGGCGGGTACGACAGCATGGTGCCGGGCTGGCCGACGTAGAGGTTGTCGAAGCCGTCGAACAGCGCGCTGGACCATCCGCCGCCCAGCACCAGCCGGGTGCACCAGCGCTGGCGTGCGTTGTTGTCCGACTCCCACACCATCAACGAACAACCGCCTGCGGTCTGCGCGTTGGCGGCGAGGTAGCCGGTCGCACCGAGGGCCACCTGGGCGCCCAGGGACCCCTTGACCGAGCGACTCCAGGCCGGCTTCAACTGGTCGGCCCCGTGCACGGCGCTGTAGCTGCTGTTGGCGGCGTCGCCGTATTGCGCAGACCAGCCCGCCGCAGGGTGCGCGTCGACCCATGAGTCGGTGTTCTCACACCCGGTGAGCACGCCGGTGAGCAGCGCCGCTACCGCCAGCGCAAGGTATCGGCGGATCACGGTGTCCTTTCGTCGGAGCCCGGACGGGTCGGCACGGAACCTTGGCTGCACCCAGTCGGCGCATGTGGTTCGCGCATATGGTCAAGCTGAGGGTAACCGCTACGAATGTGAGGGGGCAGGAGCGGAGCGACCCCGAATTCGGCCGAGTCCGCTCGCGTAGGCTTTCGGGCCATGACGACGATGTGGGGCGCCCCGATCCACAAGCGCTGGCGGGGTTCCCGCCTGCGCGACCCTCGGCAGGCCAACTTCCTCACCGTGGACTCGCTCAGATGGGTCATCGCCAACCGCGCCTACACGCCCTGGTACCTGGTCAGGTACTGGCGGCTGCTCAAGTTCAAGCTGGCCAATCCGCACATCATCACCCGCGGCATGGTCTTTCTCGGCAAGGGTGTCGAGATCCAGTGCACCCCCGAGCTGGCCCAGATGGAGATCGGCCGCTGGGTGCACATCGGTGACAAAAACACGATCCGCTGTCACGAGGGTTCGCTGCGGATCGGCGACAAGGTGGTGTTGGGTCGCGACAACGTGATCAACACCTACCTCGACATCGAACTCGGCGAGTCCGCCCTGATGGCCGACTGGTGCTACGTGTGCGACTTCGACCACAAGATGGACAGCATCGAGCTGCCGATCAAGGATCAGGGCATCATCAAGAGCCCGGTGCGCATCGGCCCCGACACCTGGATCGCCGCCAAGGTCACGGTCCTGCGCGGCACGACGATCGGCCGCGGCTGCGTGCTGGGCGCCCATGCGGTGGTCAAGGGCGACATCCCGGACTATTCGATCGCCGTCGGGTCGCCGGCCAAGGTGGTCAAGAACCGCAAGCTGGCCTGGGACACCTCGGCGGCGCAGCGGGCCGAACTGGCCGCCGCGCTGGCCGATATCGAGCGCAAGAAGGCCGCGAGCAACTGAACGAGCCGGCGGAGGACACGGGCCCCTGTTCGGGCGGGGAACAGGAGCTTGTCGATTACCGCTTCACACTCGCCAACGAGCGGACATTCCTGGCGTGGCAGCGCACGGCGCTCGGCCTGCTGGCCGCCGCGGTCGCCGTCATCCAGTTCGTGCCCGAGCTGGGCGTCCCTGAAGCGCGCCACGTCCTCGGCCTGGCGCTCACGGTGCTGGCGACGCTGACCTCCGGGGTCGGCCTGTGGCGCTGGCGGCAGGTCGAGCGGGCGATGCGGACCGGTACGGCGTTGCCTCGCCATCCCACGCCGGCGTACCTCGCGGTCGGCCTGTGCCTGATCGGCGTGCTGGTGCTGCTCGTCGCGGTCGTCCGAATGGCCTCGGGTTGAGGGTTTTCGAACGGGGACTGCAGGCTGAGCGGACCTCACTGTCGTGGACCCGCACGGCGTTCGCCGTACTGGGCAACGGGGCGCTGCTCATGCTCCACGACATTGCCGACCACAAGGCCGGATTCGGCTTGGTGGCAGCGTGTGTCGCGGTCGCGGTGGCGCTGCTGGTCTATCTGGTGGGCCTGCGCAGACAACGCGTTCTGGCTCGCGACCCGCTGCCGAACCGTATCGCCCCGTCACCCGAGGTCTACGTGGTGACCGTGGGCGTGCTCGTTCTCATTGTGGTGTCGGTGCTTTCGTTGCCGCTCTAGATGTTCTGCACCAATCGGTCGGGGAGCTCGGTGGCAGCGGAGCGGTCCGCGACCACGGTCACTTCCGGATGACGCTGCAGTACCGATGCGGGTACCTCCGTGCTGACCGGGCCGCTCAGTGCCGCGGCCAGCGCGGCAGATTTTTCCGGGCCGCGCGCCAACAGCACCACCGAACGGGCGTGGCAGATGGTCGCGAGCCCTTGGGTGATCGCATGATGCGGAACAGCGGACCTGCTGTCGAAGAACCGCGCATTGTCACTGCGGGTCTGCCCGGACAACGCCACGACCCGGGTGGTGGAATCGAGCGCCGACCCCGGTTCGTTGAAGGCCAGATGGCCGTTGCTCCCGATACCGGCGATCTGGACCTCGACGCCGCCGAGGTCAGCGATGCGCTGCTCATATGCCTCGGCTTCGGCATCGGGGTCGGCCGCCAGCCCGTCGGGTACGAGAACGTTGCCGGGTGCGATACCCAGCGGCACGGCCACGTTCGTGTGCACGTACGCGGCGTAGCTGCGCCGGTCTTGTGCGCCCAAGCCGACGTACTCGTCGAGGGCCACCAAAAAGCCTGTGCTGAGGTCTATTTGGCCCCGTCGCACGCGCCGGGCAAGCTCGGCGTACACCGGCATCGGGGTGCCGCCGGTCGCGATCCCGAGCCGTGGTTGGTGGTGCGTAAGCCGTTCAAGTACGACATCGGCAGCCACGATGCCGAATTCGTCGTCATCGACCACCAATACCTGAGTGGTGGGGGACATGGTCACAGTTCGATACCTCCGAGTGCGGCGCGCAATGCGTCATGACGGTCCGCTGCCCGGGCCCACCTGGCAGCCTGTGCCGGTCGCGGTGACACGCGGTGCAGTTGCGGTTGATGGTTGATCGGCCGGCCGAGAGTCTGCGCGGCGAACACCGCGGCGCCGATCGCGGAATGATCCCTGCTGGCCGCATCCACCAGCACGTCGCGTCCGGTGGCATCGGCGAGGTCCTGCCACAGCAGGGGACTGGCGGCCGCCCCGCCACCGAGGAGCACCGGACCCCGTCGACCGGTGGCGGTTTCGGCGATCGCGATCGCCCGTCGCAATTCCACGACGACTCCGGTCAGCAGCGCCCGCCCGACATGAGCGGCTCCCATGGACAGGTTGAGCCCGTGCAACGTGCCGGTCAGTTCGGGGTCCCACAGGGCCCCTTGCTCGCCGGGGGTGAGATACGGCAGGAACACCGGTGTGTCGTCGAGCGCCACGGTGCCTGCCGCGTCCAGCAATTCGGCCGGGCCGCCAGCCAGGCCGAGGAGTCGGGCGATACCGCCGAACGCCGAACCGACGGCCAGAACGTCCATCTCCAGGCCCCACCCGTTGCCGGCAAGCGGTGTCAGCAGGTAGCGCCGCAGCGGATCGCGCACCGCCCGGTCCGAAATGCCCAGCACGACTGCGCTTGTCCCGGCGATGACTGCGACGTCGCCATGGGTGCGTGCGCCGATACCGAACGCGCCGAGCACCGAGTCGGCCGCCCCGAGCACCACCGGCACCTCGTCAGCGATGCCCAACGCTGCGTGCCACTGCGGCGACAGCGGCGCGACGGTGGCCGAGGGTGCGACCGGGGGCAGGCCGGGAACCTCTGCCGCGACCATCAATTCGGGGTCCCAGGCGCAGTGGTCAAGGTCGAACACGCCGGTGCCGGCTGCGGTGCTCGGATCCGTCAGCAACTCGCCGGTGAGCTGTGCATAGAGCACATCCTTGGCGGATGCTGCCATTACGCCGCCACGGCCCTGTCTGTCGAGGCGCCGATGCATGGGCGCCAGGTAACGACCGTCGACACGTTGCCCGGTGAGCTGGTAGAGCCGGTCGTCGCCGATCGCGGCGCGCAGCAGCTCGGCTTCGGGTTCGGCGCGCCCATCCTCCCAGGTGATCGCCGGCCCCGTCGGAGCTCCTGCGGCGTCGAGCGCCACCAGCGTGGGCAGCATCGCCGACAGGCCGATGCCCGCCCAGTGTTGCACCGGTGCCGAGGCGGCGACCTCGGCCAGCGCGGCTGCCAGCGCGGCCCACCAGTCCTGCGAATTCTGTTCGGCGGCAAGGGGTTCCGGCCGGGCTGTGGCGTAGTCGCCGCGCGCGGCAGCGCAGATCTCACCGTCGGGGCCGACCGCGACGACCTTCAGTGACGAGGTGCCGAGATCGATCCCGAGGTGAACCCGCTCGCCGTTCACGCCGTGTGCACCGCACGGCGGCCGGTGGCCACGACGGACAACGCGTCGGCAGCGGCGTTGAGCGTCTCGTCGATGTCGCGATCGTCGTGTACCAGTGAGACGAAAAGGTTTTCGAACTGCAGCGGGTGGAACAGCACGCCGCGCAGCAGCATCTCCTGATACCACCGGGTGAACAGGTCCTCGTCGGCGTGGGCCACCGCGTCGCGCCAGTTGCGGATCGGGCCGTCGGCGAACCACAGCTGGAACACGGTTCCCAGGCCCTCGACGTAGGCGTCCAAACCCCGGTCTGCAGCCAGGGTCGAGAGCCCCTCGGCAAGCCGGTAGCCCAGGGCGCGCTGCCGTTCGTAGAGTCCGGGCTCGGCCAGCACATCCATGGTGGCTGACACCGCGGCACATTGCACGACGTTGGCGTTGTACGTACCTGAGTGCGAATACTTGCCTGCGGCAACGAGTCTCATCGCCTCCGTGGTGCCACCGACAGCCGCGACGGGGAATCCGCCGCCCAGGCCCTTGGCGAGGGTCGTCAGATCGGGCAGCACCCCGAACCACTCCTGGGCGCCGCCGCGCGCGAACCGGAAGCCGGTGATCACCTCGTCGAAGATGAGCATCGCGCCGTGCTTACGGGTCTCACTGCGCAGCAACTCCAGGTACCCGGGCTCGGGCAGGATGCAGCCGGTGTTGAACACTGCCGGCTCGGTGAGCACCGCCGCCACCTCGTCGCCGCGGCGGTCCATGAGCTTCACGAAGCTCTCGGGGTCGTTCCAGGTGAGCACCTCCAGGGTGCCGCCGAGTTCGGCCGGAACACCGGGTCCCATGGCGACCGGGCGCGGGTGATCGGCGGGGCCGGCGAGGTCCACGTCGACATGGTTGGACCAGTACACGGTGTCCTGCCAGCCGTGGTAGTGGCCTTCGAACCGGACGATCAACCGCCGGCCGGTGGTGGCCCGCGCCAACCGCACGGCGGTGCCGACCGCTTCAGAACCGGAGTTGGTGAACCGCACCTGCTCGATACCGGGAACCGCGGCGACGACCTTCTCCGCCGCTTCGATCTCCAGTTCGTAGGGCAGGCCGAAGCAGGTGCCGTACTCGGCGATCGCGCGCTGCACGGCGGCGGTCACACCCGGGTGGCGGTGCCCGAGGATCATCGGGCCCAGGCCCAGCAGGTAGTCGATGTAAGTGTTGCCGTCCACGTCGGTGAGGCGGGACCCGGTCCCTTCGGCCATGAACAGCGGCGACGGTTTCCACCCGTTGCGAGGCAACCGCGCGGTCGAGCCCGCCCCGCCGGGAATGGTGCGTTTCGCACGTTCGAACAAGGCGCGGGTGTTGGGCGTGCGAACGTTGAACGCCTCGGTGAATGTCATTGGTTTCCTTGGTTTCTCGGCGGTTTATTGATCAGGATGGGGACGTGGCCGGTTCGGGTACCCCGATGAGGGTGACGACGGTGCGGCGCAGGATCTCGGCTGTCGCGATCACATCGGGAATCGACACCCACTCTTCGGCGGCGTGGTAGTTGCCCCCTTCGGGGCCGAACAGCACCGTCGGGATGCCGGCGCTCTGCAGCAGTGCCGCGTCGGTCCACGCGTTGAGCCCCGTGATCTCGGCCCGGGTTCCGTTGACGGCTTCGGTGGCGTCGGCCAGGGCAGTGAGCAGCGCGTCGTTGCCCGCGCCTGTGAACGGGTCGCGGTCCAGCCGCACCCGAACCTCGCCGCGGAAACGTGGCTCGACAGCCTTGACCTCGTCGAAGATCGCCTCGATCTCTGCCACCCGGTCGGCCAGTGTCTCCCCGGGCTGCGTGCCGATCTCGATGCCGAGCACCACTTCGGAGGGATACGTCGCGTAGTCGGTGCCACCGGCAATCGTGCCGGTGTGAAACACCGTGCGGCCGTTGCGCGGATCGGGATGGGGCTTCCACCGCGTCTCGTCGAGGCGGTGCAGGCGCGTGATGACCTCGGCCATATGCACGATGGCGTCGACGCCCTTGTCGGGTGCCGAACCGTGGGCGGGTTCGCCGAACACCACGATGTCGATCCAGCCGAAACCCTGGTGCTCACCGAAAATCAGGTGAGAGCCTTCGGGTTCCAGTTCGATCGCCAGATCGATCTCGTCGGCGTGGTGGGCGACGAGGTGCTCGGTGCCGATGCTGACGCCTTCCTCGTCGATCGCCAGCGCGACCAGCACATTGCCCGCCAAGGGTGTTCCGGACCGCACCAGTTCCGCAGCGGCCAGCATCGCGGCCGCGCAGCCGCCCTTGTCGTCGGCCACTCCGACGCCGATCATGCGGTCGCCCTCGACTACCGGGGACAACGCGCGATCGGGCCAGGCCGCATACCCCACAGTGTCGCTGTGGGCGGTCAGACAGATCGTGGGCCCCGGTGCGGTACCCCGCAGCCACGCCAGCACATTCGGGCGGCCCGGCTCGACTTCCTCCAGGGTGACGTCCAGCCCGGCTGCGGTCAGCCAGCGTTGCATGAACCGGGCGACCTCGCCCTCGCCCGCGCCTCCCGGGATCAGCCACGGCGTCACAGAATCAATGCGAACCAGGCTGTCGAGCAGCTGGATCACTTCTTCTCGGCTGGCAGTCATGCGATGTTCTCCTTAGCTGTTGTCAGAACTCTGGTGTCCCAGAAGTGGCACGCCACAGCGTGATCGGCACTGATCGAGCGCAGCGCCGGTGATTCGGTGGTACAGCGCTCGGGCGATCCGAGCGTCTGAAACAGTGGGCAGCGGGCAGCGAACCGGCACCCGGTGATCTCGGTTGTGGGGTTGGGCGGCTCACCGGCGAGCAGCGTGCGGGCGGTGCGCCTGCCGTCGGGTCTGGGCATCACGTCGACCAGCGCGCGGGTATAGGGATGGGCCGGGTTGGCGATCACCTCGGTCCCCACGCCCTGCTCGACGATGCGGCCCAGGTACAACACCGCAACGCGGTCGGCGAACACGCCGGCCAGCGCCAAGTCGTGAGTGATGAAAAGCGTTGCGATACCGAGGCGTTCCCGCAGATCCAGCAACACTCGCAGGATGCCGGCCCGCAGTGACACGTCGAGCATGGACACCGGTTCGTCGGCGACAAGCAATCGAGGTTCGACGGCCACCGCCGACGCGATGGCGACCCGTTGGCGCTGGCCGCCGGACAGTTCGAACATGCGCCGCCCGGCGACCGACTCCGGCAGGCCGCACGCGGCCAGTGCGGCCAGAGTCGCCTGGCGCCGCGCGGCGGCATCGATGCCGTGGCGGTGGATCGCCACCCCCTCTGCCACCAGATCGAATGCGGTCGAATTGGCGGGCAGGCTCTCGAAGGGATCCTGGAAGATCATCTGAAAGTCGCGCCGCATCGTACGCAGCTTCCGGCCGCTGAGATGGGTGATGTCGACGCCGCCGATGGCGACCGAACCCGATGTCGCCTCGGCCAGGCGCATGATGGTGCGCGCGATCGTGGTTTTGCCGCAACCGGATTCGCCGACGAGTGCGACGATCTCCCGCTCATCGATGGTCAGGTCGACGCCGTCGACGGCTCGGGCCAGCAGTCGACGCCGGCCGTGCCGGATCGGGAAGTGCACGTGCAGATCGGTGATCTCGGCGACCGGACCGCCGGTGGTCGATGCGGTCATCGGGCCACCCCCAGCGCAAGCGTCGCGGTCTCTGACACCCGGTGGCACGCGGCGACATGGGTGGCGGCGGTGGCCACGGGACGCAATGCCGGGTCCTCGGTGGCGCACGCCGGGAGTGGCACCTCGCAGCGGGCGCGGAACCGGCACCCGTCCGGAGGATGGGCGAGATCCGGTGGGCTTCCGGGTATTCCGCTGATCGACGCGGCACCCGCCCCGGGGCGCGGAAAGCATGCCAGCAACTGCCGGGTGTAGGGGTGCGCCGGCCCGGTGACCGCGGTGTGGGTCAACACCTCGTCGGCCTGCCCGCGTTCGACGATACGGCCGGCGTACATCACGGCGGCCCGGTCGCACAATTCGCCGAGCACCATCAGATCGTGCGAGATCACCAGCATCGCAAGGTCCAGTTCGTCTGCGAGACGCCGGATGAGCTCAAGGATCTGGGCCTGCGTCATGACATCGAGCGCCGTGGTCGGTTCGTCGGCGATCACCAGCTCCGGATCGCAGGCGAGGGCCATCGCGATCATCGCCCGCTGTTTCATGCCGCCCGAGAACTGGTGTGGGTAGTCCGCGGCCCGGCCTGGGGCGATGCCGACCTCGCCGAGCAGTTCGGCGACGCGGGCGCGGATCTCGCGCTTACCGGTGTGCGGACGGTGTGTCCGGATGGCCTCGGCGATCTGGGCGCCGATGGGCATGACGGGATTGAAACCGTTCATCGCGCCTTGGAACACCATGGACAACCGGCTCCAGCGCAGCCTGCGCAGCCCGTCCTCGTCAACGGCGAGCAGGTCGGTGGCGCCCAACTGCATCCGGTCGGCGGTCACCTGCGCACCACGGGGCAGCAATTGCGCCACCGCCAGTGCCAATGTGCTTTTGCCACAGCCGGATTCCCCGGCCAGCCCGACGACCTCGCCGGTGTCGACGTCGAGGTCGATGCGGTCGACGGCCCGGACCTCGTCGACTGCGGATCGGTACGTCACCGACAAGTTGCGAATCTCAAGCAGGTTCATGTGGTCGCCGCCAGTTTCGGATTGAGAATGTGTTCGAGCGCTTGGCCGATGAGCGAGAACGCCAGCACCACAACGACGATGCCGACACCCGGGGGTAGGAAATACCACCAGTAACCGCTGCCGACGGCGCCGGATACGAAGGCGTTGTGCAGTACCTGGCCCCACGATGTGCGCGACGGATCACCGAGTCCGAGGAACGACAGCGTGGCCTCGGCCAGGATGGATCCGGCGATCACCAAGACGGCATTCGCGATCACGAGTGCAGCGACGCCGGGCAGGATCAGTTTGCGCAGGATCGCCGGTGCTGACAGGCCGACGGTGCGGGCCCGCGCGACGACCTCGCGTTCCCGTAGCGCCAGGGTCTGGGACCGCACGATGCGGGCCGTGGGCGGCCAGCTCGTCACCGCGATGACGAGGACGATCATCGGAAGGCTCTGTCCCACAATCGCTCCGAGCGCGATCATGAGCGGCAGGTTGGGCAGCACCAGGAAGAAGTCGGTGACGCGCATCAGGACGGCGTCGACGAATCCCGTGAACCAGCCCGCGAGGACGCCCACGACGGTGCCGATGAGAACCGTCACGAGTGTGGCGATGAGGCCGATCTCCAACGAGATGGGAGTGCCTGCGAGCACCTGACGCAGTACGTCGCGGCCGAGTTCGTCGGTACCCAGCAGATGACCTGCACTGGGCGGCTGCAGGATTCCGGTGCGGGACTCGGCGACCGCGCCGCGGTCGTAGGGAGCCACCAGCGGCCCGACAACGGCGAGCATGACCACCGCGGCTGCCATGAGCACACCGGTGCGTCCCATGGTGTCATGCCACAACTGGGTTGCGACGTCACGCCAGCCGGAGCTGGTTGTTCCTGCCGGGATGCTCACCTCGGTCATGTCAGCCTCACCCTCGGGTCCAGTGCGCGATAGATGACGTCGCTGGCGAAGTTGGCCAGCACCACCACGACGGCGAACAGCAGGAAGCACGCCTCCATCACGGGGTAGTCGCGCCGCACCACCGACAGATAGATCAATTGACCCATGCCGGGCCACGAGAAGACCGTCTCGACCTGGATGGTGCCGCCGACGGTGGCGCTGGCGTACAAGGTGGTCGCGGTAGCGACGGGGAGCAGTGCATTGCGCACACCGTGCCGCCAGAGCACGCGGCGCGGGTGCAGACCCTTGGCGCGTGCCGTGGTCATGAAGTCCTCCGAGAGTGTGTTCAGCAGAGAGCTACGGGTGATCAGGACGAACTGCGCCATGTCGACCATGACCATCGCGGCCGTCGGAAGGATCAGATGCCGTGCCAGGTCGGCGATTCGGGTGAACATCGTGGGATAGATCGCATCGGCGGTGTACATCCCGGCGATGGGCAGCCAGTTCAGCGCGACCGCAAACACGAAGATGAGCAACATGCCGACCCAGAACGTGGGCAGGCTCCAGAACACGAGAGATCCCACCACCAGCCCACGGTCCGATCGCGTGCCACGGCGTGCCGCGGCGAAAACCCCGATCACCACCCCGAGGGCGACCACCAGCACGGTCGAGACCGTCACCAGGATCACGGTGTTGACCAGTGCGTCGCCCACGATGGGGCCGACGGGGGCCGAGTAGGAGTACGAGTACCCGAACTCGCCGTGCAACAGGTGGGTGACGTAGGTGACGAACTGCGAACTGAGCGGTCGGTCCAGCCCGTAGTACGTACGGAGCCTGGCTATCGCCGCGGCGTCGAGGTGCTGGCCGCGTGCGATGTGGGTGACCGGGTCACCGGGCATCAGGTGGAAGATCAGGAAGTTGGTGATCAGGACCGCGACGAGGGTGAGACTCAGATACGTCAGTTTCGTTGCGAGATAACGCAGCATCTCCTCGGGGCCCGCCTCAGGCCGGTTTCACGTCGACGTAGTTGACCCGCGGGAAGTTCAGCACCATGCCACCCTTGATGGGTTGCCAGTCGGTCCAGGTGTCGGTTCGGGTGCCGGTGAGCTTCTTCTGGTACCACATCACGATGTAGGGACAGCTGGCGTAGTGGATCGCCTGCATCTCCTGGACAAGCTTGATCCGCTGGCCGCGGTCGATCGTGGTGCGTTGCTGCTCATAGAGCTCGTCGTATCTCGGGTTGCTCCAATAGGTGTCGTTGTTTCCGCCGATCTGGTCGGTGGTGGCGATCCCCAGCAGATAGGACGGGTCGTACATCTCCGAATCCCAGCCCCACACCACGATGTCCCAATCGGGTCCCTGGGTGTTGAACACCGTGCTGCCCATGGCGTCGGCGTCGGTGGTGGACAGCTTCACGCCGACACCGACCGCCTTGGCGGCCGTGATGAACAGCTCGGCTGCTTTCACGTCGACGGCGGTGTCGGCGATGGCGAGGATCCTGAAGTTCAGTGGGGTACCGTCTTTCGACTCGCGGATACCGTCGCCGTTGCGGTCGATGTAGCCTGCGTCGTCGAGAAGCTTGCGGGCCTTGTCCTGGTTGTTGTCCAGCACCTCTGTTGCGGCCGGGACGTAGTGAAAGTCGCCGAATGCCACGGGCAGCAGCCCGGTACCCGGCTCGCCATAGCCCGACAGAGCGAGTTCGACGAGCTGTTGGCGGCTGACCGCGCAGCTCAGCGCCTGGCGTACCACCGGGTCGAGCAGGATCCGGTTGCCCTTCGAGTTCGGCTCGGTGGAACAGTTGAAACCGATCATGTGGAACGAAAACGATTCCAGGTCACCGGTTTTGACATTGGCCGCATCTTTGAGTCCGCCGAAGATGGTGGGTGGGATCTCGGCGACGATATCGATGTCGCCGGTGCGCAGCGCCTGCGTGACGATATCGTCGCTGCCGAACTTCGTCCAGGTCACCTTCTGTGCGGCCGGCTTGGCGCCCCACCAGTTGTCGTTGCGGGTGACGGTGACGGTGTTGCCCTTCTGCCATGAATCGAAGATGAACGGCCCGGTGCCCACCGGTTTGTCGTTGGCGAACCGGGGCAGGTCGTTCTTGTTGACGCCGGACCAGATGTGTTTGGGGACGATCGGCGTGATGACTCCGGGATCCAGGGTCTGAGGACGCGAATACGTCAGTCGCACGGTGTTTCCCGTGCTTGTCGCGTCGACGAGATCTTTGAAGTACGCGCCGTAGGTGCCGTAGTCGTTGTCTCTGACCATCAGCAGGGTGAACACGACATCGTCGGCCGTGAAGGGGTTGCCGTCCTGCCACTTGACGCCGTCGCGCAGGGTGTACGTGTAGGTCTTCCCGCCGTCTTCGACCTTGACGTCGGTCGCCAGTGACGGCTTGACGTTCAGATCCGCGTCGTACTCCATCAGCTTGTCGTAGAGCAGTTGGAATACGTCATAGGACTGGGTGGAGAAGGCGGTGAACGGGTTCAGCGAGTCGATGTCCGTCGTCGATCCGACCCGCAGCACGGTGTGCGTCGCGGTCTCGGGCGCGCACGCGGCCAGTGCCGCCGCGCCGCCGAGAGCTGCGGCGACCACCGCCGAGTTGCGCAGGAAGCTGCGTCGGTCAATCTTGTGCATCGCCGGGATTCTCCTTCGGGTGCGGAGCCAGTGCCATCACTGTGCATACACAGTATTGTGAGTATGTCTGTGATCGCGTGATGACGTGTGTGTTTCGCGAAAATTTCTCTTATAACCCGTCCTAACCGCTGTTTAGCACGGATTATCAGCTCGCTGACAGGGATGCATAGTTAGTATGCAAGGTGCGAGCGGTGCGTTATCGGTCACCGACCGAGACTGGGGAGGCCAGATGTCGACACCAAAGGGGAGCAGCCCGGCGGCGGGTGACCGGAAGCTCCGCTACCAACAGGTGCAGGAACTGGTCCTCAGCATCATGGCCGAACGCGATCTACGTCCCGGTGATCGTTTGCCCTCGACCACCGAGCTCGCCGAGATCGCCGATGTCAGTACCATTTCCGTGCGCCGCGCGCTCGATGAGCTGGAGCGGGCCGGCCGCATCCACCGGCATCAGGGGCTGGGGACCTTTGTGGCCGAACCGCGTATCGGCGCAGACCCGACACGGCCGGGTGAACTGCTGCAGACGCTGACCGACACCCAGGGCCGATCCCCGTCGGTGACCACTGCCTTGATCACGATGTCGGTCGGCCTGCCCAGCACGACGATCGCCGCAGCACTCGGTGTCGACGGGGGCCAGCCGACGTGGGAGATCTGGCGGCGCAGGACGATCGGTGCGGGCGCGGACCGGATACTCGAACGCGCCGTGCTCCCGTTGAGCAGGGTGCCCTCGATCGATCGGGACCGGCTGGCCGCAGGCGAGTCCCTGTACCGATTCCTGCAGGAGCGCTACGGGCTCACCGACGAGTACACGGAGCAGGCGTTCGAGGTCGACACACCCAACAGCTGGGAGTCCGAACAACTCGAGCTGGAGCCAGGGGAGCTGGTGGTGCGTATCCGCGGGGTCAGCTTCGACGCGACCGGCCAAGCCTTCGACTGTTTCGAACAGTGCTACCGGGCAACGAAATTCACCTTCTACACGGCGGGTCAGACCCGGCACCGCATCCTCGGGCCCTCGGAGTTGTCCAATTGGTCGGTGTCCCCGTTGACCGATCCGCAACAGGGATCGGACTGACCCTCAGGCAGGCCAGTCGATGCCGAACTCGCGGGCCAACGCGGCGCGACCGGTTTCGGTCACCTTCAGCGCGCGGTGCTGCGGTGCGCGGCGCAGCCAGCCTGCCGACAGGAAGCGGTCGAGCACGGCCCGGCCAAGACCGCCTGCCAAATGGTGGCGCTGCTCGGTCCAGTCGATGCAGTACCGCACCAGCGGCCTTGAACCCGTTGGCAATTCAACACCGATATGGCGCAGGCGGTCGGCGCCGGCTGCGGTGAGTTCGTAGGGCACATCGCGTCCAGGACTGCTCAGCCGGTCGGCGTCGCCGTCGTGGAACTGGCCGTCGCCGCCGGTCAGCACGTCCTGGTCGATGAGGCTCTTCATGATCTGCACACCGAGCCGGCCGGCGATGTGGTCATAGCAGGTGCGCGCGCTGCGCAGGCGCGCCGCCCGGGTGCCTTCGCGCAGTGAGGTGACCGGCCGAGCGGGCGCCAGCCGCCCCAATTGCTCGATCAGTTCCCCGATTTCGGGCCCGGCCAGCCGGTAATAGCGGTGCCTGCCGTGGGTCTGCACGGTGAGCAGACCGGCTTCGGTCAGCTTGTTGAGGTGGCTGCTGGCGGTCGAGCGGCTGATGCCTGCTTCGTCGGCGAGCACGCTGGCCGGCAGCGCGCGGCCGTCGTCGAGGGCCAGCAGCACCCGGCAGCGAGCCGCATCGGCGAGCAGTGCGGCCAGCGCGGCGATGTCGACGTCCGCGGTCGACGGCAGATCGGTGAGATCACGCATGCGACGTCTCCTTCCTGTGCACCGGGGCTGCGGTACCCCGCGCCAACCGCAGCGCGGCTGCGGCCCCGGCCAGCTGACACACCCCGCCGACCACCAGCGCGACACGGACTCCGAGGTCACCACCGATGGCCGCCATGGCACTACCCAACACCGCGACACCGACAGTGATACCCAAGAGCCGGGACAGATTCACCACCCCGGCGCCCAGCCCCGAGCGCTGCACCGGCATCGCCGACATCGCCAGCGACACGGCTGGCCCGGTGTTCAGCGCCAGGCCGGCTCCTGCCAGCACGAGCGAGAGTTCCAGCAGCCACACCGACGCCGTCGGGCCCACCGCGGCATACAGCAGCAGCCCTGCCGCCATCAGCCCCAAGCCGGCGGTCATCGCGGTCCGCGCGCTGGTCCGCCGGGCCAACCCGTTGGCCGCTGGGATCAACGCCAGGTACGTGATGGGCAGCGGCAGGAACCACACCGCGGTGGCCAGCGCGGTCAGACCCCGTTGCTGCTGGAACGCGAAACTGTTGACCAGCAGCAGACCGTAGATACCGAAGGTCATGGTGAAGGTCGCCAGCAGGGCACCGACCAGGCGGCGGCTGCCGAACAGGTCCAGCGGCAGCATCGGCCGGACGCTGCGGCGCTGTACGCCGACGAACGCCGCCAGCGCGCACGCCGCGACGAGGGCGACGGGCACGATGCGTTGCCACGGCCAGGTGTGTCCCTCGACAAGCACCAGCGTCAGCGCGGCCAGGCCAAGCATCGCCAGGCACTGGCCCGGTATGTCGATGCGGGCGGCGGCCGGGTCACGTGATTCGGGCAGATGGCGCAGGCTCAGGATCAGGGCCAGCACGCCCACCGGTGCGTTGATCCAGAAGATCCACCGCCAGCCCGCCGTGTCGGCCAACATTCCACCAAGCAGGGGGCCGAGCGCGGTACTGCTCGCGGCGGCGAACGCCCACGCCGCGGTGGAGCGCGCTCGGTCCGCGGGGTCCGGGAAGGCGGCCGAGGTGATGGCCAGGCCCTGCGGCAACATCAGTGCCGCTCCCAGGCCCTGAACCGCGCGGGCGGCCAGCAGCGCGGGCAGCGCCGGTGCCAGCGCACACGCCACCGAGGCGGCGATGAACAGCGTCAACCCGATCCGCAGCAGCCTGCGCCTGCCGAAGCGGTCGCCGAGCGACCCCGCGGTCAACAGGGCCGCGGCGAAGGTGATGTTGTAGGCGTCGATGGTCCACTGGGCGCCTGCGATGCCGCCGCCGAGATCGTCGCGGATCGTCGGCAGCGCCAGGTTGACGGCGTTCGCGTCGATCAGCCCGACGAACAGGCCCAGGTAGGCGGCGACGAGGGTGAGAACTGCGGCTCGTGTGAGTGCCATACCCGCACGCTAGGGGCGAAATGATTCGACGCCCGTCGAATCATTTCCGGGCTCAGCGGTCGGGCAGGGCGTGCTCGACGATGGGGCGGCGCGGATGTGGTTCGCGGACACCGCGTTTGGCCGCCAGGTACACCTGGGCGGTCTCGGCGGCCACGGTGTGCCAGTCGAAATCGGAGGTCAGCCGGTCGCGGGCGGCGATCGCGCGGTCCTGCGCGGCCTCAGGATCGTCGAGCACGGCGCGGACGGCTGCGGCCAGCCCGGCCACATCCCGCGGCACGAACGACATCCCGGTCTGCCCGTTGATCACTGCTTCGCCAAGGCCGCCCACGTTGGAGGTGACCAGCGGGGTGCCGGTGGCCGCGGCTTCCAGCGCCACGATGCCGAACGGTTCGTAGTGGCTGGGCAGCACGGCGGCGTCGGCCGTGTGCAGCGCGGCCACCAGCTCGTCGTGGCCCAGCCGTCCGACGAATCGGGTGGCCTTGAGCACCTTGTGCTTTCGGGCCTCTTCGACGAGCCACTGCTGCTGGGTGCCGTCGCCTGCGACAGTCAGCGTGGTGCCCGGATGTGCCCGCCGGATCCGCGGCAGAGCGGCGATCGCGTCGTGCACGCCCTTCTCGTACTCCAGGCGACCCACGTAGAGCAACTGGGCCGGGCCCTGCCGGGGCCTGCGCCGCGCGAACGGCCACAGCGCCGCGTCGATCCCGTTGCGGATCACCCGGGTCTCGGCCAACCCGGGCCCGAACAGTTCGGTGATCTCGTCGCTCATCGACGCCGAACACGTGATGAGCGAATCGGATTCACGCACCAGCCAGGACTCCACCGCGTGCACCTGGCGGCTGATCCGGCCCGACACCCAGCCGGAATGCCTGCCGGCTTCGGTGGCATGGATGGTGGAAACGAGTGGCACGTCGAAGTGTTCGGCC
Organism: Mycobacterium sp. 852013-50091_SCH5140682; assembly: GCF_001665685.1. Taxonomy (GTDB): domain Bacteria; phylum Actinomycetota; class Actinomycetes; order Mycobacteriales; family Mycobacteriaceae; genus Mycobacterium. Next base: position 26,717 of record NZ_LZTB01000106.1, read on the forward strand.
AGCGCGATAGACGGATGGGCGACCAGCCAGTCGTGGGCGTGCACCAGATCCGGCTGCCACTGCTCGCCCGCGTCGTCCTTGATCCGCAGACCCGCACGCACCATCGCGTGGCCCATCGCAAGGGTCCAGGCCATCATGTCGGTGCCGAAGTCGAACTCGTGCGGGTCCTGGGCGGCGGCGACGACGCGGACACCCTCGCTGACCTCGTCGGTCGACGGATGCGTGCTCGGGTCGGTGTCCGACGGGCGCCGGCTCAGTACGACGACTTCATGGCCTGCCGCGACGAGAGCGGTGGCCAGGTGATGCACATGCCTGCCGAGACCGCCGACGACCACCGGCGGGTACTCCCACGACACCATCAGGATTTTCATGGTTGTGCGCTTTCTCGGCGGGGTGGTCATCTGGGAAGCCTGCGGGCGTCGAGCGCGCCGAACAATCCGTCGGCCTTGTTCCAGCCGTCGGCCAATCGCTGCGCGTGCTCGCCACGTCCCGACGCCAGCGCATCACAGATCTCACGGGTCGCGTGGGCGTGCAGGTGTGCGCGGTACCGCGCGTAGTCGGCCGCCGAGTCCTTGCTGACCATGAACGGCCAGTCGCTGGACACCGTGAGCAGGGTTTCCCGCAGGATCTGGTCGGCGACATGATCCCGTGGCGTGGGGGAGCCCACCGCGGCGTTCTGGGTGAGGGCCTTGTCCACCGTGCTCAGGGCGGTGTCGACGACCTCGGCGTTGAGCTGCACGAGGTCGCTGACCTTATCGCCGTTCCACACCTGCCAGTCCTTGCCGGAACCCCATGAGCTGGGCGGCAATTCGACCGGGGCGCCGACGAATCCGTCGGCCTTGGCGTCGGCGAGCGTGCCCACGCGCACACCGGCCTCGGGCAGTGCCCGCAGCACGCGCTCGAGCCAGGTCGGGCCCTCGTACCACCAGTGTCCGAACAACTCGGTGTCGAATGCCGCGATCACGTGGGCGGGCCTCCCGATGCGCTCGCTCTCGCGGAGCAGTCTTCGCCGCACGACGGCGACGAAGTCCGCGACGTGGTCGTCGATGGCGCGGTCGGCGCGCTGCGGGTCATAAGGTGCCTTGTCCTCGGACGCCACGTTGCGTCCCGTGACCCGGGCCGGTTTGAGGCCGGTGGTGTGGTCGTAAGTGTGGAAGTCGCGGTAGGTGGCGTGACCCGGGTAGCCGGATTTGGGGGACCACACGCGGTAGCTGACCTGAAGGTCTCGCCCGAAGGCGATGACATCGGAATCACCGACCGGGCGGCCCAGTGCGGTGTCGCCGTGCAGTGACGGGCCGTCGACCATGAAATGGCCCACACCCGCTGCGGCGTAACCGGTTTCCATTCCCGGCGCATAGGCGCATTCGGGCGCCCAGATGCCGCGCGGGGTGTGTGCGAAGCGCGCCCGGGCGTCGGCGAGCCCCTCGCGCAGCGCGAACTCGCGCAGCCGCGGGTTGAGCAGCGGCTGGAACGGGTGCGCCAGCGGGCCGCCGAGCAGTTCGATGGTGTCGGCGTCGATCAGCTCGCGCAGCAGCGGGGCTGCACCGTGCCGCCACAGGGTGGTGAAGTCATCGACCGCCGTGGCAGCTTCGGCATGTTCGCGAATCCCGAACTCGCGCAGTCCTTTCCGGCTGCGCAGTGTCGTGGCTTCCAGTGCCCGCAGCTGCCAGTTGGCCAGCCAGTGATGCATACCCGTCAGGCAGTACGGGTCATCGAGCTGTGCGGTGACCACCGGCGTCATACCGAGCGTGAGCAGGTGGCTGCGGTCCTCGGCAGCCAGCGTGCGCAGCACGCGCATCAGCGGCAGGTAGGCCGCCGACCACGATTGGTAGAGCCACTCCTCGCCCACCGGCCACCGGCCGTGATGGGCCAGCCACGGCAGATGGGTGTGCAGGACCAGGGTGAACAGCCCCGGCACCGGTTCTGCTGCCGGGGCACTCACGGGCGTACCGCGATCGCGACGAGGTCGAGGCTGTCATCGATGTTGCGTTCGGCGGCCGGGGTGATGTCGAAGTCGTCGGTGGACACCGCGGCGACATCGGCCAGCAGTTGTTCGGGCCAGGGGGCGTCGGCCACCGCGCGGGCCACCTGGGCGTCGATGATCGACCCGCCGTGGCGGGCATCGAGGGCGGCCAGGCCCGCGCCGTGAAAGACCCCGGACACGCCTTCGATGTGGAAGCCGGCGTCTTCGAGCAGTTCGGTGAGCTCGGCGGCGTTGAGTTCACGGGTGTGGAACGGGTTGAGCGGGGTGTCGCGGCCGGGGGAGAAGGTGATCCGGTTGGGGGTCGACACCAAGAACAGGCCGCCGGGCCGCAGCACGCGATAGCACTCGGCGACGAACTGTGCCTGGTCCCAGAGGTGCTCGATGACCTGGAAATTGACCACGACGTCGACCGAACCGTCCGCCAACGGAAGGTCGGCAAGGTTGCCGTGCCGGATGTCGACGCGGGGGTAGCGGGCACGCACGTGGGCGACCGTCGCTTCGTCGTAGTCAAGGCCGATGACCGTGCGGGCGACACCGGCGATCAAGTCGGCGCCGTAGCCCTCGCCGCAGCCGGCCTCGAGCACGTCGCGTCCGGCGCAGCGGTCGGCCAGCCGCTGGTAGACCACCTCGTGCCGACGGAACCAGTAATTTTCCTCGGCCAAGCCGGGGATGGTCCGCTCGCCTGTCAGAGGGAGGGCATCTTCCGGACCGTCAACAAATGTGCTCATTGGAAGGCAGGCTAACCCAGTCGACCGGTTGGTGGCCTACTGGCGAACGGTTCCCTACTGCATGCGTGTGATAGTGGTCACTGCATACCTAGCGCGACCAGCTATGGTGTTCCTGCGAACTCCGTAAGTTACCGACTAGTAACATGGGGTAGTCGCAAAAGCGTAAACGGTTGGCCGGTCCCCGGCCCCACTAGGAGGACGAACCAGAGTCATGACGAACATTGTGGTCCTGATCAAACAGGTCCCAGATACTTGGTCGGAGCGCAAGCTGTCCGACGGCGATTTCACCCTCGACCGTGAGGCCGCCGACGCCGTGCTCGACGAGATCAACGAGCGTGCCGTCGAAGAAGCGCTGCTGATCAAGGAGCGTGAGGGTGGCGACAGCACCGTCACCGTGTTGACCGCCGGTCCGGAGCGCGCCACCGAGGCGATCCGCAAGGCACTGTCCATGGGCGCCGACAAGGCCGTGCACCTCAAGGATGACGATCTGCACGGCTCCGACGTCATCCAGACGGCGTGGGTGCTGGCCCGCGCGCTGGGCACCATCGAGGGCACCGAGCTGGTCATCGCGGGTAACGAGGCCACCGACGGCGTCGGCGGCGCGGTCCCGGCCGTCATCGCCGAGTACCTGGGCCTGCCGCAGCTCACCCACGTGCGCAAGCTGACGGTCGAAGACGGCAAGGTCACCGCCGAGCGGGAGACCGACGACGGTGTCTTCACGCTGGAAGCCCCGCTTCCGGCTGTGGTCAGCGTCAACGAGAAGATCAACGAGCCCCGCTTCCCGTCCTTCAAGGGCATCATGGCCGCGAAGAAGAAGGAAGTCACCGTGCTCACCCTCGCCGAGATCGGCGTCGAGGCCGACGAGGTCGGTGTCGCCAACGCCGGGTCCAAGGTGCTGTCTTCGACCCCGAAGCCGCCGAAGACCGCGGGTGAGAAGGTCACCGACGAGGGCGACGGCGGTACCAAGGTCGCCGAATACCTCGTGGCTCAGAAACTCATCTAGCAGTTGCTTCCATCGAATCTAACGAGACGCGAAAGACATAACGAGAAATCCCATGGCTGAAGTACTTGTGCTCGTCGAGCACTCCGAAGGTGCCCTGAAGAAGGTCACCGCCGAACTGATCACCGCCGCTCGCGCGCTGGGTGAGCCTGCTGCCGTCGTGGTGGGCAAGCCCGGTACGGCAGCGCCACTGGTAGACGGCCTTAAGGCCGCCGGTGCCGCCAAGATTTACGTCGCCGAGTCCGATGACGCCGAGAACTACTTGATCACCCCCGTGGTCGACGTGCTCGCCGGACTGGCCGAGACGGCTGCGCCTGCAGGCGTGCTGATCGCTGCCAGCGCCGATGGCAAGGAGATCGCCGGACGGCTCGCGGCCCGCATCGGTTCGGGTCTGCTGGTCGACGTGATCGAGGTCCGCGGAGGCGCGGTGGGCGTCCACAGCATCTTCGGTGGCGCGTACACCGTCGAAGCGCAGGTCACCAGCGACACCCCGGTCATCACCGTGCGCCCCGGCTCGATCGAAGCCGCCCCCGCCGACGGTGCCGGTGAGGTCGTCAACGTCGAGGTTCCGGCCCAGGCCGAGAACGCCACGAAGATCACCAAGCGCGAGCCCGCCGTGGCCGGCGACCGCCCCGAACTCACCGAGGCCACTGTCGTGGTCGCCGGTGGTCGTGGCGTCGGCAGCGCGGAGAACTTCGCCATCGTCGAGGCGCTCGCCGACTCGCTCGGTGCCGCCGTCGGTGCCTCGCGTGCCGCGGTCGACTCGGGCTACTACCCGGGCCAGTTCCAGGTCGGTCAGACCGGTAAGACCGTGTCGCCGCAGCTGTACATCGCGCTGGGCATCTCCGGAGCGATCCAGCACCGCGCAGGCATGCAGACGTCGAAGACGATCGTCGCGGTGAACAAGGACGAAGAGGCGCCGATCTTCGAGATCGCCGACCTCGGCATCGTCGGTGACCTGTTCAAGGTCACCCCGCAGCTCACCGAGGCCGTCCAGGCTCGCAAGGGCTGATTCTCGAGTAGTACGAAAACCCCGGCGCATCCGATGCGCCGGGGTTTTTCGTTGTGCGCATTCCGCTGCACGCCACCGAGGACTACGAACTTTCCAGGGTTTCAATCCGGCCGTGCGCTGCCAGGCTGGATGTCGTGACCGGGTCGCTGAAGATCCCGGCCGCGAGGTGTTCGGGTGGATCCTCGTCGTGGTGGGACCACGCCAGAGAAAGGTGTTCGCACAATGAAAATCACAGTGATCGGTGCCAGCGGCCAGATCGGTTCGCGGGTGGTGCGGTTGCTCACCGAGGCCGGCCACGACGTGGTGGCTGCCTCCCTGTCGTCGGGCGCCAACGTCGTCACCGGTGAGGGCCTGGTGGCGGCGCTCAGCGGCGCCGAGGTCCTCGTCGACGTCGTCAACTCACCGTCGTTCGACGACGGACCGGTGATGGACTTCTTCACCGCGTCCGCACGCAACTTGGCCGCCGCCGCGCAGGAGACGGGTGTCGGGAACTACGTCGCGCTGTCCATCGTCGGGGCAGACGGCTTACCCGACAGCGGGTACATGCGGGCCAAGGTGGCCCAGGAGAAGATCATCACCGAATCCGGCCTGCCGTACACGATCGTGCGCGCCACCCAGTTCCAGGAGTTCGCCGAGGCGATCACCGACACCCTCGTGGTCGGCGACGAGGTGCGCGTTCCCGACGCCCGGATCCAGTTGATCTCGGTCGACGATGTCGCCGCCGAGGTGGCCAAGGCCGCCCAGGCCGCGCCCCTCAACGGAATCGTCAACATCGGTGGACCCGAGAAGCTGTCGTTCGCGGACATGGCCCGTGCGGTGCTTGCCCAGCGCGGTGATGACAAGCCGGTGGTGATCGACCCGCAGGCTACCTATTTCGGAACCGCCGTCGACGACAACAGCCTCGTCACCGGTGACGACGGAATTCTCGGCCAAACCCACTGGGTTGCGGGGCGCTGACATGACCATTTCCGCAGAGCGTGAAAAAGCGCTGCATGACGCCATGACCGTGCTCCAGACGGTCAAGCCGCCGTTCATTCCGGCCGACGCCGAGGTGATGACGACGATCATCGAATGGCCCGCCGGGTCACCCGGGGCGCCGCCACATCGTCATCCCGCCGGACCCGCATTCGGCTATGTGCTGGAAGGAGAGATGCTCTTCGAACTGGAGGGCGAGGCTCCGCGGGTGATCAAGGCGGGCGAGGCGTTTTGGGAGCCCGGCGGCGACGTGATCCACTACTCCGACGCCAACAATCGGGACGACGTACCGCTGCGCTTCCTGGTCAACATGCTGTGCGTGCCCGGCCAACCGATGCTCGTCGTGGTCGATGACGACGAACTCGAGGCCCGCAAGGACCGACGAGTCCGCTGATGGCCGAGTTCTCCGACGTCGTCCGGTCGCGGCGATCATCGCGAATGTTCTTGCCGGACAAGCCTGTTCCGCGCGAGCTGCTCCTTGAGGCGCTTGCGTTGGCGATCCGGGCGCCGTCGAACTCCAACACCCAGCCGTGGCATGTGTTCTTCGCCACCGGTGAGCGGCGCGTCCGTCTGGTCGACGCGCTGCTCACCGCGGTCGACACCACGCCCCCGGCGGTGGGTACCGCTGGGCTACCGTCCCGATTCGCCCACCTGCGCCGGGAGAGTGGGGCTCTGGTGTACGGCGCCATGGGAATCGCTCGTGACGATGCCGAGGGCCGCTGGGCGGCGCAGCGACGAAACTGGGAGTTCTTCCACGCGCCGGTTGCCGGGGTGGTGTGCATGCACCGCGATTTCGGCAATGTGGACGCGATGGGCGTCGGGATGTTTCTGCAGACGCTGATGCTGGCGTTGAACGAGCGGGGTCTGGGTAGTTGCGCGCAGGTGTCGATCGGGTTCTATCCCGACGTTCTACGTGAACAACTCGATATCCCAAGCGATCTGACGATCCTGTGCGGGCTCTCCATCGGTTACGTGGACGAGGCATTTCCCGCCAACCACCTGGACACACCGCGCAATCCGGTCAGTGAGAACGTGGTGTTTCTCGACGACTGAGCGCCCAGTCCAATTCGTCACCTAGCGATCACGGACATGTCACGCTGGCGACGCCATCCGGCGACCCGGCTGGGCGACCGTGCTGGTTATGAGCACTTCATCTGTACTCATCGCCGCAGACCGTCCTACCCCGTCGGCGGATTCGCCGCGCTATTCGCTGTTGTTGTCCACCGATGCCGAGCTCATCGACGCAGCGCAACGGCTGCGTCACGACGTGTTCACCGCAGAGCCGGGATTCGCCTTGGCCGGTGCGATCGATGGCCGGGACGCCGACCGGTTCGACGAGTACTGCGATCACCTGCTGGTGCAGGACGAGGACTCCGGTGAACTGGTCGGCTGCTACCGCATGCTGCCGCCGCCGGGCGCGATCGCTGCGGGCGGGCTCTACACCGCCACCGAATTCGATGTGACGGGTCTCGACGCGCTGCGCCCGTCGCTCGTGGAGATGGGCCGCGCTGTGGTGCGGAGCGACCACCGTAACGGCGCTGTGGTCCTGCTGATGTGGGCGGGCATCCTGGCCTACCTGGACCGCTGCGGCTACGACTACGTCACCGGCTGTGTCTCCGTGCCGACGGCGGGCACTGCCGACGGCCCTCCCGGCACCCAGATCCGCGGCGTGCGCGACTTCGTGCGCCGCCGCCACGCTGCGCCGCAGGAGTTCACCGTGTACCCGTACCGGCCCGTCGTGCTCGACGGCAAGGGTCTCGACGACATCGACCCGCCGTCGCGCACCTCGGTGCCGCCGCTGATGCGCGGCTACCTGCGGCTGGGCGCTCAGGTGTGCGGCGAACCGGCCCACGATCCCGACTTCGGGGTGGGCGACTTCCCGGCCCTGCTCGACAAGCGCCGGGCCGACGTCCGCTATCTCAAACGCTTGCGTTCTGTGTCGGCGGCAGCCGATATGGCCGATGGGATGGGGTCGTGACCACCCCCACGGGCGGACAAACCGGGACCCGCGAGCACTCGTGGCTGCCCAAGGCCTCGTGTGATGCCAGCTGTGTGCAGGCAGGCAGTGCCGACACCGGCCGTCGGCCGGTCGTATGGGTCCGCACCACCGTGCGGATCGTCATGGCGCTGCTCCTGGCGCCCGGTGTGCCGCTCCTGGCCGTGCCGCTGCCCGGACGCTCGCATGTCCAGCGGTTCTACTGCCGAATGATGCTGCGGTGCTTCGGTGTGCGCATCAGCGTGTCGGGTGGGCCGATCCGCAACCTGCAGGGCGTGCTGGTGGTCAGTGGCCATGTGTCCTGGCTGGACATCTTCACGATCGGGGCGGTGCTGCCGGGGTCCTTCGTGGCCCGCGCCGACCTGATCGAGTGGCCCGCACTGGGCCGGCTGGCCCGCATCATGAAGGTCATTCCGATCGACCGGGGCAGCCTGCGCCGGCTGCCCGCTGTGGTGGACACCGTCGCGCAGCGCTTGACCGAGGGCCACACCGTGGTGGCGTTCCCCGAGGGCACCACCTGGTGCGGGCTGGCCTACGGGCAGTTCCGCCCGGCGATGTTCCAGGCCGCCATCGACGCGGCCCGGCCCGTGCAGCCGCTGCGGCTGACCTACCGGCACCGCGACGGCCGCCAGTCCACCGTGCCTGCCTTCGTCGGGGAGGACACCCTGCTTTCGTCGGTCCGGCGCGTCATCACCGCACGTCGCACGGTGTGTCACGTGCACGTCGGTTCGCTGCAGCTGCCTGGAGAGGACCGTCGCGATCTGGCCGCGCGCTGCGAAGCCGCGGTGCGTTCCGAGCAGACTCTGCCGACCGCACCCGCTCACATGCTGGTGGCCTGACCGGCAATTCGGGGCGCTCGCCGGGTGGCGGCTATCCTGGGAACGTTATGACCCCTTCCCCAGGTAGGACGGTCTACCTCGATCACGCCGCCACCACCCCGATGCATCCTGCCGCCATCGAGGCGATGACCGCTGCGCTGGCCACCGTGGGTAACGCATCGTCCCTGCACGGATCCGGCCGACTGGCCCGGCGCCGGATGGAGGAATCGCGGGAGACGCTGGCGCAACTGCTCGGCGCGCGGCCCTCCGAAGTGATCTTCACCGCGGGCGGCACCGAAAGCGACAACCTCGCGGTCAAGGGCATCTACTGGGCCCGCCATGACGCTGAGCCCACGCGCCGGCGGATCGTCACCACGCCGGTCGAACACCACGCGGTGCTCGACGCCGTGGAGTGGCTGGTCGAGCACGAGGGCGCTGACGTGACGTGGCTGCCGGTCGGCGCGGACGGCGCGGTATCGCCTGACGCCCTGCGGGCAGCGCTGCACGAGCACGACGACGTGGCGCTGGTGTCGATCATGTGGGCCAACAACGAAGTCGGCACCATAATGCCGATCGCAGAGTTGGCTGCGGTCGCCACGGAGTTCGGCGTTCCGATGCACAGCGACGCGGTCCAGGCGGTCGGTCAGATCCCGGTGGACTTCGGTGCCAGTGGACTGGCCGCGATGAGCGTGACCGCGCACAAGTTCGGCGGCCCCGCAGGTGTCGGTGCGCTGCTGCTGCGCCGCGATGTGGCCTGTGTGCCGCTGTTGCATGGCGGCGGTCAGGAACGCGATATCCGTTCCGGCACACCGTATGTGGCCGGGGTGGTCGGCATGGCGACGGCCGCGAAGGTGGCGATCGACGGTATGGAGGTCAACAGCGCACGGGTTCGTGCGCTGCGGGATCGGCTGATCGAGGGGGTGTTGTCGACCATCGATGACACCTACGTCAACGGTGCCGCTGACGAGCACAGGCTTCCCGGCAACGCCCACTTCACTTTCCGTGGCTGCGAAGGCGATTCGCTGCTGATGCTGCTCGATGCCAAGGGCATCGAATGTTCGACGGGCTCGGCGTGCACGGCAGGCGTGGCCCAGGCCTCCCACGTGCTGATCGCGATGGGCGCCGATTCGGCTACCGCCCGGGGTTCACTGCGACTGTCGTTGGGACACAACAGCACTGACGCCGATGTTGACGCTGCGCTGGAGGTGTTGCCCGCGGCGGTGGAGCGGGCTCGGCAGGCTGCGCTGGCGAGCGCGGGAACGGGTCGGTCATGAGGGTTTTGGTCGCGATGAGCGGCGGCGTGGATTCGTCGGTGGCTGCTGCCCGCATGGTCGACGCCGGTCACGAGGTCGTCGGCGTGCATCTGGCGCTGTCGTCCGCGCCGGGCACCCTGCGCACCGGATCACGCGGATGCTGCTCCAAGGAGGATGCCGGTGATGCCCGGCGCGTCGCCGATGTGCTCGGAATCCCGTTCTACGTATGGGATTTCGCAGACCGGTTCAAAGACGATGTGATCGACGACTTCGTCGAGGCCTACGCGCGCGGTGAGACCCCGAATCCGTGCGTGCGATGCAACGAGCGCATCAAGTTCTCCGCATTGTCGGCCCGCGCCCTGGCACTGGGTTTCGATGCCGTCGCAACCGGGCATTACGCGCGCCTGCAGGACGGCAGGCTGCGCCGCGCGGTCGACGCCGACAAGGACCAGTCCTACGTGCTGGGTGTGCTGACCGCCGAGCAGCTGCGGCATGCGTTGTTCCCGATCGGTGACACGCCCAAGCCGCAGATCCGGGAAGAGGCCGCGGCTCGCGGCCTCGCGGTGGCCGCCAAGCCGGACAGCCACGACATCTGCTTCATCCCGTCGGGAGACACCCAGGCGTTCCTCGGCGCGCGGATCGGTGTGCGCCGTGGCTCGGTGGTCGATCCCGAGGGCACCGTGCTCGCCGAACACGACGGCGTCCACGGCTTCACCATCGGACAGCGCAAGGGCTTGGGGATCCCGGGCCCCGGGGCCGACGGCAGGCCGCGCTACGTGACCGCGATCGACGCGGAAACCGGGACGGTTCACGTCGGGTCGGCCGAAGATCTCGAAGTGCGGCAGTTGGTGGGGGAGAACCCGGTTTTCACCAGCGGCGTGCCATTCGACGGGCCGGTGGAATGCCGGGTCCAGGTGCGCGCGCACGGCGGGATCACCGACACCGTGGCCGAGCTGCTCGACGGGCGGTTGGTGCTGAACCTGCGCGCCCCGCTGCGTGGTGTCGCCCCCGGGCAGACCATGGTGCTCTACCGTCCCGACGCGGACGGCGACGAGGTCATCGCCAGCGCAACCATCGCACGCGCGTGAGCGCTTTCGCAGCGGCGACCGGTATCGGGTCGTGGCCGGGCACCGCCGCGCGGCAGGCCGCCGAAGTCGTCGTCGGCGAACTGCACACGCTGACCCATCTGGTGGAACTGCCGGCCCGCGGCGTCGGCGCCGACATGATCGGCAGGGCCGGGGCGCTGCTGGTGGATATCGGCCTCGACACCGTGCCGCGCGGCTATCGCATCGCACCGGGCCGCAGTGCTGCCCTGCGCCGCGCGGTGAGCCTGCTGGGCGAGGACATCGACGCGCTCGAGGAAGCCTGGGAGAAGGCCGGACTGCGCGGCAGCGGGCGGGTCGTGAAGGTGCAGGCGCCCGGGCCCGTCACATTGGCCGCTCAGCTGGAACTGCCCGGCGGGCACCGGGCCATCACCGATGCAGGCGCGCTGCGCGACCTGGCTGCGTCCCTGGCCGAGGGGCTGGCACAGCACCGCGCGGAGGTGGCGCGCCGGCTGGATACGACGGTGGTGGTGCAACTCGACGAGCCGTCGTTGCCGGCCGCGCTGGCGGGGCGGTTGACGGGCGTGACCAGTCTGTCGCCGGTGCATCCGGTTGACGAGGCCGTCGCCGTGAGCCTGCTCGACGGTTGTGTCGCGCGGGTCGGTGCTGAGACCGCCGTGCACAGCTGCGCACCCGATCTGCCATGGAAAGGCTTGTTGCGCAGCGCTGTTCACGCTGTCTCCGTCGACGTATCGACCCTCGCCCCAGCAGATCTGGACGGCATCGGCGAGTTCGTCGACTCCGGTCGCACGGTGCTGCTCGGGGTGGTGCCCACCGCGGCGCCCGAGCGCAGGCCGTCGGTCGAAGAGGTCGCCAAGGCCGCCGTGGCGGTGACCGACCGGCTCGGTTTCGCCCGCGAGGTGCTACGCGACCGCATCGGCGTCACCCCGGCGTGCGGGCTGGCCGGTGCCACGCCCGAGTGGGCGCGGATCGCTTACGGGCTGGTGCAGAAGGCCGCTGACGGTTTCGCGGCCGATCCCGAGGGAATCTAGACCCCAGAAGCAACCAAAAGGTTGCGCATATGGGCGTTGGTGGTTACCGTAAAAGGCAACTGAAAGGTTGCATATATGAGTACAGATCGAATCGAAAAAGAAGTTCTGCTGCGGGCCCCGCTGGACCGTGTCTGGCGCGCGATCAGTGACTCCGAGGAGTTCGGCCGGTGGTTCGGCGTGCGCTTCGACGGCCCGTTCGTCGCGGGCGAGGCGGTCAACGGTGTGATGACACCGACCGATGTCGACGACGCGGTGGCGGCAAGGCAAGAGCCCTACGCGGGCGAGCCCGGCAAGTGGTACATCGAGGCGGTGGAGCCGCAACGACGCTTCGCCTACCGCTGGCATCCGTATGCCGTCGACCCCGACACCGACTATGCGGACGAACCCACCACGCTCGTCGAGTTCACGCTCGCCGAGACCGACGGGGGAGTGCTGTTGCGCATCGTCGAATCCGGATTCGACGCGATCCCGGCCGAAAGGCGGGTTTCGGCGTACGAGGCCAACAGTGAGGGATGGGCCATCCAGGCCGAGTTGGTCAGCAAGTACCTCGCATTGGGCGAACAGGTGTGACCAGCGCAGGTGGGTTGACCGACCCGCTGTCGCCGGTTTTCAATGCGCTCGGCGACCCCAACCGGCTGCGCATCGTCACGCGGCTCTGCGACGGCGGTCCGTGCTCGACGGTCCAGCTGACCCAGGTGATTCCCGTGACCCGCCAGGCGGCGACCAAACACCTGCTGTTACTGGAGGCGGTGGGCCTGGTGACCAGCGATCGCAAAGGGCGCGAACGCATTTGGCGCATCCAACCGGAGCCGTTGGCCGAGGCGAGCGACTACCTGTCGGCCCTCTCCGAGCGCTGGGACCGGGCCATCGACCGGTTGCGTGCCTTCGTCGAAGAGCCGCAGTGACGCTTACCGGCGGGCCCGCAGCTCTCGCCGCAGGATCTTGCCTGCCGACGATTTCGGCACCGCGTCGATGAACTCGACCTGACGCACCTTCTTGTACGGGGCCACCTGGCCGGCGACGAAGGCCATCACCTCGTCGCCGGTCAACTCCGCGCCGGGCTGCTTGACCACGAATGCCTTGGGGATCTCCTCGCCGGTCTCGCCGTCGTGCACACCGATCACCGCGGCATCGGCGATGCCCGGATGCGTCAGCAGCACCGATTCCAGCTCGGCAGGCGGCACCTGATAGCCCTTGTACTTGATCAGTTCTTTGAGGCGGTCGACGATGTAGACGCAGCCCGTCGCATCCACCTGCGCGAGGTCCCCGGTGTGCAGGAAGCCGTCGGAGTCGATGGTCTCGCTGGTGGCCTGCTCGTTGCCCAGATAGCCGGCCATGACGTTGGGCCCCCTGAACCACAGTTCGCCCGTCGCGCTCAAACCCTCTGCCGGAATGCCGATTTCGGCTCCGGTGTCGGGGTCGACGAGCTTGCTCTCGGCATTGGGTACGGTCCAGCCACACGAGTCCAGCGGCGCGACGGTCCCGATCGTGCCCAGCCCGCCGTCGGTCGGCGTGATGTGGCTGACCGGGCTCAGCTCGCTCATGCCGTAGCCCTGAACGACGCTGCAGCCCAATCGGTTGGCCAACGCATGACCGAGCTCGGCGTCCAGCGAGGCAGCGCCCGACATGATGCCTTTGAGTGAGGACAGGTCGTAGGAGTCGACGAGCGGGTGCTTGGCCAGTGCGACCGCCACCGGCGGAGCGATGTAGGCGTAGCTGCACTTGTGATTCTGAATGTTGCCGAGAAACTCGGCGAGATCGAATGACGGCATGACGATCAGCCGGGCCCGGGCGTGCAGTGCCGCGTTGAGCAGCACCGTCATGCCGTAGATGTGGAAGAACGGCAGGACGGCCAACAGGCGGTCGTCGGCCTGCATGCCCTGCAGCGGCCTGATCTGCGCGACATTGGCGGTCAAGTTGGCGTGAGTGAGCATGACGCCCTTGGGGTTTGCCGTCGTCCCCGAGCTGTACGGCAGCGCCGCCAGGTGCGAGGCCGGGTCGAAGCTGACGTCCGGTGCGGCGTGCCCGTCGGGCAGTCCGGCACCGTCGAGCATCACCACCTGATCGTCTTTCAGGCCGGCCGCCGCGGCCCCTTCGGCGGCATGGGGCAGAAGGGCATTCACGGTCACCAACAACCGGGCCTTCGAGTCGGTCAGCTGCTTGGCGATGTCCTTCGCGGTGAACAGGGCGTTGATGGTGGTCGCCGTCGCACCTGACCGCAGGATGCCGTGAAACGCCACGGCGAAGGCGGAACTGTTCGGAGACAACAGCGCAACCACGTCCCCGACACCGATGCCGCGCGCCGCCAGCGCCCCCGCGAACGCGTCGATGCGGTCGAGGAGCTCCCCGTAGCTGGTTTCGGTGCCGGTCTTGGCGTCGACAAGTGCCACGCGGTCGGCGTCGGCGGCGCTCAGATCGGCGAACAGGTACGCGTAGACGCTGACCGTCGGAATCTCGACATCGGCAAAGGGACTCGCAAAACTCATGGTGCCTCCAGTCAGCGTTCGTCGAGTTGTTTGATGAGCTTCTTCGGCGCGATCAAGCGGAACGAGGCGTCGACCAGTTCGGTCACCTCGTCCCAATCCACCTTCGCCGCAGTGAAATCCAGGCCCAGCCAACCGAAGGGCCCCATGTAGGCCGGGAAGAAGAACCGGCGGTCCTGCTCGAGTGCGCGGCGATCACTGTCATCGACCTTGAAGAGCAGGGAGTAGGGGTACGGCACCATGCCGTCGGTGGCCTTGACGTTGCCTCCGTACATCGCGAACATCTTCGGCGCACAGAACACCGGCCTGCCCCACGAGACCTTCTCGAACGCCCCGGGGAAGTCGAGTGCGATGGTGCGAAGCTCGGCCAGTCCCTGATCATCGTCACTGAACATGATCGGATGCGGCATGTCGCCACCCTAACCGTCGTCGCCGCGCAAGACGTCGGCACCGGCGACGCTGTTTGCCTGTCGGTGCCCTCGGCTACCCTGCGGGGGTGACCTCGAGCGACGTGGAAGACGCTGACCTGCGGCGACGTTGGCAGGAACTGGCCGACGAGGTACGTGAGCACCAGTTCCGCTACTACGTCAGGGACGCACCGGTCATCTCGGATGCGGAGTTCGACGCGATGTTGCGCGAGTTGCAGGGACTCGAGGACGCCCACCCTGAGCTGCGCACTCCGGATTCACCGACCCAACTGGTCGGGGGCGCGGGTTTCGCGACCGATTTCACGCCCGCCGAGCATCTGGAGCGCATGCTGTCGCTGGACAACGTGTTCGACTCCGACGAGCTGTCGGCGTGGGCTGCCCGGATCAGTGGCGAGACCGGCGACGCCGCGCACTACCTATGCGAGCTGAAGATCGACGGGGTGGCGCTGGCCCTCGTCTACCGCGACGGCCGGTTGGTGCGCGCCGCCACCCGCGGCGACGGGCGCACCGGTGAAGACGTCACGCTCAACGCCCGCACCATCGACGACATCCCCGAGCGGCTCACGTCGTCCGACGAATTCCCGGTGCCCGCGGTGCTCGAGGTGCGCGGTGAGGTGTTCTTCCGGGTCGCTGATTTCGAGGACCTCAACGCCGGGTTGGTGGCCGAGGGCAAGCCGCCGTTCGCCAACCCGCGCAACAGCGCGGCGGGCTCACTGCGACAGAAGAATCCGGCGGTCACGGCGCGGCGCCGACTGCGGATGATCTGCCACGGCCTGGGGTATTCGGAGGGGTTCAGCCCGGCGTCGCTGCACGACGCCTACCGCGCGCTGGGGCAGTGGGGGCTGCCGGTGTCGGTGCACACCACCAAGGTGTCCGGGGTCGCCGCGGTGGCCGAGCGCATCGCCTACTGGGGCGAACACCGACACGACGTCGATCACGAAATCGACGGGCTGGTGGTCAAAGTCGACGAGGTGGCACTGCAACGCAGGCTCGGCTCGACGTCGCGCGCCCCGCGCTGGGCCGTGGCCTACAAGTACCCGCCCGAGGAGGCCACCACCAAGCTGCTCGACATCCGCGTCAGCGTCGGCCGGACCGGGCGGGTGACCCCGTTCGCCTACATGGAGCCCGTCAAGGTCGCCGGTTCGACGGTCGGTCTCGCGACGCTGCACAACGCCACCGAGGTGAAGCGCAAGGGCGTCTTGATCGGCGACACGGTCGTGATCCGCAAGGCCGGTGACGTCATTCCCGAGGTGCTCGGTCCCGTCGTCGACCTGCGGGACGGGTCTGAACGCGAATTCGTCATGCCCACAAACTGTCCCGAATGCGGCACCCGGCTGGCCCCGGCCAAGGAGGGCGACGCCGACATCCGGTGCCCCAACACTCGCAGCTGCCCGGCGCAGTTGCGGGAGCGGGTGTTTCACGTCGCGGGCCGTGGTGCGTTCGACATCGAGGGACTCGGCTACGAGGCGGCGACGGCGCTTCTGGCAGGCGGCGTCATCACCGACGAGGGCGACCTGTTCACGCTGACCGCCGACGATCTGCTGCGCACCGACTTGTTCACCACCAAGGCCGGCGAACTGTCCGCGAACGGAAAGCGGCTGCTGGCCAACCTCGACAAGGCCAAGGCCCAGCCGCTGTGGCGGGTTCTGGTGGCGCTGTCCATCCGCCACGTGGGCCCGACCGCGGCGCGGGCGCTGGCCACCGAGTTCGGCAGCCTGGACGCCATCGTCGAAGCATCCGAGGAACAACTCGCCGCCGTCGAAGGGGTGGGGCCGACGATCGCCGCCGCAGTGATCGAGTGGTTTACCGTCGACTGGCACCGCGCGATCGTCGACAAATGGCGTGCAGCCGGGGTGCGGATGGCCGACGAGCGCGACGCCAGCGTCGAGCGCACGCTGGAGGGGCTGTCCATCGTCGTCACGGGGTCGCTGCCCGGCTTCTCCCGTGATCAGGCCAAGGAGGCCATCATCGCCCGCGGTGGCAAAGCCGCCAGTTCCGTGTCGAAAAAGACCGCCTACGTCGTCGCCGGAGATGCGCCCGGCTCGAAGTATGACAAGGCGGTCGAACTCGGCGTACCCATCCTCGACGAGGACGGATTCCGGACGTTGCTCGCAGAAGGGCCCGCATAACCGGTAGCCGACGCAGATTGGTGTCTGCGTGATGATCAACGGCTGCTTAGAATGCCTCCGAACGATAAAAGTCCCCGGCTCCTCGTGTGCACACAGTCGGGTCGCGGAAAGTGGGGGTTTGCCGGTGCGGCATGTACCGCGGTTGGGAGTTCTGCTGTGACGAACTGGTCAGGCGGTGACGGCGGCTACGGCGGACCGAGCCCGATCGGCGGCCAGGGCGATCAGGGCGGTGCCGATCCGTCAGGCGGTTGGCAGCCGTCCCCGCAGATGCCGTCGCAACAACCGCCGGCCGCGCAACCCTGGGGCGCGCAGCAACAGCCGGCGTGGGCCGCTCAAGCGCAGCCCGGCTGGCCGCAACCCGGCACCCCGCCGCAGGTGGGGCCACCGCAGTTCGACTCGCAGTTCGCAGGCTTCCCGCCACCTGGGGCCAAGCGCAATCGCAAGGCCCTGATCATCACGATCGGTGCGGGCGCGGCCGTGCTTCTGGTGATTGTGATCGTGGCCGTCGTCGCGTTGGTCGGACGCGGCGGTGGCGGCGGCTCCAGCGATTCCGCGGGCAAGACCGTGCAGGGCTATCTCGAGGCGCTCGCCAAGGGGGACGCCGAAGCAGCGCTGAGTTTCGGGGCCGACCAGCCGGCATCCAAGGAACTGCTCACCGACGAGATCCTCAAGTCTCAGGTCGAGAAGATGCCGATCTCCAATATCCGCATCCTGGGCGATGATTCGAACAACGGCATCGGATTCGGCTCGGTGCACGTGACCGCCAACTTCGGGGACCAGGTATCCGACACCACGTTCATGATGAAGAAGTCGGGCAACAAGTGGAAGCTCGATTCCGCTGCGGTACGGCTCGATTACTCGACACAGGCCAGCAACAAGGCCGTCGGCACCCTGACCGCCTTCGGCAAGCCGATCGGCACCTCGGTGGTCTACGTGTTTCCCGGCTACGTCGACTGGGGCTCCAACAACAGCAATCTCAAGGTCGAGGGCAAGCCGCTACTGCTGGACTCATTGACGGGCTACGCGGGCGCCAACAGCCCCGAATTCTCGTTGAGCGATTCGGCGAACAGCAGCATCACCGCGAACATCAAGAGCCTGCTGGACGGCTGCGCCCGCTCAAAGTCGACGTCGCCGCCGAACTGCCCGCAGCGTCTCTATGAATACGGCGCCGTCGACGGCACGGTGGATTGGCAGGCCCCGGCACCGGACGGCGCCCAGATCAGTTTCTCCGAGTACTCGTTGTCGGCCAACGTCACGTTGTCCGGCAACTTCGGCTACTCGGTTCAGGGCCGCGACGGCGGGCGGATCACGGGCAGCGACAGCTTCACGCTCTTCGGTGACGCAGACCTGAGCCAGACTCCGCCGACGATCAAGTGGAGTTGAGCGCAACGACGCCGCATCACGTTTGAGTTTGCGCACACTACGGGGGGAGTAACTCGATGACGACAGTCGCGCGCGTACAACCGAATCAGCATGAGATGGAAAGCGCCCATCGGATTGTCAGCGCGATAGCGCAGGTGTTCTCGACCAAGGTCGTCGGTCAGGAGAACCTGCGCGAATCGTTGCTGATCGGCCTGCTCACCGGCGGCCACATCCTGTTGGAGAGCGTTCCGGGGCTGGCGAAGACGACCGCGGCACGCGTTGTGGCCGACGCGATCTCAGGTGGCTTCAACCGGATCCAGTGCACGCCCGATCTGTTGCCCAGCGACATCATCGGCACGCAGATCTACGACTCGTCGTCTGGTCAGTTCGTCACGCAGCTGGGGCCGGTGCACAGCAATATCGTGCTGCTCGACGAGATCAACCGCTCAAGCGCCAAGACGCAGAGCGCCATGCTGGAGGCGATGGAGGAACGTCAGACGACCATCGCGGGCAAGCTCTACCCGATCCCTGAGCCGTTCCTGGTCATCGCGACCCAGAACCCGGTGGACCAGGAGGGCACGTATCCGCTCTCGGAGGCGCAGACCGACCGCTTCATGCTCAAGGAAGTGTTGCGGTACCCCACCCCGGCGGAAGAGGCCGAGGTCATCTTCCGGATCGATGCGGGTGTCTACGATCGCCAGGAGAAGCCGAGACCCGTTGTCGGACTGGATGATATGCGGCGGCTGCAGAGCGTGGTGCGCAGCGTTCACCTGGATCCCGTGCTGGTGCACTACATCACCCAGCTCATCGGGGTGACCCGCAACCCTGCGCAGTTCCTGCCGCCGCAGCTGGCGAAGTTGGTGCAGTACGGCGCCAGCCCGCGCGCCACCATCGCGTTCAGCCGTGCGGCGCGGGCCTCCGCGGTGCTGCAGGGCCGCAATCATGTACTGCCCGAAGACATTCAGAAGCTCGCCTACCGCGTGCTGCGACACCGGTTGATCCTCGGATTCGAGGCGACGCGGCTGGGCGTGACACCCGAAACGGTCATCGACGCTGTGCTGCAGTCGGTTCGCGTGCCCTGATCGCGCGCACGCGAGGAGCAGACGGGGAATATGGGCAAGTACCTCAACCGGGCCAAGCAGTACTTCGGTACGGACACCAGAGGCCTGCTGGAGGGCGGACGCTACGCACTGCTGCACACCAGGACACTCGAACTCGACGACCTGCGTCCGTACGTGCCCGGCGACGACGTCCGGGACATCGACTGGAAAGCGTCGGCACGCGCGGGGTCGGTGCTCATCAAGCGGTTCGTCTCAGAGCGCCATCACAAGATGCTGTTGGTCGCCGATGCCGGTCGCAACATGACCGCCCTGACGCCGACCGGCGAGGTGAAACGCGAGGTCGCAACCAATGTGCTCGGTGCCATCGGCCTCATCGCGGTGGGCCGCAGCGACGAGGTCGGGATGGTGTACGGCGATGCGCGTGGTTCGGCGAACATCCGCAACCGACGTGGGGAAACCCACATCGAGAGCATTCTCGAGCACTACTACAACCACAGCCTCGGTGAGGTCGGCGCGAGCGACATCGTCGCGCAGTTGGAGTTCGTCGCGCATGCGCATCGCAGACGGCTGCTGGTGATCGTCGTCTCCGACGAACCCGACGTCAGCCCCCGCCTCGATGCGGCACTCAAAGCGCTTGCCGGGCAACATGAAATCATCTGGCTGATGGTCACCGACATGCCTGCGGTCGGGGCCGACGAGGGGGAGCACGACGGGTTCGACGTGGCGACCGGACGGTTTGTGCTCAACGGCGCCACCCTCGGGCCCCGGGTCGTGGCCGCCTATCGGGCCGCGGAGCAGGCTCGCATCGCTACGTTGGACAGCTTCCTGTCCTCACACGAGGTCTGTTTCGCCCGCATCGCCGCCAGTGCCGAGATCCGGGACCGGATCGTCGACATGAATGAGGTGTTCGGCAATGCCTGATGATCTGTTGCGGTTCATCGGCGGCCCGCTGCCGTTCTCCTACTGGTGGGTGGCCATCGGCACAGTCCTGATCGTCATCGTGATCATGTGGTGCACAGGTGTTTACGTCTGGACCATGGCGCCGGCCCGGCTGCGCACCGTGCCCGTGATCCGAAACCTGCACGGCTGGTTGGTGCGTCGACGATTCGCTCGCTCGTTGCAGCGCACCAATCAGCAGTATCTGGCCGGCGGTCTCACCCCGGCCCAGGCAGGCGCTGCCGTGAGCCGGATCCTGCGCAGCTTCATCTACGTCACCACCGGGGTGCGGGCCCAGTACCTGCACGTCGGGGAGATCGCCGACGGCGACCTGGCCGGGGTGGGGCCGCTGTTCCGTGCGCTCAACGACGTCCAGTTCAGCGCCGCGCCACAGTCCGACATGGTGACGATCGGTCGGTCCGCCGAGGAACTGGTGCGCACATGGCGCTGAAATGGTGGCCGGTCATCCTGGCCGGGCTGATCTTGCTGACGGCATGCGTCATCGCCGCCTCGCTGTTGCCGATGGCCAAGGTGCAGCAGGTGCTGCGCCCGCTCGCCCATGTCGACCGGCTGACCCGGCTTCCCGAGTACGCACGGGTGTACCGGATCTACTTCCTGTCGATGATCGTCACCGGTGTCCTGTTAGTGGCGACGTTCGCCACCGCGCTGGTCGCCAGTGCGCGGCCGGTCGGGACTTCCAGCTCCACCAAGGAATTCGAGACCGAGCACCCCCTGGACACGATGTTGTGCGTGGGCGAACCTGTCACTGATCCGAGCACCGCGAACTTCCTGAACTACTACGCCGGGCAGGCGAAGTCGTACGACACCCAGCGGATCGGGCTGACATCTCCGAGTCTGCGAGTGGTACCGCTGACCCGTGACCATGATTTCGCCGCCGACCGGTTCGAGTACTTCGCGAAACTTGCTCGTATTCAACAGGATCTGGACACTCACCGGCCCGTGTCGGATGCCGACCGCGCCGAGTTGGAGACGGGTATCGACAAGTTCGCCCAGAAGGTCACCTACGTCGACTACGCGCCGAGTGCCGAGGACATCCTGGCGTTGTGCCTCACCGGTTTCCCGTCGTTCGAAGGCAAGAGCCGGCATCGCCGGTCACTGGTGTACCTCGGCTACAGCGCCCTGCGGTCACCGGATGAGCAGCGCGCACAGCTGTACACCGAGCAGGCCATCAAGGACATGGCGATCAAAGCTGGTGTGCAGGTCAACGTGATCTCGCGGTCCGATGTCACGCAGAGTTCCCCGGACGCCAACAACCGGTTGCAATCGATTGCCGACGCCACCGGCGGCAGGTTCGCGTTGTTCAATCCGGCCGGAACCGCACAGGCCGGGGGCGATTCCACCCTCACCCGGCTTCTCGACGAGATCCGGGACAACCCACCGCAGGCCGTCCTACCCAGTGGCCGGGTGGTGACCAGCCAGTCCTGGGATGCGCCTGAGGAGGCGCTCATCGCGGCGGTCGCCGCGGCCGTGCTGCTGTGTGTGTCGCTGGCGGTACTGCGCCGATGACCTTCGACCCGATTGTCGCGCCGATCGCCCTGTTCGGTCTCGGTGCGCTTCTCATCGTCATCCGTATGGTTGCGTTGTATCGGGTGCTGGTCCGCACCGGGACCGGTCAGTACCGCAAGGTCGTATTGCGCTGGGGCGGACTGACGCTCGCCGTACTCATGCTGGTGTTCGCAGCGGCGCGGCCGGGGTTCGATCTCAACGACGACCAGCCGGCCGAACAACCCAAGAGCGCGTCGGCCGTCGACCCCAACCTCAACGTGTTCTTCGTGGTCGACCGCTCGGTGAACATGCGGGTGCAGGACTTCGGTGACCGGCAATCGCGGATGACCGGCGTCCGGGCCGATATCTCGTCGTTGATCAACGAATACCCGCGAGCCAGATTCGGCTTGGTCTCCTTCGCGTCGAAAGCCGCTGTGGACTGGCCCCTTTCGGATGACGCCTGGAGCCTGCAGTCGCTGGTGCACGGATTGTCGCCCTACACCCTGGTGGCACCCGACGCCATGTACCAGGCCAACCCGACGGCTGCGCGTGACGAACTGAAGAAGCAGTTGGAGGCGGCGGCAGGCCGATTCAAGGACTCCAAGAGCCTGGTCTTCTACTTCGGATCCGGCGATGCGGGCAGCCGCGCCACCTCCGAGTCATTCGACCTGCAAGACAAGGCCGTCAGCGGCGGTGCGGTACTGGGTTACGGTACGTCGGCAGGCGGTCCGATCCCACAGGGCTGGGTCGGTGCCACCAAGGTCTATCAGAACGATCCTGGCACCGGCGCACCGCTGAACTCCACGCTCGACGAGTCGACGCTGAAGAAGATTGCCGGAGATCTCGGCGTTCCCTATTTTCACCGGGAGGCCGGCCAGTCCATCACCGCCGTGCTGCCCGCGGTGGATCCCGTAGCCGGCTCCGATGACGAGAACCCGCTGCACGCTTCGAAACTCGTCGAGCGCCGGGAACTGTACTGGCTGTTCACGATGTTGGCCGCCGTGCTGGTGCTCGGGGAGATCGTGCTGACGATTCGGGAGTTCCGCCGTAATCGGATGTCGCGCAAGGACGTCACCTCATGATGCTGATGAAGGAATCCGGCGCCGCGGTGCGTGCCGCGGCCCGGCGAGTGCTGACGCACTACCGGTCCGGTCCCGCCCGCCTGCGATTGCGGCGACGCCTGTATCTCTTCTCCGCACCGGTGGTGATCGTGCTGCTGGCCGTCGCGGCGAAGTTGATCAGCGTGGTGGTGGCAGGTAACTGGGCGGCGTCCGATTTCGACCGGCACGACATCGACGCGCTGCGCGACGACATCTCGATCCTGCAGATATTCGACATCGTGGACCCGGCGAAGACCTCGTTCGCCGACGGCGACCTGATGGTTCTGGAAGGCCGGCTCACCGACGCCGAGGCGCGCTTCGGCGACTCGCTGTCACGCACCGATCCCGCCGCATCCTGCCCGGTACGGGTGAACCTCGAGCTGGTGCAGGAAACGCTGGGGGACTTGGCAACCCGCGGCAACGACAAACAGGCCGCCGAGCGCTGGTACAACGCCGCGATCGCGATCGTCAAGGACGCACCGGCCCAATGCTTCGCGGGCAACGACGATGCCAACGCCGACCGCAAGGCCATCCGCGACCAGACGCTGCCGCGGTTGGAAGAGAAACTGCGCAACCTGCATCGTCCGCCCCCGCCGCCGTCCGCGCCGCCGCAAACCGTGCCGCCGGAGCCCGCTCCGACATCTCTGACCCCGACCTCGGCACCGCCGCTGCCGGGATTGCCCGGAGCCTCGCAGTCACCCTCGCCGTCGCCGGGTTGACCCGGCGACGGTCAGCAGACCCCCGGTGCGGCGCCACCGCCGGGACCGGGCCCGAACATGCCGTCGCCGGAGACGCCGGAGCCCACGATGACGCCCGGCCCGCCGACAGGAAGCGGTGGTGATGCGCCGATCGCCGGTCCGGAAGGCGGCGGGCCCGACGTGCTCAACCCGGTCAGCCCCGATCGTCTTCCGAGCACCGGTAACGGCCGCGCGCCGGGACAGCGGCTGGGTGACGGAAATCCGTTGGACCGCCTCAAGATCCTGTTGGACAACGCCAATGCCCACGGTGGTAATCAGGAGGCGCCGTGAGCGGGGGCACGAATAGGGTGGACGCGCGATGACGCAGTGGGGCAACAGCTGGCCGATGGACCATGGGGCCTTCGACCCGTTCGGTCAACCGCAGCAGGCGCCGCCACCCCACGACCACCCCGGTTCACGGTGGCCCTCGATTTCATTGTTCGTCGGACTGGCCGGCATCGCGTTGGCCTTTTTCCCGTCGGGAATCGGCTTTGTCGCGGTACCGGTCGGAATCTTCGGCGTGGTCGCCGGAATCGTCGGTGTGCAGGCGGTCCAGCGCGAGCAGCGCAACCCGGTGATGGCGATCTCAGGGATCGTCGCCTCGGTGCTCGCGATGGTGCTGGCGGTGGTGATGTTCTTTGCGTTCTACCGGTCACCTGCGCCCCTTCCGGCGCCAGCCGGGCCGACACTGACTCCGACGTCGATGTCGCCATCTGGACCGGCCGAGGTGATTCCGCGTTACAACGGAAACACCGACGTGGTGCTCACGAAGGAGATGGTGGTGGACTTCGGGCAGTACACCGATGCCGGCGGGGATCCCGAAGTGCGCAATCCCCGCGTGGAGGTCACCATCACCAGCAAGCGTGATATTCCGCGGACCTGCAATTTTCGTATTCTGGCACGCGGCGGCCCTCAACACACCACCGTCGACGAGTTCTTTGTCGAGGCGGCCGTGAGCGCGAAGGGCACGGTTCGTCAGAACCTGTTCCCGTCGGATGCGACACTCACGACGTCCAAGGCTGATCAGCTGCGAACGGCTTCGTTCGAAGTGGCGACCGCGAGATGTGATACCTACTGACACATTGCGTATCGGGGGAGAGGACCACACGGCTATGAATAATTTTGGACCGCCGGGCTACGGTGGCGGGCACGGCGATCCGTTCGCGGATCCGTTCGGGCCGTCAGCGCCGATGGGATCTCCGGCGGGCGATTTCATCCCGCCCCCGCGGCCGCCGTTGGTGCCCGCGCCGGTGCAGCGTGCCACCTCGGTCGCCGGAGGATGGTCGGTCATGTCCGTCGCCACCGGAGTCGTCGCCGTCGGATTAGCACTGACGCCGTTCTACACCGATATCCCGTCATGGGTCGGATTCATCGGTGCGGCAATAGGAATCGGAGCTCTGGCGGCCGGCATCCTCGCGCTGAGGCGAGTCCGCCGTGCAGGTGCGCAGCCTCCCGTGCCGGCGGTCACCGGTGTGGTGGCAGCCGGTCTCGTGGCTGTCCTGGTTGTGGTTAGCGTGCTGATCGACGTCAATCAGCCTGACCGCCGCCGGGATTCGGTGGCCCATGGCCCCGTCTCCGGTGAGACCAAAGACACCGCCGTCGTCATGCATGACCAACTGGACGTAAGTTTCGGGACGTTCGACTACAAGGTGGACGGCCCCACCATCCGTGGACGTCTGCCCGTGACCTTTCGGAACAAGTTGGACAAGCCTCGGCAATACGACGTGAGTGTCGCTGGGTTCGAGGGGGAGCACACCCAGGTGTGCAGCACGCTGAAACTCGAGCCGGGCGCGTTGGACGCGCACGCCACCACCACCGTCGACTATTTCGACATCGGCATACCGAATGCCACCATCGCCGATCGCCTGCGCTCCTCGACGTTTCGCGTGGTGCAGGCGTGGAGTAGGCCGGTGTGAGGTGACTCGACGATGACTCGACCGTTCAACAGCCCGACCCCGTACCCTCCGCCCGGTGCTCGTTATTACGGCCTCGGTACGGAACTCGGCGATGAGCCAGTACCCGTGTCCGCGTGGGCCGTCGTCTCGATCGCGGTCGGCGTCGGCGCCCTTGTGCTGGCGTTCATTCCGTTCTATGTCAGTGTGCTCGGGGCGGTCCTGGGCTTGGGCGGTGTGGCGACGGGAATCGTCGGATTGCTCCGGCGGGGGCGCGGCACTCCCGCACCGGCCATCACAGGGATCGCGACGTCGGCTATCGCGGCCGTTGTCGGTGTGGTCATGGTGTTCGTGCACACCGAGTCGGCCGCCGCGCCACCGCCCGCACCCGCGCAGCAGTCGGCTCAAGCCAGTGAGGATCGTTCCAACACCGAGACGGTGCTCAGCAAGGAACTCGACGTGACGGTGGGCAAGTATGAACCTACGGGCTCTGATTCGGGTCCCGGTCGACTCCCGGTGACCTTGACGAATCGGCTCACGGCGGCGAGGACCTTCAGCGTGTTGATCGTCGCGTTCGACGGCACCGACCAGCTCGCCTCCGACACAGTGGGTGCGACCTTGAACGCCGGTGAGCAGAAGGTTGAGACGGCGTTTAGCCGGACGAAGCCGGAGTTTCAATACGGCCGTCTCAAGAATGCGACTTTCCGTGTGCTCACCGCCTTTTCGATACCGCCGCGTTGACGACGTGAGGTCACGACACCATGACTGATCAGAACAGGCCGTGGGGTGCCTTCGACGGTCAGCACACCCCCAGGTATCCGAATGTTCCTCAAGCACCGGGATATTCACCGCCCCCGCAATATGCTGCGCCCGCAGGCGGATACGGGCCGCCACTGCTCGGTGCGCCGCAGACCGACCGCCGCAGCTCGAAGGCCGGCCCCACCGACCCGTTCTTCCGTACCTGGTCGGTGGTGTCGGTGATTCTGGGTGTGTGCGGTGTACTCGTGGCGCTCAGCCCGCGACCCGCTGGGTGGGTCGGGGCCGTGGCAGGGATCTTCGGAGTGGCCGCCGTGCTGATTGGCTGGCTTCCCCGGCGGCGCATTCCGGACGGTTCAGCGACCACAGCCATCGCGGGAATCGTGGTATCGATTTTTGCCATCGGCGTGACAGCCGGGATGGGATTCGTCTACCGGGATCACCGGGGAGGCGAAACGGCCACGGCGGCACCGGGTGTCAATGCCACCACGGCCGAGGTTCTGCGTGACGACCTCGACGTGAAGGTCGGTTCGTTCACCTACACCGAGACAAACCCCTTACCGTCCTACGGTCTGGAGGTCACCGTGGCGAACAAGCGGGACCTCCCGGCCACGTTCCACCTCGCCATTGCCGGATTCGAGGGTGACAGCTCAACCCAGATCGCGGGCAGCAGCACAATTGTGGCGCTCGCCGGCCGGGCGTCCGAGCAGATCATCATGTTTCTGCCCGGGCGTGTGCCAGACGAGCAGGCCAAACGATTGAACGCCGGCGCGACGTTCCGCGTGATCGGCGCGGAGGCTCACTATGACAGGGTGACTCGCTGATGTATCCCCAACCTGGTACTGGTCCCGGCGTCACGCGTGACTGGCTGGCCTGGTCGATCACATCGCTCGTTTTCGCGCTTGCCGGCGTCGCGCTCGCATACCTTCCTTTCGGTCCGGTGAGCTTGGTCGTGGCCAGCATGGGTTTGGCCGTTGGTGTCGTTGCGGTGCTGCGTGCCAGGGGTGTTCGAGGAGCACCACCTGCCGTTTTGGCCGGTGTGGTGGTGTCCGGCTTGGCGATCGTCCTCGGGGCTGTCACGGTGCTCGAGCCCCATCTCAAAGGCGCATCGGAAGTCCCTGCTGCGATACCGGATTCAGGTGATTCGGACAGGTACGGGCGGCCGAACAGCGACATCGACTACATAATGGCCAACGAAGTGCAGGCGGACTTCGGTGATTTCACTGCCGACCAGCGCGCCCTACATGTGAAGCTGACCAGCAAGATGGACGTCGCCCACATCTTCGTTCTGACCGTGGGTGCCTTCGACAATTCGGGAGTGCAGGTGGCGTCCGACAGTATGGCGCCCGCGGTGTTGGGTCCGCACGCGACGCAGGCAGTCACGTTCGCGTTCCGAAGGTCCGGATTGACCGCCGGGGAACTGCAAACCAAGCACTTCAAGGTCGTGTCGGGCAAGAGCATGCTCTTCGGCGTCTACTGAGGAGATCTACCGCAGGATCGTCGCGACGATCCCGGCCAGGTAGCCCAGTCGGGCGACCTCTGAGGGCCGGAACCCCGGGCCACCCGGGCGGCCCAGCAGCACGGCGGTGTCGTGGTCGCCCAACGGCGCGGCTGCCAGGGTGGTGTCCATGTCCCGCCACAGCTGCGGTACCCAGTCGGCGGTGCCGTTGAGCGTCTCGGCGTGTTGCAGCGGCAGCCAGGGTGCCGCCGGGAGATGGGTTTCGGGTGCGCCGTGGCTGCCGGCCAGTCGCTCGACTCCGGATGCCGTCGCCCGCAGCACTGTGCACCAGCCGACCCGCAGCACGGGGGCCGCTTCTTCGGCGAGCACCTGAAGCCGGGCGGCGCGTCCGTTGGCGGCCGCGACGTGGTCGATCAGTTCGAGCTCACGGTGCGCCTCGAGGAGGCCGGTGTGCGGGCGGATGCTGTCGACGTAGACGCCGGTCAAGTTCTCGGCCGCGGTGATCAGGGTGTCGGGCATGGACCCGGCGGGCAGCTCGACCACCAGATCGTCGATCGCGAATCCCGCGCCGCGCTCGACGACGTCGAGCGACAGGATGTCAGCACCTACGGAACCCAGCGCGACCGCCAGAGAGCCGAGGCGGCCTGGACGATCCTCCAGCTGGACCCGCAGCAGATAGGAAGGCACGGGCAACACTGTTGCACAACGGTGCGGCGTGGGCATTCCGAGTACCTCGCGCGCGGCGCCTTCGCTCGTGCCCGCTGCCACTGGGTTTGGCGCAGTGACTAGGCTGCTTTGTCGTGTCGCAGATCTCCCGAGACGAGGTTGCCCACCTGGCGCATCTGGCCCGGCTGGCGCTGACCGATGACGAGTTGGACAGTTTCGCCGGTCAACTCGATGCCATCCTTGCCCACGTCGGCCGGATCCAATCCGTCGACGTCACCGGCGTCGAGGCCACCGACAACCCCCTCAAAGACGTCAACGTCACACGGCCCGACGTCGTCGCGCCGTGCCTGACCCAGGACGAGGCGCTGGCCGCGGCGCCCAAGGCGGAGGACGGGCGGTTCGCGGTGCCGCGGATCCTGGGAGAAGCAGAATGACCGATCTCACTCGCTACGACGCAGCGACCCTCGGCGCCCAGATCGCCGCCGGTGAGGTCACCTCCACCGAGGTCACCCAGGCGCATCTGGACCAGATCGCCGCGACCGATGAGCGCTTCCATGCGTTCCTGCACGTCGGCGCCGAGGAGGCGCTGGCCGCAGCCGCCGCCGTCGACCGTCAGGTCGCCGCGGGCGAGACGCTGGCCTCGCCGCTGTCCGGTGTTCCGCTGGCGCTCAAGGACGTCTTCACCACCACCGACGCGCCGACCACGGCCGGGTCGAAGATCCTGCAGGGCTGGCGCTCGCCGTACGACGCGACGGTGACCACCAAGCTGCGCGCGGCAGGCATCCCGATCCTGGGCAAGACCAACATGGACGAGTTCGCCATGGGCAGCTCGACCGAGAACTCCGCGTACGGCCCGACCCGCAACCCGTGGAACACCGACCGGGTGCCGGGCGGCTCAGGGGGCGGCAGCGCAGCAGCGCTGGCGGCCTTCCAGGCGCCGCTGGCCATCGGTACCGACACCGGTGGGTCCATCCGGCAGCCGGCGGCGCTGACGGCGACCGTCGGCGTCAAACCCACATACGGCACGGTCAGCCGCTACGGGCTGATCGCCTGCGCGTCGTCGCTCGACCAAGGTGGGCCGTGTGCGCGCACGGTGCTCGACACCGCACTGCTGCACCAGGTCATCGCCGGCCACGATCCTCACGACTCGACGTCGGTCGACGTGCCGGTCCCAGATGTGGTGGGTGCGGCCAAGGCCGGCGCACAGGGCGACCTCAAGGGTGTTCGGGTCGGAGTGGTCAAGCAGCTGCGCGGCGACGGATATCAGCCCGGCGTTCTCGCATCGTTCAACGCGGCTGTCGAGCAGATCACGGCGCTCGGCGCGGAGGTCACCGAGGTCGACTGCCCGAACTTCGACCATGCGATGGCGGCCTACTACCTGATCCTGCCTTCGGAGGTGTCCAGCAACCTGGCGCGCTTCGACGCCATGCGGTACGGCTTGCGCGTCGGTGACGACGGCACGCGCAGCGCCGAAGAGGTGATGGCGCTGACCCGGGCTGCCGGTTTCGGTCCAGAAGTCAAGCGCCGCATCATGATCGGCGCCTACGCGCTGTCGGCCGGGTATTACGACGCGTACTACAACCAGGCCCAGAAAGTCCGGACGTTGATCGCCCGCGACCTGGAACGCGCCTACGAAACCGTCGACGTTCTGGTCACCCCGACGACTCCGACCACGGCCTTCGGCATCGGGGAGAAGGTCGACGATCCGCTGGCGATGTACCTGTTCGATCTGTGCACCCTGCCGCTCAACCTGGCCGGGCACTGCGGAATGTCGGTTCCGTCAGGCCTTTCGCCCGATGACGGCCTACCGGTCGGCCTGCAGATCATGGCACCGGCTCTGGCCGACGACCGGCTCTACCGCGTCGGCGCCGCCTACGAGGCGGCTCGCGGCCCAATGCCGAGCGCACTCTGAGTCCTGTCCGAACGTAGGCCCACCTGCAGTTTCTACCCTTGCCCGGCAGCCTCCTGGGCTGCCGGGCAAGATAGAACACATGCGCACACGAGGAGCAACTGACTGATGCGGATCGGAGTCTTGACCGGCGGCGGTGACTGTCCTGGTCTCAACGCGGTCATCCGTGCGGTGGTGCGTACCTGCGATGTGCGGTATGGCTCGACGGTCGTCGGATTCCAGGACGGCTGGCGAGGTTTGCTCGAAGACCGCCGGGTGCAGCTCAGGAACGACGACCGCAACGATCGGTTGCTCGCCAAAGGTGGCACCATGCTCGGCACCGCGCGCGTGAATCCCGAGGAGCTGCGGGCCGGGCTACCCCGGATCAAGCAGACGTTGGAGGACAACGGCATCGATGTGCTGATCCCGATCGGTGGGGAAGGCACGCTGACCGCGGCGCACTGGCTGTCCGAGGAGAACGTGCCGGTGGTGGGCGTGCCCAAGACCATCGACAACGACATCGATTGCACTGACGTCACTTTCGGTCACGACACGGCGCTGCAGGTCGCCACCGAGGCCATCGACCGGCTGCACAGCACCGCCGAATCTCATCAGCGGGTGATGCTCGTCGAGGTGATGGGTCGCCACGCCGGGTGGATCGCACTGAACGCAGGCATGGCCTCCGGCGCGCACATGACGCTGATCCCCGAGCATCCGTTCGACGTCGAAGAGGTCTGCCGGTTGATCAAACAGCGCTTCCAGCGCGGTGATTCGCACTTCATCTGCGTCGTCGCCGAAGGCGCCAAGCCCGCCGAAGGGTCGATGCAGCTGCGCGACGGCGGTATCGACGAGTTCGGCCATGTCCGGTTCACCGGCGTCGCCCACCAACTCGGCGTCGAGATCGAGAAGCGGATCAAGAAGGAAGTGCGCACCACGGTGCTCGGTCACGTGCAGCGCGGCGGGACGCCGACGGCCTACGACCGGGTGCTGGCCACCCTGTTCGGGGTCAATGCCGCCGACGCCGCACATGCCGGCGAGTACGGGATGATGGTGTCGCTGCGGGGCGAGAACATCGAGCGGGTGGCCTTGGCCGACGCCACGCGCAGGCTCAAGCTGGTGTCGCAGCACCGATATGACGACGCGGCGGAGTTCTTCGGCTGAGACTTAGCCGGGCTGAGTTCCCCGCGCGAGCAGACGTGGCGGTACCCGAAACGCGGCGTGTCGCGGACTTTGATGTCTGTTCGCGGGGAGAACTTGCGGGACAACTCACGCGCTCTTGAAGGCCTCGCGGCGCAGCAGCTGCCACATGGACGGGTTGTCGACCGTCGTCGAAATGGTCACGGTCGCACCGGTTTTCGGTGACTCGGCCAGCTTCAGCAGATAGTCGGCCAGATCCGTGCGCGACGTGAACGCGCCCACCGGGTCACGTTGTCCGGCAAGGTATTCGGTGACGTCCGGTAGGTCGAACAGGCCGGAGGGCCGGACGATCGTCCAGTTCAGTCCGCTGTCGGTCACGATGTCTTCCATCCGGCGCATGTCGGCGTAGAGCGTCTTACCGAAGACGCTGCTGATCAGTGGCTGCACCACGCGCAAGGCGAAAGGCGTGTCGGTGCGGCCGGGATAGTCGGCGATCGCAGTCGAACTGACGACAGCGAGCCGATCCACGCCGGTCTTGTGCATCGCGCTGACGATGTTGGCCACGCCGACGGAATACGTGTCGACGGGTGCCATGGTGAACGTGACGCCCAGCGTGGACAACACGGCGTCGGTGCCCTCGACCGCGGCGGTGACGGCGGCGAGGTCGCGGACATCGGCCTGCGTCACGGTCAGGTCGGGATCGGTGATGGGGAACTGCTCGGGATGGCGGGTCACGGCGATCACGGCGTGACCGGCGTCGAGCGCCTGCCGGGTGAGGATGCGGCCGGTGGCGCCGTTGGCTCCGAAGATCGTGATGCGCATGCTTACCTCCAAATTTGATCACTAATAGTGATAGTCACGATAGATGACAATCATGACGAGTGCTAGTGTCCGGTCATGACGCAGGATCAGACCGGCATCGCCGCACTCGACGAGCGCATTCCCTTCCTGCTCTCGCAGCTCGGGGCGCACATCGCCGACGAGTTCAAGCGGCGGCTCGAATCGCTGGGCCTTCACCCGCGGGCCACCGCGATCCTGCTCGCTCTCGCCGAGGTCGACGGGCAGTCACAGCGTGAGCTGTCGGTACGCCTCGGATTGCACCGCAACGTGATGGTGGCCATGGTCGACGCGCTGGAGGAGCAGGGCCTGGTCGAGCGGCTACCGCATCCGACGGACCGCAGGGCGTTCGCCGTGTCGCTCACCAAGAGCGCCCGCGAGGTGCTGCCGGGCCTGGACCGTGTGGTGCGCGACCTGGAGGATCAGATCACCGCACCACTGTCGGAAGGGCAGCGGGCGGCCCTGCTCACCGCGCTGCAGCGCATGTCGGCGGCGGCCGGACTGACACCGGGAGTGCACCCGGGCCTGGCCTGAACCCGTCCAATTAGGATCGTGTCCATGTCTGTTGCCGCGGAACTTCTTGACTACGACGACGTGCTCGCCGCTTACGACCCCGTGATGGGAATGGAGGTGCACGTCGAGCTCTCCACGGCGACCAAGATGTTCTGCGGCTGCGCCAACCGGTTCGGAGCCGAGCCCAACACCCAGGTGTGCCCCGTGTGCCTCGGCCTGCCCGGCTCGCTGCCCGTCCTCAACGAGGCCGCGGTGGAGTCGGCGATCCGCATCGGGCTGGCGCTGAACTGCCAGATCGCGCCATGGGGCCGGTTCGCCCGCAAGAACTACTTCTATCCCGATCAACCCAAGAACTACCAGATCTCGCAGTACGACGAGCCCATCGCGGTCAACGGATACCTCGACGTCCCGCTCGACGACGGCACCACCTGGCGCGTCGAGATCGAACGCGCGCACATGGAAGAGGACACCGGCAAGCTGACCCACCTTGGCAGCGACACCGGCCGCATCGCCGGTGCCACCACGTCGCTGGCCGACTACAACCGCGCAGGCGTTCCGCTGATCGAGATCGTCACCAAACCCATCGAGGGCACCGGCGAGCGGGCGCCGGAGATCGCTCGCGCGTATGTCACCGCGCTGCGGGACCTGTTGCGCGCGTTGGATGTTTCCGACGTGCGGATGGACCAGGGGTCGATGCGCTGCGACTCCAACGTGTCACTCAAGCTCAAGGGCGCCGCGGAGTTCGGCACCCGGACCGAGACCAAGAACGTCAACTCGCTCAAGAGCGTCGAGGTCGCGGTGCGCTACGAGATGCGCAGACAGGCCGCCGTGCTGCAGGCGGGCGGCACCGTGACACAGGAGACCCGGCACTTCCACGAGGACGGGCACACCACCGCGGGCCGCAGCAAGGAGACCGCGCAGGATTACCGCTATTTCCCCGAGCCTGATCTGGAGCCGATCGCGCCCAGCGATGAGCTGGTGGACCGGCTGCGCACTACCATCCCCGAGCTTCCGTGGTTGGCGCGCAAGCGAATTCAGCAGGATTGGGGCATCTCCGACGAGGTGATGCGCGACCTGGTCAACGCAGGCGCCGTCGAACTGGTCGCCGCCACCGTCGAGCACGGCGCATCCAGCGAGGGTGCGCGCGCATGGTGGGGCAATTTCCTGGTGCAGAAAGCCAACGAAAGCGGCGTCGAACTCGACGCGCTGCCGATCACCCCCGCGCAGGTGGCGGCGGTGCTGAAGCTGGTCGACGACGGGAAGCTGTCCACCAAGCTGGCCCGCCAGGTGGTCGAGGGCGTGCTGGCAGGCGAGGGCGAGCCCGAACAGGTGATGAACGATCGGGGCCTGGCCCTGGTCCGCGACGATTCGCTGATCCAGGCGGCCGTCGACGAGGCGTTGGCGGCCAACCCCGATATCGCCGAGAAGATCCGCGGTGGCAAGGTGCAGGCCGCGGGTGCTGTCGTGGGCGCGGTGATGAAGGCCACCAAGGGTTCGGCCGACGCCGCCCGCGTGCGCGAACTGGTGTTGGCGGCCTGCGGCCAGGGATAGCGCTCAGCCCGCTCCGGCGAACATGGTCATCGCGACCATGGCGAACTGCTCCAGCCGTTCCCGCGGATACGGCGTCGCTTCGTTGATGGCGAGGCGGCCCAGCATCTCCGCGAACGACAGCATGGTGTGCCCGAGCAGCGCCGGATCGAGTTGTGCCAGGCGCGGATCCAGCGCCGTGCCTGCCTTCGCCAATTCCTGGGCGCGCATCACGACGTCGGAGCGCGCGGTGTGCAGCGCGTCGCGGTACTCGCGTGGCACGCTGTCGGGCGCGGTGAGGATGAGTCGCCATCGGGTCGGGTTCTCCAGCGCGCAGCGCACGAGCGCGGACACGGCGGCGGAGTAGGCGCCGCTGGGTTCGATGGCGGAGAGATCGGCCCGCATCGTCGCCCGCACCTGCTGCAGGCCGCGCTCGTGCTCGCGGGTCAGCAGCGCGGCGACCAGCTCGGCCCGGGTATGAAACGCCTTGTACAGCACCGGTTTACCGACACCGCCTGCCTCGGCGACGGCCTCCATGCTCAGCTCTTGCAGCGGGCAGTCGGCAAGCACCGTCATCGCCGCATCGAGCAGCTGTTGCTGGCGTTGCTCGCGTGGCAGCCGCGGCGCGTATCTACGGCGCTGGCGGTCGGGCATCCGGCTCATGCTACGGGACGCCGTGTGCGGGCGCGGTTCAGGCGGAGCTGCGGGCCGCGCCGGCCGCGGCGCGATATCGAAAAGCGTTGTGTATCAGGTCTTGTCGGCGTTGCTGCGGGGGAAGCCACCGCCCTGCGGGAACAGCGGGAACACCACGTCGTCGAGCTTCTCGGCGTCACCGGCCGTCCGGTTCACCGTCGCGCCCCACACGTTGCCGTCGGGTGAGAGTTGCAGTGCCCAGGCGTGGCCGCGGACGTTGTCGCGGAGCACCTCAGGTTCACCCGTGACCGCACCGGTGTCCTTGGCCAACCGCACGGCGACGGTCTTCTTGGTGTTGACCAAGTTGACCAGCACGGTGCTGTCGAGGGCTGCGCACCCGGCCACCCCTGGCTTGTCCGGCCAGGTCCACACCGTCGACACCTTGGAATCCTTGGTGATCCGCTGCAGGCGGTCGGCGGTCGGGCCGCGGTCGGTGACGTACAGAGAACCGTCGGTCGGATCCACGCACATGCTGCCGCCGGCACCCAAGCCGCTCAACGCGGTGGTGACCGGCGCCTGATTGACCGTGGTGGGCTGCTCGATCCGCAGCACCTTGCCCGCCAGCGAGGCCGGATCGGCTGCCATGGCCGGATTGCCCGCGTCACCGGTCTGCACCAGCAGCGTGGTCGGACTGGTGAAGATCAGCGAGCCGGTGTTGCCGGTCGCGCCTTTGGGGATGCCCGTCAGGATCGGCTTGGGCGGATCGGTGTTGGCGATGCGGATGACCCGGTTGTCGGTCGGCGTACTGATGTAGGCGTACATCAGCCGGTCCTGCGCGTAGGTGGGGGACAGGACGATGTCGAGCAGACCGCCGTCGCCGGAGGGATCGACGGGGATGACCACCTTGACCTTCGGTTCGGCCTTGGTGGATACCTCTTTGACAGCACCGGTGAGCCGTTCGGCGACGAGCGCCGACTGGCTGTCGGGGCCCATGATCAAACCGCTGGTGCTGTCCAGGCAGCCCTGCATCACCCCGGGTGCCGGGCATTCCTTGGGGAAAGGTTTTGCCGGCAGCGGCGGAGGAGGTGGCGGCGACGAGGACGGCGGCGGGCCCATTTGAGGTTCGGTGGTGAACGGCTCCGACTGGGCCGCGTTGAACCGAGCACACCCCGAGCCGGCCAACATCACGGCACACACAACGGCGGCCACCACCGATATCCGCCGACGCGATTCCATGTCGCCAGATTACGGATGGTCGCGCAGTGCTCGCCACGCCGGGCAACCGTGTCCTTTGCGGTAACAGCGTCTCAGGTGCCAATACCAGGCGGCAGCGCCGGGGTAAATACCCGGTTCGGGCTTGACTTGCACTTACCCTGGGCAGCGTGACCAGTCACTCGCAGGACCCACTCGCTTGGCAGAGACCAGATAGTTCGGGCACCGGCGACTCCGCCAGACCTGCCACGGCGAGCCTGGTCGACCCCGAAGACGATCTGCCGTCGGCCACGTACGGCGGCGATTTCGAAACCACCGCCATCCCGCGGTACGACTCCGCCAAGCCTGCTGACCAGTCAGGTTTCCCGCTGATGGGCGAGCCCGAGCCGCTGCCATACGTGCAGCCGGGCCTGCGTCAGCCGCTCGGTCCCTACGGCGCCGAACCCGCCGAGATCGAACGCGACCCCATGCTCGACGACCGCGTGAGAGCGGCGGGCCGACGCGGCACCCAGGACCTGGGGCTGCTCATCCTGCGCCTGGCCGTGGGCGGGCTACTGATCATCCACGGCCTGCAGAAGGCATTCGGCTGGTGGGGTGGCCCCGGCCTCGACGGGTTCAAGACCTGGCTGCAGCACGCAGGTTTCCAGCACGCCGACATCGTGACCTACGTTGCGACCGGCGGCGAGCTGGCCATCGGTGTGCTGCTGGTCCTCGGCCTCTTCACCCCGGTCGCGGCGGCCGGCGCACTGGCCTATCTGATCAACGGCGTGCTGGTCGATGCGATGGCCGCGCACGAGGACGCCCGACTGTCCAGTTTCATGACCGACGGCCACGAATATCGGCTGATTCCTGTCGCCGTCGCCGCCGCGATCGTGCTGACCGGTCCAGGTCGGTACGGTTTCGACGCCGGGCGGGGCTGGGCGCGCCGCCCGTTCGTCGGGTCGTTCGTCGCGCTGCTGGTGGGCATCGGCGTCGGAATCGGACTGTGGGCCCTGCTCAACGGCGGAAATCCGCTGCGCTGACGGCGCTACGCGTACGGGTTCGGGACGCGTCCGCCGCTGACCTCGGTGAGCAGCGGAAGCATCGCAAACGTGACCGCAGGTAGGCGCAGTTCTGATCCGTCACGCAAGTGGGCGACGGCCCACGACGACCGGTCGAAACGTAATCCGTCGATCTCCGGCCACGCCACCGTGCGGCTGCCGAGCAGCGAGCGCGCGGTCACGCCGTCATGATCAGCGATGGTCCGGTAGCGGATGATGGCGTAGGACAACCCGATCGGCAGGATCAACAGGGGCGTGCCCCAGGTGGGATTGGTGAGCACCAACGTCAGCAGGCCGAGTGCAAAGAACCCGACCGCGATGTGCGCCATCGGCGACATTCGGATGACGACCGGTTTGGTTGCAGAACGGGAGCTCACGACATCCATCCTTGCACTGCGCGCGGTCGGGTCCGGCCCGGTGTCCCGAGCGGTCGGCGCAGGCCGGCCGCAATTTGACCTTCGACCTGTGCGCCAGCTACCGTCAATGGTTATGCAGACCCCCGGATTGCTCGTAGTAATTGGTTGGCGCGTTGATGCCGCGCTGGCCCTCTGCCGGGCATAGCCAACAGCATCGACGCGCCACCCTCGTACAGCAGCCTGCTGACGGGGGTTTTTTGTTGCTTCCAGCGCGTCTGACCATCATTGAAAACCGAGATTTCCGAAGAGAACGTGAAGAGGAAACCGTGAGCGCACCGACAACGCGACCGCCCGAACAGTCGGCCGACCCGGCCAACGGCACGTCGACCGCCGCCCAGTCCACGCAGACCCAGTCGAAAAGGGTTGCGCCGCTTCAGATGACAGGCGCTCAGGCGGTCATCCGTTCGCTGGAGGAGATCGGCGTCGACGTCATCTTCGGCATCCCCGGCGGAGCGGTGCTGCCCGTCTACGATCCGCTCTTCGACTCGCAGAAGCTGCGCCACGTGTTGGTGCGCCACGAGCAGGGCGCAGGCCACGCCGCGAGTGGATACGCCCACGCCACCGGCAAGGTCGGCGTGATGATGGCCACCTCGGGCCCGGGGGCGACCAACCTGGTGACGCCGTTGGCCGATGCTCAGATGGATTCGATTCCGGTGGTGGCGATCACCGGTCAGGTCGGACGCAGCCTGATCGGTACCGACGCCTTCCAGGAAGCCGACATCTCCGGCATCACGATGCCGATCACCAAGCACAACTTCCTGGTTCGCAACGGCGACGACATCCCCAAGGTCATCGCCGAGGCCTTCCACATCGCAGCGAGCGGACGGCCGGGTGCGGTTCTCGTCGACATCCCCAAGGACATCCTGCAGGGGCAGTGCACGTTCAGCTGGCCGCCGCGCATCGACCTGCCCGGCTACAAGCCGAACACCAAGCCGCACAACCGCCAGATCCGGGAGGCCGCCAAGCTGATCTCGGAGGCCAGCAAGCCGGTGCTCTATGTCGGTGGCGGCGTGATCCGCGGCGACGCGTGTGAACAGTTGCTGGAACTGGCCGAATTGACCGGGATCCCGGTGGTCACCACGCTGATGGCCCGCGGCGCTTTCCCCGACAGCCACCCTCAGCACATGGGGATGCCGGGTATGCACGGCACGGTGTCGGCGGTGGCGGCGTTGCAGCGCAGTGACCTGCTGATCGCGCTGGGCACCCGCTTCGACGACCGGGTGACGGGGCAGCTGTCCTCGTTCGCGCCGGACGCCAAGGTGATCCACGCCGACATCGACCCGGCTGAGATCGGCAAGAACCGGCACGCCGACGTCCCGATCGTGGGCGACGTCAAGGCCGTCATCACCGATCTGACCGAGGCGTTGCGCAAGATCGGCACCAGTGCGGCGACGCTGAAGCTGGACGGCTGGTGGGAGTACCTGAGCGGCGTCAAGAGCACCTACCCGCTGAGCTACGGCCCGCAGAGTGACGGCAGCCTGAGCCCCGAGTACGTGATCGAGACCCTGGGCAAGCTCGCCGGGCCCGACGCCGTCTATGTCGCCGGGGTGGGCCAGCACCAGATGTGGGCCGCACAGTTCGTGAAGTACGAGAACCCGCGCACCTGGCTGAACTCGGGTGGTCTGGGCACCATGGGCTTCGCGGTTCCGGCGGCCATGGGCGCGAAGTTCGCCAGGCCCGAAGCCGAGGTGTGGGCCATCGACGGCGACGGTTGCTTCCAGATGACCAACCAGGAGTTGGCCACCTGCGCGCTCGAGGGTGCGCCCATCAAGGTCGCGCTGATCAACAACGGCAACCTGGGCATGGTGCGGCAGTGG
This sequence comes from Mycobacterium sp. 852013-50091_SCH5140682, assembly GCF_001665685.1. Lineage (GTDB taxonomy): Bacteria > Actinomycetota > Actinomycetes > Mycobacteriales > Mycobacteriaceae > Mycobacterium. The sequence goes on from NZ_LZTB01000106.1 coordinate 66,113, forward strand.
CAGACGCTGTTCTACGACGAGCGCTACAGCCAGACCAACCTGGCCACCCACTCGCACCGGATTCCGGACTTCGTCAAGCTGGCCGAGGCCCTGGGTTGCGTCGGATTGCGTTGTGAGCGTGCCGAAGACGTCGAAGACGTGATCCGGCAGGCTCAGGCCATCAACGACCGCCCGGTGGTGATCGACTTCATCGTCGGCGCCGATGCGCAGGTGTGGCCGATGGTCGCCGCAGGCACCAGCAACGACGAGATCATGGCGGCGCGGGACATCCGGCCGTTGTTTGATGACGAAGGCAACGAGGGACACGCCTGATGACCAACGCAACTCCCACCCACACCTTGTCGGTGCTCGTCGAGGACAAGCCGGGCGTGCTCGCGCGCGTGGCGTCGTTGTTCTCGCGGCGCGGCTACAACATCCAGTCGCTGGCCGTCGGTGCGACGGAGCAGAAGGACATGTCCCGGATGACCATCGTGGTCAGCGTCGAGGACTCGCCGCTGGAGCAGATCACCAAGCAGCTCAACAAGCTGATCAACGTGATCAAGATCGTCGAGCAGGACGAGGACAATTCGGTGGCCCGCGAGCTGGCGCTGATCAAGGTGCGGGCCGATGCGAGCACCCGCAGCCAGGTGATCGAAGCGGTCAACCTGTTCCGTGCCAAGGTCGTCGACGTGTCGACGGAGTCGCTGACCGTCGAGGCCACCGGCACGCAGGAGAAATTGGAAGCCCTATTGCGCGTCCTGGAGCCGTACGGTATCCGGGAGCTTGCGCAGTCCGGCGTGGTGTCGGTGTCACGCGGTCCGCGCGGCATCGGGACGGCGAAGTAGCGTCACTAACAAGCTGTAGAGCTAGGAAAGAGAAGGAAAACTCACGCATGGCAATCGAACTGTTCTACGACGACGACGCGGATCTGTCGATCATCCAGGGCCGCAAGGTCGGTGTGATCGGCTACGGCAGCCAGGGCCACGCCCATTCGCTGTCGCTGCGCGACTCGGGGGTGCAGGTCAAGGTCGGTCTGAAGGAGGGCTCGAAGTCCCGCGTCAAGGTCGAGGAGCAGGGCCTGGAGGTCGACACCCCGGCTGAGGTGGCCAAGTGGGCCGACGTGATCATGGTGCTCGCGCCCGACACCGCGCAGGCCGAGATCTTCAAGAACGACATCGAGCCCAACCTCGAAGACGGCAACGCGCTGTTCTTCGGCCACGGCCTGAACATCCACTTCGGCCTGATCAAGCCCCCGGCCAACGTCACCGTCGGCATGGTCGCCCCCAAGGGCCCCGGCCACCTGGTGCGTCGCCAGTTCGTCGACGGCAAGGGCGTGCCCTGCCTGATCGCCATCGACCAGGACCCCAAGGGTGAGGGCCAGGCGCTGGCGCTGTCGTACGCCGCCGCGATCGGCGGGGCGCGCGCCGGCGTCATCAAGACCACCTTCAAGGAAGAGACCGAGACCGACCTGTTCGGTGAGCAGGCCGTCCTCTGTGGTGGCACCGAAGAACTGGTCAAGGCTGGCTTCGAGGTCATGGTCGAGGCGGGCTACGCCCCCGAGATGGCCTACTTCGAGGTGCTGCACGAGCTCAAGCTCATCGTCGACCTCATGTACGAGGGCGGCATCGCCCGCATGAACTACTCGGTGTCCGACACCGCCGAATTCGGTGGCTACCTGTCGGGCCCGCGGGTCATCGACGCCGACACCAAGGAGCGGATGCGCGCCATCCTCAAGGACATCCAGGACGGCACCTTCGTCAAGCGCCTCGTCGCCAACGTCGAGAACGGCAACAAGGAGCTCGAGGGTCTGCGTAAGGCCAACGCCGAGCACCCGATCGAGGTCACCGGCAAGAAGCTGCGCGACCTGATGAGCTGGGTCGACCGGCCGATCACCGAAACGGCCTAGTACACACGCCGACTGGCCAGTTATTGCACGCGAAGTTCGAAAAAGCGTGCAATAACTGGCCTTTCGCGTTTCTAGATGATCCGGTAACCGATGCCTGCCAGGGTGCGCTCGACGTTTCTGCCGTCGGCGCTGCCGGGCAACTTCTCGTCCCTGTCGATTTGTAGGGCCTCGCCCGTCACCCCGTACAGGTCCGTCGACACCGGGTCGTCGGGTTCGGCAGGTTCGATGCGACCGTCCGGGTAGATGTACTGCGCCCGCATGGCCCATGTGGTCTGCTCCGCGGCGATCACGTGATAGCCGCACAGTGGCGGGCTCACCCGATACAGCTCGAGATCACCGACCCCGATGATCTTCATGACCGGGTCGGTATGCGGAACGGACCCGACCAAGCGCGCAACTCCCCAAGTGCTCACGGCTCAACCGTAAGGCCGGCCAATGGCGCGCAAGCGCAGCAGTTTTCAGCCGCCGAGCCGGTCGGCGACGCGCACCACGCGACGTGCCAGGTGATCGAGCGCGTTGTAGGTCGTCTCGTCGAACTCCTCGATGTTGTCGTGGTTGGCCAGCAGGCTCGCGCCGTACGGGTTGCCATCGGCGAATTTGAGTGGCTCGGTGTAGCCCGGCGGCACGATGATGCCGCCCCAGTGCATGAGCGTGACGTACAGGGTCAGCAGCGTGGTCTCTTGCCCGCCGTGGGCGGTGTTGGTCGACGTGAACCCCGCGTAGACCTTGTCGGCGAGCTGGCCCTGTGACCACAGGCCGCCGAGTGAGTCGAGGAAGGCGCGCAATTGCGAAGCGACAGAACCGAACCGGGTGGGGGAGCCGAAGATCACCGCGTCGGCCCACACGATGTCGTCGCCGGTAGCCGTCGGAAGATCTTTGGTGGCTTGGTAATTCGCGGTCCAGGCCGGGTTATGAGCGAAGGATTGCGGGTCGGCGGTCTCGGCGACGGGACGCACCCGAACCTCGGCGCCTGCGGATTCGGCAGCGGTCGCGACGCGGCGTGCCATGGACGAGCCGTGCCCGGTGGCGGAGTAGTAGATGACGGCGACTTTGGTCATGGCGCCAGCGTAGGCATGGTCGTGATGCCGAACTCGCGTTTCAGTGCGGTGCGGGCGGCGTAGTAACCGGACATGCCGTGCACGCCGCCGTTGGGCGGAGCGGCCGCCGAACACAGATACGCCCCAGGCGCCGGCGTTGCCCACGGATTCAGTCGCAGCGTCGGCCCGGCGAGGGCACGCCATGCGCTGTTGCCGCCGCCGGTGATGTCGCCTGCGACGAGGCTGGCGTTGTGCTCGGCCATCCGGGATGCGGGCACACCGCGGGTGGCCACGACGATGTCGCGGAATCCAGGTGCGAAGCGTTCCATGATCTCGATGACGGTCTCGGTTTGGTCGACCGGTGAATCGCGGGGCACGTGGACGTAACTCCAGAACGGCCGACGTCCTTGTGCGTCAACCCTTTTCGGGTCGGCGACGTGTGGCGACGCGGCCAGCACCATGGGCCAGTCGGCGTGCCGGCCCTCGGCGACCTCGCGCTCCGCGCGGGCCATCTGCGCGCGGGTGCCGCCCAAGTGGAAGGTCACCGAGCGCGCCAGTCGCGCGTCGCGCCAGGGAATCTCGTCGGCCAGCACGAAATCGACTTTGGCGACGCCGGGATTGGGGCGCAGTCTGCGCAGCGCCGCGGCGTACCGTGAGGGCAGCCGGTCACCGTAGATGCTCAGCAGCGCTTTGGCCGGGGTGTCGTAGAGCACCACGCCGCGCGGCGGTTCGGTGACCGGTTGGCCGAGCACCAATTCGCCGCCGTGGTTCAGCAAGTCGGCGATCAACGCGTCGGCGATGGCTTGGCTGCCGCCGGTCGGCACCGGCCACCCCACCGAGTGGGCCAGCACCGCCAGCATCATGCCCAGCCCTGACGACGTCATCGACGGCATCTGCGAAATCGTGTGTGCGGCTACGCCGGTGAACAATGCGCGGGCATCTTCCCCACGCAGCAGCCCCCACGCGGGGCCGCCCTGCGTCAGCATGCGCAGGGCAAGCCTGGCCGAGGTGACGGGATCCGGTGGCACCGAGCGCTTGTCGCCCAGCACGAACGCGGTAGCCGCTGCGCTGCGCGGCACCATCGGACCCAGCAGCCACCGCCACGATGCGCCGTCGGCCAGTTCGGCGCAGGTGCGATCGAGGTCGCGGTAGGCCAGCGCCGCAGGCCGGCCGGGCAGCGGGTTGGCGTAGGAGATCTCCGGCACGTTCAGCTCGATGCGGTCGGCCAGCCCGAACTCGGCGAAGAACGGCGACGCGTAGGCCAGCGGGTGCACGGCCGAGCACACGTCGTGCGCCACGCCCGGGTACTCGGGGTCAGCCGCGGTGCGCGTGCCGCCACCCGCGGTGGGCTGGCCTTCGATGACCCGCACCGACAGGCCGGCGCGCGCGCACACCACGGCTGCGGCCAGGCCGTTGGGGCCGCTCCCTACGACGGTGACGTCCACGCCACCAGTACACCGCACGCGGTGCAGGCGTGGTAAGGCCCACACACTAGGCTGTCCGCGTGAGTCTCCCCGTTGTACTGATCGCCGACAAGCTCGCCGAATCAACCGTCGCCGCCCTCGGCGACCAAGTAGAGGTCCGGTGGGTCGACGGACCGGACCGCGAGAAGCTCCTGGCCGCGGTGCCCGAGGCGGATGCCCTGCTGGTGCGTTCGGCCACCACCGTTGACGCCGAAGTGCTCGCCGCCGCCCCGAAACTCAAGATCGTCGCCCGCGCCGGTGTCGGTCTGGACAACGTCGACGTCGACGCCGCCACCGCCCGTGGCGTGCTGGTCGTCAACGCCCCGACCTCCAATATTCACAGCGCCGCCGAGCACGCCCTGGCCCTGCTGCTGTCCGCGGCCCGCCAGATCCCGGCCGCGGACGCGACCCTGCGCGACCACACCTGGAAGCGCTCGTCGTTCTCCGGCACCGAGATCTTCGGTAAGACCGTCGGCGTGGTGGGCCTTGGTCGCATCGGACAGCTCGTCGCCCAGCGGCTCGCCGCATTCGGTGCGCACATCGTCGCCTACGACCCCTACGTGTCTCAGGCCCGCGCGGCCCAGCTCGGGATCGAATTGCTGCCCCTCGACGAGCTGCTCGGCCGTGCCGACTTCATCTCGGTGCACCTGCCCAAGACCAAGGAAACCGCAGGCCTCATCGGCAAGGAAAACCTGGCCAAGACCAAGCCGGGCGTGATCATCGTCAACGCTGCGCGCGGTGGCCTGATCGATGAGCAGGCGCTCGCCGACGCGATCACCAGCGGTCATGTCCGGGCCGCCGGCCTCGACGTGTTCGCCACCGAACCGTGCACCGACAGCCCGCTGTTCGAACTGCCGCAGGTCGTCGTCACCCCGCACCTCGGTGCCTCCACCGAGGAGGCCCAGGACCGGGCCGGTACCGATGTCGCGGCCAGTGTGAAGCTCGCCCTGGCCGGGGAGTTCGTGCCGGACGCGGTCAACGTCGGCGGTGGCGCCGTCGGCGAAGAGGTGGCGCCGTGGCTCGACCTCGTCCGCAAGCTGGGTCTGCTGGTCGGTGTCCTGTCCGACGCGCCGCCGGTGTCGCTGGCCGTGCAGGTCCGCGGTGAGCTGGCGTCGGAAGACGTTGAGATCCTGAAGCTTTCGGCGCTGCGCGGGCTGTTCTCCGCGGTGGTCGACGAGCAGGTGACGTTCGTCAACGCCCCGGCACTCGCCGCGGATCGTGGCGTGGCGTCCGAGATCAGCACCGCCACCGAAAGCCCCAACCACCGCAGCGTCGTCGACGTCCGTGCGGTTCACGCCGACGGCTCGTCGCTCAATGTCGCGGGCACGCTGTCCGGCCCGCAGCTGGTGGAGAAGATCGTCCAGATCAACGGTCGCAACTTCGATCTGCGCGCCGAGGGGTACAACCTGATCGTGAACTACAGCGATCAGCCGGGAGCCCTCGGCAAGATCGGCACTCTGCTCGGCGGCGCGAACGTCAACATCGTTGCCGCCCAGCTGAGCCAGGACACCAGCGGCGATCACGCCACGGTGATGCTGCGCCTGGACACCGATGTCCCCGAGGATGTGCGCGCCGCGATCGCCTCGGCGGTCGGCGCCAGCACGCTGGAAGTGGTTGATCTGTCGTGAGACTAGCGATCATCGCCGGCGACGGTATCGGTCCCGAGGTCATCGCCGAAGCCGTCAAGGTGCTCGACGCGGTGCTGCCCGGTGTCGAGAAGACCGAATACGACCTGGGCGCCCGGCGTTACCACGCGACCGGCGAACTGCTCACCGAGGCCACCATCGAGGAGCTGCGCGGCTACGACGCCATCCTGCTCGGCGCCATCGGCGACCCGTCGGTGCCCAGCGGCGTGCTGGAACGCGGACTGCTGCTCAAACTGCGTTTCGCGCTGGACCATCACGTCAACCTGCGCCCGGGACGGCTCTATCCCGGTGTCAGCAGCCCACTTTCGGGTGTGTCGGGCATCGACTTCGTCGTGGTCCGCGAGGGCACCGAAGGCCCTTACACCGGTAACGGCGGGGCGCTGCGCGTCGGTACGCCGCATGAGGTGGCCACCGAGGTCAGCGTCAACACGGCATACGGTGTCGAGCGCGTGGTGCGCGACGCCTTCACGCGCGCCCAGTCCCGGCGCAAGCATCTGACCTTGGTGCACAAGACCAATGTGCTGGCGTTCGCCGGCGGCCTGTGGTCGCGCGTGGTGGCCGAGGTCGGTGAGGAATTCCCCGACGTCGAGGTTGCCTACCAGCACATCGATGCGGCCACCATCCACATGGTCACCGACCCGGGCCGGTTCGACGTCATCGTCACCGACAACCTGTTCGGCGACATCATCACCGACCTCGCGGCCGCGGTGTGCGGTGGCATCGGGTTGGCGGCCAGCGGCAATATCGATGCGACGCGGACCAATCCGTCCATGTTCGAGCCCGTGCACGGCAGTGCGCCCGACATCGCGGGGCAGGGCATCGCCGACCCGACGGCCGCGGTGATGAGTGTCGCGCTGCTGTTGGCCCATGTCGGTGAAACCGATGCGGCGGCACGGGTGGACAAAGCGGTATCCGAACATCTGGCCACGCGCGGGGACAAGAAACTGTCCACCAGCGAGGTCGGCGAGCGGATCCTGTCGCTGCTCTGAGTACCGTCTCGTGTTGACTCTGCGTTCTCGGCGTTCCTCTCTTGGGCTTTCGCGTCGTGGATGCAGAGTCAATGCCGTGCTAGTCGACTGCGCAGCGTAATCCGCGATGTTCGCGACACTGCAGCGGCAATGCTGGTTGTTCGCGATCGGATCATCGTTTTTCGCCGTCGCCACCGTGCCCGGCTTCCCCTTGTTGGCCGGGGCGGGGGCGACGAACGTGCTGTGCTTCATCGGCTCGTGGTTCTTCACCACCGCGGGCTGGATGCAGTACGCCCTGGCACCGCGGGGCATCCCGTGGTGGTCGGCGGCCATCCAGTTCGCCGGAACCATCTTGTTCAACGTGAGCACCGGTGCCGCCGTGTGGGCCCATGCCGTGCTCGCCGAGCGCCGCTATGTGTGGGCTCCCGACGCCACCGGCTCCTTGGCATTCCTGATCAGCGGCGCGCTGGCTGTGCTGGCGGTCGGCCTGTGGTCACCGCATTCGATTGACTGGCGGGCCGCCTGGATCAACATGATGGGCTGTGTGGCGTTCGGAGTGTCGGCGCTGGCGGCCTTCGTCCGCAAGACCGGCGTCACCATCGACGAGCGGGTGGCCAACCTCGGCACGTTCATCGGCGCGGTGTGTTTTTTCGCCGCTGCCCTGCTGATTCTCCCGCGCCGGTCATCGAGGTGACCGAACGGCCAAAATCAGCCGTGCCCACAGCATTTCACCGCTAGCCGGGCTAATTGAATCTGGCAGGCGGCAGGCTTAGCCTCAGAGTTGCCTGTAGTCCGGGCGGCCCTGGCTGAGGAGTCGATATGACGACGTCAGATACGCACGATCTCGTCGACATGATCATCACCGACCACCGTGAGGTGGATGAGGTCTTCAAAGAAATCGAGAGCAGCGCCACACGAGAGAAAAGGCGTGAACTCGTCGAGCACGTCATCGCTGAGCTCGTGCGCCATTCGGTGGGCGAGGAGGAGTACCTCTATCCCATCGCGCGCCGGGTGCTGCCCACGGGCGACGAGGTCGCCAATCGGAAGCTCAAAGAGCACACCGACGCCGAGTGGGTCATGAAGAGGCTCGAAGGGTCCCACATCGACGACGCCCAGTTCGGTGAGTTGATCACCAAGCTGATCGCCGACGTTCGGCGCCACTTCGAGGATGAAGAACGAGATGTGCTGCCCGCGTTGCGCGAAGCGTGCAGTGAGGCAGACCTGCGGCACCTCGGGGAGAAGTTCGAGCACAGCAGGCGGCTGGCACCGACTCGGCCGCATCCGTCGGCGCCAAACCGCGCACCGCTCAACAAGATTCTCGCGCCGGGCGAGGGGTTGATCGACCGATTGCGCGATGCGATGACTCACCGCAAGACGTAGCCGGGGGAGTCGTTACCAGGTCAGGAGAGTGAAGCCGACGGGTGCGCCGTCACCGTCGTTGGGCGGCTGGGCATCTGCGTCATCCGCTCGTAACGCCTGCTCTGACGGCGCGTCGGCACCGCCGGCAACGAGTCGCAGGTGACCGCGCGCGTGCTTCGTGCCTCGGCTGCCGGCTCGATCCGCGGAACCTTCGACACGGTTGTGTGGCATGGCGATCTCCCTCGATTGTGTTTGCAGATCACCTTCGCGCGTTTGGCCGTGGCAGGCTTGAGTAGCCGACTACTCGTCTTTGTACTCGTATCCGGGCTCGAATCGGAAAAGCGTGCCTACACCGGCAGTCGGCGGTTGATCAGCAGAGCGCACACCGCGGCCAGGAACGCGGCAAGGGCGCCGGCGCGCAGCCACCAACCTCGATCGGGGCCGTTGATGGTCTGGTAGCCGATCTGCTGTTGGATCGATTGGTAGTTGTGGCTCAACTCGTCGACGCTGGTGGCGTTGTAGGACTGTCCGCCGGACAGGTTGGCGATGCGTTTGAGCATGTTGTCGTCGACAGGTACCGGGATGTGTTCGTCCTTCAGTTCGACCACACCGTCTTTGGTGCCGAAGGCGATCGTGGACACCGGCACTCCTTGGTCTTTCGCGGCGCGCGCGGCGGTGTAGGCGCCGCGCGGGTTGTCCTGATTCGCCGGCTTGTTTGCCGCGCCGTCGGATTCGAGCACGATCCTGGCAGGCGGGGCGTCGGTGTTGTCGGAGGTGAGCACCGCGGCTACTGACGAGATCGATTGCAGCGCTGTGAATATCGCTTCACCGGTGGCCGTGGAATCGTCGAGGCTCAGATGGTCGAGAGCCGCCACTGTGGCCTTGTGATCGGGGGTCGGGGACACCAGCAGCGCGGCATTGCCCGCGAACGCCACCAGACCCAGATTGACCCCGGGGGTGAGTTGGTTCGCGAACTGTTTGGCGGCGGTCTGCGCTGCGGCAAGCCGCGTGGGCGCCACATCGGTTGCCCCCATCGATCGGGACTCGTCGATCACCAGCATGATCACCGCGCGGTTGCGTGCGACGTGGATCTCGCGGGTCGGCCCCGCCAGCGCAACGGTCAGCAGCACCGTGGCGCACAGCGCGAGGGCCACCGGCAGGTGCCGAGTCCACCGACGCGGCGCGGTGGCGCCGGTGAAGCTGTGGAAGCGGCGCTTCCTGGCGATCTGTATGACGACGTAGAGCACCAGCAGTGCGACGGGCACCAGCAGCAGTGCCAGTGCGCCCGGTACGGCAAATGTCGTCATATCACCATCCAGTCTGCGCGGTAGGGCAAGTCGAGTCACGGGCTGCACTCCTACCTCAGTTATATACTCAAGCAAATGTTTGATCGTGGTGGCGGCATCGGGAGGTCGGAATCCTCATGCTGAATGAGCTGAGTCTTTCCGGGTTCGCCCACCCGTGGTACTTCCTGGGCCTGCTGGCCGTCGTGCTGCTGGTCGCCATCTACCTGTGGATACAGCGGGCCCGGCGTAAGCGCGTACTGCGTTTCGCGAACATGGCGGTGCTGGATCAGGTCGCTCCCGCACGCAAGCCCAGCCGCTGGCGGCATGTGCCCGCCGCGCTGCTGGTCGCCGCGCTCGCCCTCATGACCACCGCCATGGCCGGGCCCACCGATGACGTCCGGGTCCCGCGAAATCGGGCCGTGGTGATGCTGGTGATCGACGTGTCGGAATCGATGGCGGCCACCGATGTGGCGCCGAGCCGCATCGAGGCGGCCCGTACGGCGGCGACGCACTTCGCCGACCAGTTGACGTCGGGCATCAATCTCGGCCTCGTCAAGTTCTCGTCGAGCGCGGTCATGCTGGTGGCCCCGACCGCCGACCACGATGCCGTCAAGCGCGCGATCGGCACGCTGCAGCCCGAGCCACGCACCGCAACGGGGGAAGGCATCTTCACCGCGCTGCAGGCCATTGCGACGGCGGGGGCGGTCATGGGCGGCGGCGACGGTCCACCACCGGCGCGGATCGTGCTGGAGTCCGACGGCAAGGAGACGGTTCCGTCCGATCCGGACGAGCCGAGGGGCGCTTTCACGGCGGCCCGCGCCGCGAAAGCCCAAAATGTGCCGATATCCACGATTTCGTTCGGCACTCCTTACGGCAGCGTCGATCTCGACGGCCAGCAGATTCCGGTTCCCACCGACGACAACAGCCTGCGTCAGATCGCCGACATTTCCGGCGGCCAGGCGTATCAGGCAAGCAGCCTCGACGAACTCGATTCTGTCTACTCGGCATTGGAGCAGCAGGTCGGTTATCAAACTGTGCGCGGGGATGCCAGCGCGAGCTGGATCGCGCTGGCGCTGTTGGCGTTGACGGCGGCGGTTGCCGTGGGCATCCTCGTCAACCGCCGACTACCGTTGTAGGACATGGTGTTGAGGCGTCGGACTCTCCGCGCACCGGACAACCCACGTAGGCGTTGGCTGCAGCCGGCGGCAGTCATCGCCACCACGGCCATCGTGATGGCTTCGAGCTGCAGCGGCCATTTCGGTTCACCGATTCCCGAGGGGATCCCGCCGCCGCCCGGCGATCACGTGCCCGATATCGACATATCGGCCAGGGGCCGGCCCGCCGACCAACTCGCGGCGTGGGCCGCATCGCGAGCTGCCGCGCTCGAGTTACCCGTCGCCGCGTTGGAGGCGTACGCGTATGCGGCCAAGGTGGCCGAGATCGTCAATCCGGGATGTCACATCGGCTGGACCACGTTGGCCGGAATCGGCACTGTGGAAAGCCGCAACGGCACCTACCGGGGCGCCCGCATCGCGCCCAACGGCGACGTGGTCCCGCCGATCCGCGGCGTGAAGCTCGATGGCACCAACGGCAATCTGCGCATTGTCGACTCCGAGGCAGGCAGTCCCGAATACGCGCAGGCGATGGGGCCGATGCAGTTCATCCCGGAAACCTGGCGGCTCTACGGCGTCGACGCGCACAACGACGGGGTGGTCAACGTCGACAACATCGACGACGCTGCCCTGGCCGCCGCGGGCTACCTGTGTTATCGCGGACACGATCTGGGCACCCCGATCGGCTGGATGGATGCGCTTCTGGCGTACAACAACTCGGGGCTGTACCTGCGCACGGTCAGGGATTGGGCCACGGCCTACGCGGCCGGGCACTCACTCTGAGCGCCGAACCCGGTCAGTCCGAGGCGGTTTGGCAGAGCGGTTCGGCCCGAACCGGAACCAGCGGCACGGCCAGTGCGGGCAATACCGCGCATACCGCGAAGGCCGCCGGGTAGCCGGCCAGGCCGATCAGGCCGCCGAAGATCGGCGAGGTGAGCCCGGAAGCCAGGAGTTGACTGGTGTTCTGGGCTCCCAGCGCGCGCCCGCTCCAGAACGGCCCGGCGATTTCGGCGATACCGGTGAAGGCCAAACCGTTGTCGGACACCGTGATCACCGAGGCGATCACCATCAGGGTGACGCTGATCGGTGAGCCCAACCAGTCGGTCAGTGCCAGCACGGCCATGGTGACCGACGCCGCCACCGCAATCGTGCGGATGGGACGCAGCCTGTCGCCGACGACGTCCGACCAACGGCCCGCGGCGATGCGGCCGCCGGCACCCAGCAGCTGCGCCACGGTGACGATGGCGCCTGCCGAGGCGGGTGACCATCCCCGGTCGGCGATCAACCAGGTCAGCGCGAATGTCCACAGCAGCGCCTGCGGAATCACCAGCAGCACCGACGTCGCATGGATGCGCCACAGCAGTGCCGAACCGCGATAGGGGTTGGCCAGATGCTCGGCCGGAGCTTCGGCTCGCGGCGGGCGCGGCGGGTCGATGACACCGACCGCGCTGACCACGGCGGCCACCGCGCAGACGATCGCGGGGAACAGCAGGGCCGGCCCGGTACCGTAGGCCTGGGCCAACCGCGGAATCACCAACGCGCCCAAGCCGACTCCCAGCGGAGTCGCGGTCTGTCGGATGCCCATCACCAGGCCGCGCTGTTCAGGCGGGAACCATCCGACCACCAACCGCCCGCTGGCCGAATTGCTGCTGGCGGCGGCCATCCCGCCGAAAAACAACAGAATTCCGGTGGCCACAAGCGAATTCACCGAGGCGGCGCCGAACGCGGCCGCCGCGGTCAGTGCCGACCCCAGGGCCAGTACCAGCCGCTCTCCGGCACGGTCCACCACGTAGCCCCAGGCGATGAGCGTGGTCACCATGCCGAAACTGGGCATCGCCGCCAGTAGGCCGGCCTGGGCCAGGTCGAGGTGTCGTTCGGTGTGCAGGGTGGGTATGAGGAATGCGGCACCGTTGATGAACACGTTGGCGCACGTTGTCGACGACAGCGCGATCACCAACATGGACCAGCGGCGCGCGGTTCCGATCGTTGTGCGTGCCACCTGGCCATGGTCGCACCATGGTCTCAAAATATCGAACTGATATCCCAATATTTGGGAAGGATGTATGAAAGCCATAGCCTGACATGGTGAAACTGCGGTTGATGGCCGGCGCGGCCGTGATCTGTGCCCTGTTCTTCGGATCAGCTCCGATGGCGCTGGCGGCCGACGTGCCGGACTGGTCGGGACTGGACGCCCGTGACCATGCGGGTCCGATCCCGGCGCCGGGGACGCTGATCGCGACGGTGCCGCTCGATCCGGCCTTGTCGGTGTCCGGTGCCGCGCGTGCCTACCGAATTCTGTATTCAACGGTCAATCAGCATGATTCAGCGGCGGTCAGCACCGCGGCGGTGTTTCTGCCGCATGGTGAGGCACCGGCAGGAGGCTGGCCGACGGTCGCCTGGGCGCACGGCACCGTCGGTCTCGGTGACGGCTGCACACCGTCGGCGCACCCGCGCAGCCAACGCGACGACGAGTACCTGACCCATTGGCTCGACGAGGGTTACGCCGTGGTGGGCTCGGACTACGCTGGGCTGGGAACGCCGGGCCTGATGAGCTATCTCAACAGCGTGGCCACCGCGCACAGTGTCGTCGACTCGGTGATCGCCATGCACCACATGGATCTACCGCTGTCGCCCAGGTGGGCGCTCATCGGCCAGTCGCAAGGCGGCGCGGCCGCCGTCGACAGCGCCCGGTGGGCCACCGAATTCAGCCGCGGCACCGGGCTGGACTACCGCGGTGTGGTGGCGACCGGCACACCGGCCAACGTCCAGAAGATCGTCGAGCAGGCCGGCCCCGAGATGGCTCTGCCACCGAATCTGGGGCCCGCAGCCAACAGTTACACCGCCTACATCCTCGCGGGGCTGCGCGACGCGCGGCCGGACCTCGATGTCAACAGTGTGCTGACCCCGGCCGGGCTGGACGCGGTGGCCAAATCCGAGACGCTGTGCAAGTCCGACCTGGACCGGGCGCTGGCGGGAATGACCCCGACGGGGTTCTTCCGTGCCCCGCTGGCGACCCTGCCCGGGATCGCCGATGCGCTCGACGCCTATATGGGAACGCCGACGAGCGGCTACGACCGGCCCATCTTCCTGGGGGTGGGACTGCTGGACCGCGATGTGCCGCCGAAACTCTCGATCGACTTCAACGAGCAGCTGCTCGCCAACGGGCAGGACGTCACCCTCAAGATCTATCCCGAGGAGGATCACTCGGGCACCGTGCTGGCGTCCATGCGCGATTCCACCGGCTTCCTGCGGTCGTTGTTCGACGGGAGCTGACGGCGGTCGGCCCGCGGGCCGTCACTACGCTGGCCGCATGCGTCTAGGTCGAATCGCCAGTCCCGCCGGGGTCGCCTTCGTGAGCATCGAGGGCGACGAGGCAGACGCCGTCTGCAAAGAGATCGCCGAGCATCCGTTCGGTACGCCCAACTTCACCGGACGGAGTTGGCCGCTGGCCGACGTCCGGCTGCTGGCGCCCATCCTGGCCAGCAAGGTGATCTGCATGGGCAAGAACTATGCGGCGCACGCCGAGGAGATGGGCGGGGTGGCGCCGGAGGATCCGGTGATCTTCCTCAAGCCCAACACGGCGATCGTCGGGCCTGGTGTGCCGATTCAACTGCCGGCCGACGCCTTCCCGGTTCATCACGAGGGCGAACTCGCCGTCGTCATCGGACGGCCGTGCAAAGACGTGCCCGCCGCGCGGGCCGCCGAGAACATCCTGGGCTACACGATTGCCAACGACGTGTCCGCGCGCGATCAGCAGCAGAAGGACGGGCAGTGGATGCGGGCCAAGGGCCACGACACCTTCTGCCCGGTGGGTCCGTGGATCGACACCTCGATCGACCCATCGGATCTTGAGATTCGTACAGAGGTGAACGGTGAAGTCCGGCAGCGCAGCCGCACCTCGCTGATGATCCATGACGTCGGCGCCATCGTCGAATGGGCCTCGGCGGTCATGACGCTGCTGCCGGGCGATCTCATCCTCACCGGCACCCCCGAGGGCGTCGGCCCCATCGAGGACGGCGACACCGTCAGCATCACCGTCGAGGGCATCGGCACCCTCACCAATCCTGTTGTGCGCAAGAAGAAGTAGCGGTAAAGCAGATGCCGCGGACGCGAGGAGCGAAATAATGACCGTCAGGGTTCGGTTCTGTCCGTCACCCACCGGGACCCCGCACGTGGGGCTGGTCCGTACCGCGTTGTTCAACTGGGCGTACGCGCGACACACCGGCGGCACGTTCGTGTTCCGCATCGAGGACACCGACGCCGCACGGGACAGCCAGGAAAGCTACGACGCGATCCTCGACGCGCTGCGGTGGCTCGGGCTGGACTGGGACGAGGGCCCCGAGGTCGGCGGTCCGCACGAGCCTTACCGCCAGTCGCAGCGCAGCGAGATCTACCGCGACGTGATCGCGCGACTGCTCGCGGCCGGCGAGGTGTACGAGGCATACTCGACGCCCGAGGAGGTCGAGGCCCGGCACATCGCCGCGGGCCGAAACCCCAAGCTGGGCTACGACAACTACGACCGCGACCTCACCGACGAGCAACGCGCCGCTTTCGCCGCGGAAGGCCGCAGGCCGGTGTTGCGACTGCGGATGCCCGACGAGGACCTGTCGTGGAACGATCTGGTGCGCGGCCCGACGACATTCCCGGCCGGTTCGGTTCCGGACTTCGCCATCACGCGCGCCAGCGGAGATCCGTTGTACACCTTGGTCAATCCGGTCGACGACGCGCTGATGAAGATCACGCACGTGCTGCGCGGCGAGGACATCATGCCCTCGACACCGCGTCAGATCGCGCTCTACCGCGCGCTGATGCGCATCGGTGTCGCCGAGCGGGTTCCCGAATTCGCGCACCTGCCAAGCGTGCTCGGGGAGGGGAACAAGAAGCTGTCCAAGCGCGACCCGCAGTCGAACCTGTTTTTGCACCGCGACCGCGGGTTCATCCCCGAGGGGCTGCTGAACTATCTGGCCCTGCTGGGGTGGGGTATCGCCGACGACCACGACGTGTTCAGCCTGCAGGAGATGGTGGCCGCGTTCGACGTCGCCAACGTGAACTCCAACCCGGCCCGATTCGACCAGAAGAAGGCCGACGCCATCAACGCCGAACACATCCGGTTGTTGGCCCCTGAGGAGTTCACTGCGCGACTGCGCGAGTACTTCGTGACACACGGCCACGACACGGGTCTGGACGACGCGTCGTTCGCCGAGGTCGCCGCGTTGGTCCAAACCCGCATCGTGGTGCTCGGGGACGCGTGGGGGCTGCTGAAGTTCTTCAACGACGCCGACTACGAGCTCGACGAGAAGTCCGCGGCCAAGGAACTCAAACCCGAGGCGGCGCCCGTGCTCGATGCCGCGCTGGGTGCCCTGGAGGCGGCCGAGGAGTGGACGACGGCGTCGATCGAGGCTGCACTCAAGGGCGCGCTGATCGACGGTCTTGAGCTCAAACCGCGGAAGGCCTTCGGCCCGATCCGCGTCGCCGTCACAGGTGCGTCTGTCAGCCCGCCGCTGTTCGAGTCGATGGAACTGCTCGGGCGGGACCGCAGTTTGGCGCGTCTGCGTGCCGCTCGGGAAGGGGTGTGAAAAGTGGGTCGAAATCTTTGGTAGTCTGCTCGTCGGCCCGGAAAGCACAAGCGGGGGACACCCCCGCCGAGTGATCTAGGCCAAATGCCCGTGACCTGCGGTGATGGGCAGCCAATGGGGTATGGTGTAATTGGCAACACAGCTGATTCTGGTTCAGCCATTCTAGGTTCGAGTCCTGGTACCCCAGCCATCCGGAGCGATTAGGTCAGCGTGATCACCTGAGCTAAGCTGTGCATCCGGAAGTTCTAGCCCCCGTCGTCTAGCGGCCTAGGACGCCGCCCTCTCACGGCGGTAGCGTGGGTTCGAATCCCATCGGGGGTACAGAAGCAGAGGCGCCCGGTCCACACGGACCGGGCGCCTTTTGCTTGCGCGGACAATCAGCCCCGCCAGGCGGTGTAGTGGCGAACGTCACTCTCGCGCGAAT
>NZ_LZTB01000107.1 GCF_001665685.1 Mycobacterium sp. 852013-50091_SCH5140682
TGGAAACGCGTCATCGAGATCACCGTCGACCTGGGCGTCAACGTGATCAACACCGAATTCTCCGGCCGACCCGAGAAGGCCGAGGAGTCCGAGCGGGCGTTCTTCCGGTCCATGGAAGAACTGCTGCCGATCATCGAACGTGAAGGTCTCGACGTGCGGATCGACCCGCACCCCGACGATTTCGTCGAGGACGGCTTGGAAGCGCTGCGCATCATCCGCGGAGTCAACTCGCCCAACATCGGCATGGTGTACGTGGCGTGCCACACCTATCACATGGGTGGCAACATGTCCGAGATCATCCGGACCGCGGGGGAGAAGCTGCGGCTGGTGCATGTGGCCGACACCATGGACCATCACCGCAGCCATGGCCTGCGGTACATCACCAATCCGCCGGGGAATCCGGTGCGGGTGCATCAGCACCTCAAGATCGGTGACGGCGACATCGATTGGGACGAGTTCTTCTCCGGCCTGGCTGGCATCGGTTTCTACGAGCGGCCCGACACGGTCATGGTGTCCAGTGTGTTCGCCGAGGACGAGACCGCGCATGAGGTGTCGCGCTACCAGTTGGCCACCATGACCGATTACGTCGCCAAATACCGCTGAGT
>NZ_LZTB01000108.1 GCF_001665685.1 Mycobacterium sp. 852013-50091_SCH5140682
GGCCCCGTTGTTCCCGTGGTTTATTTCCCCTGGGGACCAGTCGCAGACTCGAATGTTTTCGACCTAAAAGGTGCGAGTCTGCGACTGCTGGCGGGGTGTGCTGTTGCCGACACGCCTCCAATCCGTTATCAGCGTTGACCGCGGCCACATCTGATTCGGGCGCATAATGGCGGTGATGCCCCAGCGCTGCGACGTCCGAGCGATCGTCCAGCTAGCGCCACACCCAGGCGACTAGCCGGCGGCCTCTCACCAGGGGTTTGTTTGTACCGCCGCCGCGCTGAGCACCTCGCGGACCGACGGCGGAACATGCCGTCACCGAACAGGAGGCGGTATGGCTGAGCCATATGCGACGCCGCAGAGCGTCGAACAGGATCCGGTGCGGCTGGTCGAGGCCGACGGGTCACCGACATCCGAGACGCGCTACAGCCGTGATCTGCCGCCCGAAACGCTGAGCTGGCTCTACGAGTCGATGGTCGTGACCCGCGATCTGGACACCGAGTTCATCAACCTGCAACGCCAGGGCGAGCTCGCGCTGTACGCGTCGTGCCGGGGCCAAGAGGCAGCGCAAGTCGGCGCCGCGGCCTGTCTGCGCAAAACCGACTGGCTGTTCCCGCAGTACCGGGAGATCGGCGCCTTCCTGCTGCGCGGCATCACCCCCGGGCAGATCGGTGCGGTGTGGCGGGGTGCCTGGCACGGTGGGCTCGAATTCACCGACCATTGCGTCGCCCCAATCGCCATCGCGATAGGCACCCACGGCCTGCATGCGGTCGGTGCCGCTTTGGCCGCCGAACGGCTCGGTGAGGACTCGGTGACGGTCGCCTTCATGGGCGACGGCGCCACCAGCGAGGGCGACGCGCACGAGGCGTTCAACCTGGCGTCGGTGTTCAAGGCGCCGTGCGTGTTCTTCATCCAGAACAATCAGTGGGCCATCTCGGTCCCGGTCGCCCACCAGATGGCGGGACCGTCCATCGCCCACCGGGCCGTCGGTTATGGCATGCCCGGTATCCGTGTCGACGGCAACGACGTACTGGCCTGTTACGCGGTGATGGCCGAGGCTGCCGAACGTGCGCGCCACGGTGGCGGGCCCACGCTGATCGAGGCCGTCACCTACCGGATGGGTCCGCACACCACATCCGACGACCCGACTCGGTACCGGTCCGCCACCGAGGTGCAGGACTGGCTGACCCGCGACCCGATTGCCCGTTACCACAGCTATCTGGAATCCGTGGGGCTGTTCACCGAGCGCCTGCAGGAACGGGTTGCCGCACGGTCACACCGGCTGTGCGCCGAGTTGCGCGACACCATCGTCGGTGGAGCCGATCATGACCCCGCCGAGTTGTTCGACACCGTCTATGCCGAGATCACGCCGGAGCTCGCGCGGCAACGCGACGAGCTGTTGGCCGAGCTGGCGAAGGAGGCGTGAGCACAATGACGCCGCGGACGCGAGGAGCAGCACGATGACTCAGATCATTGACCGGCCTGCCGCGCAGGGCGATTCGCACGAGCCGTGGGGACCTATCCTGACCGCGGTCGGATTGCCGGCAACCACCGAACTGACGATGGTGCAGGCGATCAACCGCGCGTTGCACGATGCGATGGCGGCCGACGATCACGTGCTGGTGTTCGGCGAGGATGTCGCCACTCTGGGCGGGGTCTTCCGGGTGACCGAGGGATTGACCGAAACCTTCGGTGCAGACCGGTGTTTCGACACGCCGCTGGCCGAGTCGGCCATCGTCGGGCTGGCGATCGGGATGGCGATCCGCGGGTTCACCCCGGTGCCGGAGATCCAGTTCGACGGGTTCAGCTATCCGGCCTTCGACCAGATCGTCAGCCACCTGGCCAAGTACCGCATGCGTACCCACGGCGACGTCAATCTGGGTGTGACCATCCGTATCCCGTCGTTCGGCGGGATCGGCGCGGTCGAGCACCACTCCGAATCCACCGAGAGCTACTGGCTGCACACCGCCGGTCTCAAGGTGGTGGTGCCCGCGACGCCGTCGGACGCGTACTGGCTGTTGCGGCACTCGATCTCGTGTCCGGATCCGGTGATCTACCTGGAACCCAAGCGTCGGTACTGGGCGCGCGAAGCCGTCGACACGGCCACCCCCGGGCTGCCGCTCGGGCGGGCGGCGGTGCGACGCACCGGAACCGACGTCACGGTGATCACCTACGGCGGGTTGGTCGCCACCGCGCTGAGCGCTGCGAACCTGGCCGCCGAACGCGGCTGGAGCCTCGAGATCCTCGACCTGCGCACGCTCAACCCACTGGACTTCGACACGATCGCCGACTCGGTGCGCCGAACAGGCCGAGCCGTGGTGATGCACGAGGGGCCGCGCACCCTCGGCTTCGGATCCGAGCTGGCCGCGCGCATCTCGGAGGAACTGTTCTACGACCTCGAGGCACCGGTGTTGCGTGCCACCGGTTTTGACACACCGTATCCGCCGGCCCGGCTGGAGAAGCTGTGGTTGCCCGGTGTCGACCGGCTACTCGACTGCGTCGAACGTGCGATGGGGCAGCCGTGAACCGGGAATTCCTGGTTCCCGATCTCGGTGAGGGACTTCAGGACGCCACCATCACCGGCTGGAACGTGGCCGTCGGCGACACTGTCGCGTTGAACCAGACGCTGTGCACGGTCGAGACCAACAAGGCCGAGGTCGAGATCCCCAGCCCGTATGCGGGGCAGGTGCTCGAACTCGGCGGAGCGGCAGGCGACACGTTGGCCGTCGGAGCGTTATTGGCGAGGTTCGAAACCAGCGAATCGGCCCCGGCCCGCACCCCCACGAACGGCAGTGGCACGACGCGTAAGGCCGTTCTGGTCGGCTACGGCGCCGACGACTCGATGGACGCCAGCCGTCGTCAGCCTCCTGTCGCCGAATCCGGACGGCCGCGGGCGAAACCGCCGGTGCGAAAGTTGGCCGCCGAACTGCACGTCGACCTCACCGCGCTGGCACCGGGATCCGGCCCGGACGGCATCATCACCCGCGACGATGTGCTCGCCGCGGCCGGCGGCGCGGAACACCTCGACGTGCGCGGCGTGCAGGCCGAGATGGCGCGACGAATGATGCTGGCGCACAGCGAGATACCCGATGCGCACGCGAGTGTCGAGGTGGATTGCACTGCGCTGCTTGCCCTACGGGACCGGATCGTCGCCGCGGACAACGGACTGCCCGTCACTCCGTTCGTCCTCACCCTGCGGATGTTGGTGATCGCTCTGCGGCGTCATCCGATCCTGAACTCGACCTGGGTGGTCACCGACGAGCGTCCCCGTATCCATCAGCACCCTGCCGTTCACCTCGGGTTCGGCGTCGCCGCCCCGCGGGGCCTGTTGGTGCCCGTCGTCGCCAATGCCCAGCGTCTCACCACACGCGAACTGGCCCAGACGGTTTCGCGGCTCATCGACGGTGCGCGGGCCGGATCGCTGACGCCGCAGCAACTCACGGGGTCGACGTTCACGGTGTCGAACTATGGTGCACTCGGGCTCGACGACGGAGTTCCGGTGATCAACTACCCGGAGGCGGCGATTCTCGGCATGGGGTCGCTCAAGCCGCGCCCGGTGGTCGTCGACGGAGCCGTGACGGCCCGGCCGACCATGACGTTGACCTGCGCCTTCGATCACCGGATCGCCGACGGCGCACAGGCTGCCGCGTTTCTGGTGGAGCTGCGGAACCTGATCGAGGCACCGGAGTTGGCACTGCTCGACCTGTAGACCGAGCTACTTGCGCTTCGCCGCTGCCAGCCGACTGGCGAATTCAGGTGATTCGATGGAGGCGGCCTGCGGCCCCAACTCGGTGTCGACGGCGATCCGATGCTGATCGATGTCGATGACGCCGGGGTTGGCGGTGGCCCGCATCGACGCCTTGGTGGCGATGACGACGTCTCGCGGCGCGCTCGCGGGGCCGGCCGCGAGCTCACGGGCCGCGCCCACCGGATCGACGGCAATGCTCAACGCCAGGCCGTGGCGCAGTGCCGCGTCGGCGTCGAACCGCATCCCGAACAGCAGCGCGGCCCGTGCGACCTGGGGCCCGACCGCTCGCTGCAGCATCCAGGTGGCGCCCCCGCCGGGATGGATGCCGAGCTTCTGGAAGCGGGGATCGAACAGTGCACCCGGTCCGGCGATCCGGACGTCCGCGGCCAACGCGAGGTTCAGGCCCGCACCGACGGCAGCACCGTTGACCGCCGCGATGGTCGGCAACGTGCAGTGCGCGATGGCCAGGAAACCGTCGTAGATCTTGCGTAAACCGTCCTCGGTGGCGGCGCCCAGCGCGGTGAGATCCGCACCGGCGCAGAAAGCTCTGCCGGCCCCGGTGACGATGATGGCGTGCACACCCGGGTCGGCTTCGGCGCTATCGACCGCGGCCCTGAGGGCCGCTGACATTTCGAAGGTGACTGCGTTGCGGCGCTCGGGATCGTTGACGGTGATGAGCGCGATGCGGTCGGAGATGTCGAGTAGGACGGATTCGGCCATGGCGTGAGCGTAGCCCTTGTGCACCCCGAGTAGTCGACGCCGCAGCTTCCTACCCGATAATGAAACGATGTTGGCCGACAACGGCGTCCGCGTAATGGATGGGATCTCCTGACCCGTGCTGGACACGAATCATCACGGCGAAGCCGCCGAAACCAGGCCGTGGCACGAGCGCCCCACCGCGGTCGCGCTGGCCGGTCTCGGCGGGATTGTCGCGATAGTGGCGTTGATCGTGGCGGTTCTCATGACCTCGCAGCACTCCAGCGAGCCACCCCCACCTGTCGACTCGCCGGGATCGACCACTGCCACAACGTCGGCGACGACGTCGCGCACCACGTCGACCACGACGTCGTACCCGCGCCCGTCCGGAGCCGTGAGCACTTCCGATACCCCGCCACCACCGCCGGTCGAGGCTCCACCGCCGGTCGAGGAGGCGCCTGCGACGACCACGGCTCCCGCCACGACCACGATGTCGAATCCGTACCAGAGCACGACAGCGCCCAACGGCGCGGCGTTCTGACGGTCAGCTCAGCCGAACCCGATACCGATACCGCCCCAGACACCCGAGTCGTCGGGTTCGTTGAGGCACGAAACATCCACGTACACAGTGGTATTGGAGGGTACGACGCCAGGGGAGCGGTCGGGATTGTGGACCGCGGTGACTTTGCACCGTGCGAGGGGCTCGTTGCTGACGCCGCTGACCCAGTTGATCTGGACGTTGTAGCCCTTGGCGGTGAGATCGTTGATGGTGTCGGCGGCTGACTGGGCGCCTGCGCGAGGGTCAGCGGCCGCGGCCGCGGCGTAGCCAAGCGATATGCCAAGGGTGGCAGCGGTTATCGCGAACAGAGCGCGTTTCGGTCGAACTGACATCGCGGCCTCCCGAGAGCTGGACTGCGGATGCCCTATCCAGCATAAACGTTCGGGCAGCGTCCGGATATCACCGAACGCTGCCCGAATGTCTCACGGTGCCGGCGGTGCGCCGGGCGGCGGCGGGATCACCGGCGCGCCCGGGGCCGGCGGCGGCCCTGCGGGATTCGCCGGGTCCGGCAGATTCTCGCCGAGGCCCTGTGGAATGTTGGTGCCAGGCGGGGGCGCGGTACCCGGAAGAGGTTCGCCCAGTTGCTCTTTGGGCACCTGGCCGAGCATGCCACCATGCAGGTTGCCATTGCGGTACAGAGTGTGGATCTGCCGGAGCCAGTCCAGCCCGGAGATGTCGGAGTTCTCCTGACCGGGCTCGACACCGACGACGGTCCCCTGACCGGGCGCCGCAGGCTTCTCGTTCTGCGGGAAGAAGTTCCCGTTGTTGAACGCCCGGAGGTTCGGCGCGTTGGTGGGCGGGCCCGCACCAGGTGCCGAGGGAACCGTGTATTGCCCGAGCAGGGCACCCGGGCTCATGTCGATTCCGTTGGGAACACCCAGCTTGCCGGGGGCCGAGTCATCGCCGCTCTGGGCCAGAACTGACAGCCCATTCGGTCCGAGCGGTGCGCCCGCGACGGGCACCTCCGGTCCGGGCGGAGGCGGCGGTTCTGGGGCCGGGGCCGGGGCGGCCACCGCCGGAGGGCCGGGAACATCCGGTGGGGGTGCCGGATCGGCGGCGGCGGTTGCCGAGCAGGCAACCGCCGCGCCGACCGCGAACAGCCCGGCTGCGGCGAGGGTGGCCACGGTGTTCTTGACCGAGTTC
Organism: Mycobacterium sp. 852013-50091_SCH5140682; assembly: GCF_001665685.1. Taxonomy (GTDB): domain Bacteria; phylum Actinomycetota; class Actinomycetes; order Mycobacteriales; family Mycobacteriaceae; genus Mycobacterium. Next base: position 6,144 of record NZ_LZTB01000108.1, read on the forward strand.
TCGCTCATGCCTTCGTGTTTCGCTTTCACTCGGATTGTCAGACGGCCTTGGTGACGCCGTAGTACGCGACCACATCATCGGTGTCGGTGGTGGAGCTGGTCAGCGTCGCGTACGAGCGCAGGAAGGACTGCCCGACGCAGCCGTCGACCTTGATGTGGACGTCCTTGAGGGTGACGCGCACGGGGGCGGCCTTGAAGGACTTCTTGTCCACCGAGACGTTGGTGACGGTGCCAGGCTTGGGGTGGATCTCCAGGGTGCCCGACAGCGGCATGCTCACACCGGTCGGGATGATGCCCGCCAGCGTCGAACCCGACGTGCTCAAACCGATCGACCCGATCAGACGGACCTGACCCAGTTCGATGCCGCAGCCGATCTGGTAGCCGGTGTCCAGCGTGCCGCCGGTGAGGGTGGTGGAACCACCGCCGGTGACAGTGCCGGTGAAGGTGCCGGCGACCAGGTATTCACGCGAGGACGCGGCGGTGGTCAGCGGGGCGATGGGCAGCTGGCT
>NZ_LZTB01000109.1 GCF_001665685.1 Mycobacterium sp. 852013-50091_SCH5140682
AACGAGGCGGTGTTCATGCGAGGTGGGCAGACGTTGACCGCGGCCCTGGTCGAGGTCGACGACAAAGGGGTCGACGGAGTTATCGGCCGAGTCGCCTCGGCGATCAGTACCGTGTCGGCGCGGATGCGCCTGTGGCAGGACGGAATCGCGCGAAGGTACGCGCTGGCGACTTTTGCCGGCGCAACCGTTGTTGTCGCGATGCTCTTGCTGACGAGGTGGTGGTGATGGAATGTCCATGGTTGACAATCCTGTGGCTCTCACCTACGGCCGGCGCCGGTATCGTGATGCTTCTCCCACGCACGCATCACGCGGTGGCCAAATGGGTGGGCCTGGTGGTTGCGCTGGCCGTCCTGGGCATCACGGGCGTGGTCGCGACCGGTTACGAGGCCGACGCAGAGCAGTATCAGTTTCTCGAAAAACGCTCCTGGATTGACTCTTTGGGTGCCGGTTACACAGTGGGAATAGACGGCATAGCCCTCGTCCTGGTCATCTTGACCGCAGCGCTCACCCCGTTGCTGATCATTGCCGGCTGGAACGACGCATCGGGTCGCGCCAACGCACCGCATGCGTATGTGGCGCTGATGCTGGCCCTCGAGTCATTGGCACTGCTGTCTTTTGTGGCACTCGATGTAGTGCTTTTCTATGTCGCCTTCGAAGCCACGCTTCTTCCCTTGTACTTCCTCATCGGCGGGTACGGAGGTAACCGAACCCAGGCCTCCAGTGCAGCGGTGAAATTCCTGCTGTACAACCTGTTCGGCGGCCTCGTCATGCTCGCCGCCGTCGTCGGGCTGTATGTGGTCACCGCACACGCGAGCCACGGCACATTGGACGTCCGCCACCTGGTCAACGCCACGCACGCTGTGGATCCAGCCATCCAACGGGTCCTGTTCTTGGGCTTCTTTGCAGCGTTTGCAGTCAAGGCCCCGCTGTGGCCACTCCACACCTGGCTACCGGGCGTTGCAACTTCAGCGAAGCCCGCGACCGCGGTCATGATGATGGCCATCGTCGATAAGGTCGGCACGTTCGGGATGCTGCGCTACTGCCTGCCGTTGTTCCCCGACTCGGCAACCTATTTCCGGCCCGTCATCGTCACCCTGGCGGTGATCGGCATCGTGTACGGCGCCGTGCTGGCGATCGGCCAGACGGACGTGATGCGACTCATCGCC
>NZ_LZTB01000110.1 GCF_001665685.1 Mycobacterium sp. 852013-50091_SCH5140682
CCCCCCCCCCCCCCCCCCCCCCCCCCCCCCCCCCCCCCCCTTTTTTTTTTCAAGCACACCACGGCATACGCGATGCAGCGTAGTCTCGTGGGCTCGGAGATGTGTATAAGAGACAGCGTAACCGCAGCACGGTGACCGGCGCGGTGGGCTTCTCGGAGGTCTGGGATCCTCCCCGTCGCTGCGCTCGCCCCTGACGGTTCAGCCAGCCGTCCAGCTGCCAGCGCACCCTGTCGGCAGTGGCATCCTCGGTCAGCGGTTCGGAACACCGCCACACCCGTTCCAGCTCTTCGCCGTTGGCGGTGACGGCATGGATGGCCAACCGGGTGCAGCCGACACCCGCCCCTTCCAGGCTGCGATGCAGGGCACTGGCCAGCGACCGCCCGGCGAAGGCCGCCGCGTCCACCCGCTCGATCGGCGGATCGCAGTTCATCACGGCGTCGAGTTCGGCCGCAGGGTCCTTGCCCGACGGCTTCCTGGCCGACTCGCCGCGGGCGAAGGCGTGCGCGGCCACCGCGTCGGCCCCGAACCGGGAGGCCACATCGGTACGCGACAGCTCGGCGAACTGCCCAAGGGTACGGATTCCCATGCGCCACAACAGGTCTGCCAGCTCTTCGCGGCCCGGCGCGGCCAAGGCGGGTTCGGTGGCCAACTGCCGGATGGACAGCGGGGACAGGAACAGGGCATCGGTGCCGGGCTCGATGATGCGTCCTGCCCGGGCGGCGAAAACCGCGGTGGGCAACTGATCTGCGATACCCACCTGACATTCCGACCCCGCCGCGGCCACCGCGTCGACCAGCCGTTCGGCTGCGGCCGGTTCGGATCCGAAGTAGCGGGCCGCCCCGCGCACCGACAGCACCAGCAGACCCGGCCGCAGCACCTCGGCCCGCGGCACCAGATCATCGACCGCGACCGTGACGTTCTCGAAGTGCCGGGCATCGCGGGCCGGATCAGCGGCGACGACATGCAGATACGGACACCGGGCCTGGGCCTCCCGCCGACGCAACCCACGCCGCACTCCCGATGCCCGGGCCGACGCCGAGCATGCGACGACCCGGTTGGCCAGCGTGACCGCGACCGGAGCGGTCGGTTCCAAGCCCGCCGCGGTGGCCGCCGCGACGGCGGGCCAGTCCATGCACCACAGCGCCAGCACCCGAGACGCCGACACGGTCTAACCGCCTGCCACGCAGACTGATCCGGCGGCGCCCCGCATGGCCAGCCGGACCCGGCCGATCCGGCCACGCCCGGGAGCGGGCACGCCGCTGCCCGCACCGGTCACGTCGTAACCGCAGACCCTGGCTTCCAACCGGGTGGACGCACCCCGCCAATCACCGTCGGTGACCAGCAGCGTGCACCCTTTCTGCCGGGCCCGGGCCACCATCACCCTGGCCCGGCTCGGCGGCACCACGCGCCCGCCCAACCCGAGCAGCACCAGGTCCATCCCGTCCATCAACACCGATGCCACTTCGACCGGATCGGCACCCGGATCCGGTATGACCGCAAGCCGGCTCAGATCGGCACCCATTTCCACCGCGGCCAGCAGCCCGACATCGGGTTGCCCGACGATCGCCGCGTGCCCGCCGGCCGCCGTCACCGCCGCCACCATGCCCAGCGGCAGCGACCGGGCGCCCGACAGCACCGCGACCGTTCCGCGCGGCAGCGTCGTGGGCAACCCGGCAGGCGTCGGATCAGCCGGGGATTCAGGGAGTTCCAGCAAAGAATCACCCGCCGGAATAGCCGCACCGGCCCGACCCACCCCGCGATGCGCCGGACCGACCTTCCCCGACACTGCAGCGATCTTGCGCCGCAGATGTTCGACCTGCTCAGCGCGGGTAAGCTGGCCTGATCCAAGGCCCGCCGCAATGGTCACAGCAGCACCTCCAACACCATCTAAACCACGCTGCATTCGAATATATGTTCGATACCCCGAGTAAACACCCACGCCCCGACACCGTCAAGCCGCGGACGGTCGGCTCGCAGCAGCCGGCAACACCACCGGGAATGCTCCTGCACCCTGTTGGGCTTTAAGTTAAAGTTCGACTACCAAAACCCACTTCGGGACGGGACTGGTGCACGATCACCCGATCGTGCGGAATCGCACAACGATTCGCCGAAGGCCAGCGCTCAAATACCGGGGGACAAGTGAGGACACCATCATGAGGTCTGGGCAATTGACTCGTCGGCTCGCGGTCGTCGCCGGCGGCGCCGCTGTCGTCGGGATGATTTCGTTCACCGCGTCGTGCGGCACCAAAGAAAAGGCCCCCGAGACGACGACACCCACCACGACGACCACTACCACCACCACGACGACGACACCGGCCTATCCTGCGCCGCCGCCTTCGGTGGAGCCCACCGAGAAGTCGATCAACCCGACGGGTGGAAACCTGTTCACCCCGACGGTGAAGGCGCCGACGCCGCAGACCGCCCAGCCCGGCACCCATCACTAACACGCCGCGAGGTTCGTTCGTCAGTCGTCCGTCCATGGCCGGGCCACGTGTCATACCCGGGTACGCACTGCTGACGCTGATCCTGGCAGGAGCGCTGCTCCTGGCCTCAGATCTGCGGGCTACCCAAGCACCGGGCGTAAGGGCTCCCATCGGGGGCCCTTACGCCCAATTGCTTGCTGCCTCAACCGATCTCGGTCCTTCCCACGATGACTCGGTCCAGCTCACCGTCGCCCTGCAGAACCGGCTACGGCCGGCAGCGCTCTACAGCTGGGCCGACGGGCACCGACTGTCGGTGCGGTGGCGCCCCGGAGACCCGTGGGCCATCGTCGACGGTGCGCCCGCCGACATGGCGACCGCCTTCGGCGTCGACATCCACGACTACCTGGGCAGACGCGGTCAGGTGTTCTATGCGTCGCCGCAGCAGCCGGCGATACCCGAACCACTGCGCGGCGAGGTCACCGAGGTCGGCCGCCTCCTCGGCTACACCCCACCGCGGATGTCGCGGCCGGACCTGTCGAACCTGCCGACCGATGTCCCCGACCGCGGGCTGACCCCCACGGCGCTGCTCAACACCTACAACCTGGGCGGGCTTGCGCGACAGGGCTATACCGGCAAGGGCACCACCATCGTGATCTTCGCCTTCGACGGTTTCAAGCAGACCGATCTGGACACCTTCGCCACCACCTTCAGCCTGCCGAGGTTCACCCCGATCCTGGTTGGCGGACAGCCCAGCGAACCCCACGGCGAGACGACCATGGACCTGGAAGTCGCCCACGCCATCGCGCCCGATGCGCGCAAGGTGGTGATCAACGCCCGGCCGACGGTCCAGGGCGACGGGGCCTACGAGAAGATCGGCCAGATGCTCCAGTCGGCGGATACCGACTATCCCGGTGCGGTCTGGAGCTTTTCCATCGGCTGGGGCTGCGACAAGCTGATCACCGCCGCCGACCTCGCCCCGGTCCGCTCCGCGCTGGCCACCGCACACTCCCACGGCACCACCGCGTTCAACGCCAGCGGCGACCTGGCCGGCCTGGAATGCAAAGGCGGACAAGACTGGTCGTCACCGCCGGGTCCCGATGACGTCGGGTTGGACTCGGTCGCATCGCTGCCCGAGATCACCAATGTCGGGGGCACCACGCTGTCTACCGACACGGGTGGCGGTTGGCTGGCCGAACAGGCCTGGTTCGACGTACCGCTGACCCAGGGCACCGGCGGCGGGGTCTCGGCACTGTTCGCCCGGCCGGACTGGCAGCGCGGCCTCACCGCGCCCGACGACGGGGGCGCCCAACGGCGGTTCACCCCGGACGTGTCCGCGGTCGCCGACCCGTTCACCGGGGTGAAGATCGTGCTGAACGATCAACTGTTGGTCGGCGGCGGCACATCCCAGTCGGCGCCGCTGTGGGCCGGGATGGCCGCGGTGATGAATCAGTACCTGCTCGGCAACGGCGGGCGGGAGCTGGGTGACCTCAATCCCCTGCTGTACCGCATCGCCGCCGGCGCCCCGCTGCCCGCCTTCCACGACGTCACGCTCGGCGGCAATGCGGTGGCCAGCGCGGGCCCCGGCTACGACCTGGTGACCGGGCTCGGAACGCCCAACGTGGACAACCTGGTCAAGAACATTCTGGTCTGGCAGAGAGCGAATCCATGAGCATCGAGCGAGGAGCGAAGGCGGATCGCGCATGAGCATCGATCCTGGCCTCAGCCTCACGGGCCCGGAGACCATGCGGTGCGAGGTCTGCCAGCTCGACGTCCCCGCGGGCCAGTACTGCGGGCTGTGCGGCGCTCCGCTGTCGGAGCACCGGGGCAACGGCCCGCACTGGCTGCGGGTGCGGTCTTTCAGCGCCGCCCCCGGCCAGCACCTGCTGATCCCGTCGGTCACCAGTTCGCTGTTCCCGCATCTGTCGCCGCGGTCGCGGACGGCGTTCCTGATCGGTCTGGGGCTGCTGCTGGCGGGGCTAGTGGCCGCTGCCCTGTTCCGGCTGCCTGCCGCGCTCATCACAGTCGCCGCCCTGGGCCTGCCGCTGCTGTTCGGAATCTACTTGCGCGAGTCCGATGTTCACCGCGACGTCCCGCACAGCACGCTGATACTCACCGCGGTGCTGGGTCTGGGTCTCGGGACCGGCTGGGTGCTCTTGACCGGTGGCGCGATGGCCCGTGCATATGGCGTCCCGCTGGGCATGGGTATCACCGGATCGCGCATGCTGCGCGACGGTATCGCCGTGTCGGTGGGCGGCATGTTCGTGATGCTGCTCCCCGTGCTGCTGGTGCGGTTCATCCGCCGTGGGACGCACGAAGCGTTGGACGGCTACGCGATCGGCGCGTTCGGGGCGTTGACCTACTGCGCTGCAGCGACGATGACGCGTCTGGCACCACAGTTCACCACCGGCATGGTGGCCAAGGACCGGCCGATGAGCGGGCTGCTGATCGAAGCCGGGATCCGGGGCGTCGCGGGACCGGTGACCGCAGCCGCGGTCGGTGGGCTGATCGGCGCGGCGCTGTGGTTCACCAGACCGCCCAACAAGGTTCTGGTGCACCGCGGCTTCGTGCGCATCACCCTGACGCTGTTCGCGGTCGGCGTGATGACCCTCTATGCCGGACTCGGGCTCATCGACATCGCACGATTCCCGCAGTGGCTGCAGTTCGGTCTGTACATCGCGCTGGCGGCAGTCGCCTTGCTGCTCTTGCGGGTCGGTGTACACCTGGCCTTGCTCCACGAGGCCCAGGACGAGATTCACACCGACGAACCGCTGCTGTGCGCCCAGTGCGGGCATGTCGTGCCCGACGCGCCGTTCTGTGCACACTGCGGCGCGTCCACCCATGCCTCGTCGCGAAGTTCGCGCCAAGCCCGCAGGACGGCCCGGCCGACGCGTGAGGAAGAGCCCGGCGAGATCACGGTCGGACTGCTTCCCGGTTACTCGATCCACAAGGGGACGTTCACCGCTGCGCCCGTCCACAAGACGTCCTACACCGGGCTGGCCCTGGCTCTCGGGGTCGTCATCGTCGTGGTGGCGGCGGGATTGGTCGGGCTCTCGGCGGTGCTGCAGAAGCCTGCAGCGCGCTACGTGTGCCCGCCGAACTGCGGTTCCCCACCGCTCGGGCAACCTGTGACCATCAATCCCCTGTACACGGCGCCTGACGGCTCGTTCACGGTGTCGTACCCGGCTGAGGGGACGGCCTACAAGATCACCACCACTGATCACGGCGTGATGGCGAATCTGACGGCCGGCGATGGCGGCACCATGCAGCTGTTCAGTAGGCCCGCCGGCGGGAAGACGCCGAAAGACATCGCGGTCCAACTGGTTCACCAGACCTTCCCGGACACCAAGACCGCCTACGAGATCCCCAACACGATGGTCGGTTATCAGCCCGGGTTCGGGCTTGCCGCCGACTGTTGGCCGCAGGGTTCGACCAGTAGCTACGCCCGGATGCGGGTGATCATCATGGTGGCGGTCAAGAACGATCTGGCGCTCATCGCGGCGGCAGTGGGGCCGTACCGCCAGTTCGGCCCGGACTCCGGTTCCGGCAAGCCGTCCGGCGCCAATCTGCAGCTTGCGTTGGATATGGGCAAGTACGTCAACAGTTTCCGTTGGCGCGGGGATCCCGCGCGGTAATCGGCCGATCGCATGTGGGGTAATACCGCCGTCGCCAAATGATGACATTGACAAATGTCATCATTTGTTGGTGTACTCACCGAACCACTTCGACGAGGAGGTTCGATGGCCGACCCTGCCATTCCCAAGCGTGGATCGCTGCGATCCCGTGGTGCGGCCGCGATCAGCGCCCTGACGCTGCGGCAGCTGAGCGGGGCGCTGCCTCCCGAACACATGCTCGGACTGTGGACATCCCGGTGGTTGATCGCACGGATCATGGACACGTTCGGACCGTCCCTCGCGGGCACCCGGGTCGAGCCGGTCGATGTGCGGATGGCCGACGGCAGGCGGGTGGTCGGCGAGTGGGTGCGTGGTTCCGGCGTCTCCCCCGCGACGCCCGAGCGCGCCATCTACTACGTGCACGGCAGCGGGTTCGCACTGTGTTCGCCGCGGACACACCGGCGCCTCACGGCCTGGCTCTCCCGGCGCACCGGGCTGCCGGTGTTCAGCATCGACTATCGCCTCGCCCCCGAACACCGATTCCCCACTGCCGCAGACGATGTGGCCGCCGGCTGGGACTGGCTGTGCACCGTCGGCGGGCTCGACCCCGCGAACGTTGTGATAGCGGGCGACTCTGCCGGCGGACACCTGACTGTTGACCTGCTGCTGCAACCGAACACGGCGCATCCGTCGGGGCTGGTGTTGCTCTCGCCACTGATCGACTTGACCTTCGCGCTCGCCCGAGCTCGCGAGCAACTGCACCGCGACCCGGCCATCAGGGCGTCCGACGCCGCACGACTGATCGGACTGTATTGCGCTGCAGCCGATCTCACGCATCCACGGCTCACGCTCGACGTCGCACGCGGACGCCCCATGCCCCCGACGCTCATCCAGGCCGGCGGCGCCGAGATGCTCGTCGCCGACGCCCGCGAGCTCGACAACGACATCCGCGCCGCAGGCGGGCACAGTGAACTCGAAGTGTGGCCGGACCAGGTACACGTCTTCCAGGCCCTGCCTCGGCTGAGCCCCGACGCCGTGGCGGCCGTGGGCCGGATCAGCCGTTTCATCTCGGAATCCTTGCAGCACAACGCCGTCAGAGAGGTAGCCGGATGAACATCTTCGGCAACGGCCGCAAACGCAGCCATGGGGCCGCAGCCGTCGTCACCGGCGCGGGCAGCGGCATCGGCGCCGCATTCGCCGCAGAGCTGGGCCGCCGGGGCGGCCGGGTGATGTGCAGCGACTTCGACGAGGGTGCCGCCCGCGCCACCGCCGAGGCCATCGTCGCCGATGGCGGCCAGGCCACCGCGGTGCGCTGCGACGTGTCCCGCATCGAGCAGGTCGAGCAGCTCGCCGACGCCGCGCAGGCATGGTTCGACGGGCCGCCGTCGCTCGTCGTCAACAACGCCGGCGTCGGAGCCGGTGGCCGACCCGTCGGCGAGATCAGCCTCGACGACTGGAACTGGGTGCTCGGCATCAACCTGTGGGGCCCGATCCACGGCTGTCACGTGTTCACCCCGATCCTGCGTGCCGCGCACACCGAACAGCCGCGCGGCATCATCAACGTCGCGTCGGCCGCCGCGTTCGGCGCCGCACCCGGCATGGCCGCCTACAACGTGAGCAAGGCGGGCACGCTGTCCCTGTCGGAGACCCTGGCCGCCGAGTTGTCCGGCACCGGGATCAACGTCACGGTGCTGTGCCCGACGTTCGTCAAGACCAACATCGTCGAGTCGGGCAGGATCACGGCACAATCGACGCAGTTGGCCGACCGGCTGATGCGGTGGACCGGCTTCTCCCCCGAACGCGTCGCCCGCATGTGCCTGGACACCAACGACCGCGGGGGCCTGTACTGCATGCCCCAGCCCGACGCCCGCATCGGTTGGGGCATCAAACGACTCACCCCGACGGCCTACACCCGTGCCGTGGGGATAACGACCCGGTTCACCAGCTCGGAGGAGGTTTCGTAATGGCCATCGACATGGATGTGATGCTCGCGAAGATCAAAAACCGGCAATGGGCCTTGGCCGATATCGACTGGGACGCCCCAGGAGCCGAAACCATCACCGACGAGATGCGGCCGAAGCTCAAGGCTTTCATGGCCGATCTGTGCTGGATCGAGAACGTCGGTGCGCGTGGATTCGCCGCATTGGCCAAGAAGGCTCCCACCCCGACCATCGCCGAGATCTACCGCTACTTCCACGCCGAGGAGCAGCGGCACGCCAATGCCGAACTGGCGCTGATGAAACGCTGGGGCATGCTTGAAGACGGTGAGATGCCCGAACCGAACGTCAACATCCGGTTGGCCATCGAATGGTTGGACACCTTCTCCGACAACATGTCTCTGTCGGTGCTCGGCACCGTCATCCCCATGCTTGAGGTCGCGCTCGACGGCGCGTTGCTGAAGTTCCTGCTCGAAGAGGTCGACGATCCGGTCTGCCATCAAGTGTTCGAGAAGATCAACAATGACGAATCCCGGCACATCGCCGTCGATTTCGAGGTGCTCAACATGATCGGGCACGCCAGCATGCGGCGGCTCGCGGTGGAGTTCGTCGGCAATGTGGCTTCGCCGGGTGTCATCATCGGCACCCTGATGTACGTTCCTCTGCTCAACCGGATGCGTAACAACATCGTCGACATGGGACTGCAGCCCGAGAAGCTCTACAAGGCGATGATGCGGTTCAAGGAACTCGGTGGCCGCGCCGAATACACTTGGCGCGTACCGGCTTATCAGCTGCTCAAGCTGCACGGGAAGATGGTCACCAACCCGCGCCACCCCTACCACTGGGTGGCCAACCCCATGGTGTGGGCATCGGACCGCTATCCGAAAGCCCTGCTGCGGCCGATCCCCAGCTGGTTCAAGGAGCTGACCCACGAGCCGGCGGCCTGATATGCGCACCTATGACACGCTGATCGTCGGCGCCGGGTTCACCGGCATCGGCACCGCCATCAAGCTCGTCGAGGCCGGCATCGACGACTTCGTCATCCTGGACCGCTCCGATCGCGTCGGGGGCACCTGGCGCGACAACACGTATCCCGGTGCGGCGTGCGATGTTCCGTCGTTGCTGTACTCGTTCTCGTTCGTCAAGAACCCGGACTGGTCGCGGGCCTACTCCCCGGCCGACGAGATCCGTCGGCACATCGAGGGCATGGTCGACACGTTCGACTTGCGCAGGCGCATCCAATTCGGTGTCGAAGTCAACGGCCTGTCGTTCGACGAGGATGAAGGCGTGTGGACGGTGAAAACTACTTCCGGCCCAGGGCCCGATCGCTCCTCACGTCCGCGGCGCTTTCGCGCGCGCAGCGTCGTACTCGCCTCCGGCCCCCTGCCCGACCACACGTGGCCCGACATTCGTGGCCTGAAGACCTACGAGGGCCACAAGATCCACAGTGCGAACTGGGACCACGACTACGACTTCACCGGCAAGCGGGTCGCGGTGATCGGCACCGGCGCCAGTGCGGTGCAGATCATTCCGGAACTGGTGAAGACAGCTGGCTTCGTCAAGGTGTTCCAGCGCACCCCGGGATGGGTGATACCGCGGCTGGACATCGCCACCCCACCTGCTGCTCGCGCACTGTTCGCGAAAGTCCCTGCCGTACAAGAGCTTGCCCGGCAGATCCTGTTCTGGGGCCATGAGGCCAGTGCGACGGCGATGGTGTGGAACACGCCGCTGACGGGGCTGGTGGCCCGCCTCGGCAAGGCACATCTGCGCAGGCAGGTGGCCGACCCGTGGCTGCGTCGTCAGCTCACCCCGGATTTCACCCCTGGCTGCAAACGCATGCTGGTGTCCAGCGACTACTACCCTGCGCTGCAGCGCGAGAACTGCAAGCTCATCGATTGGCCGATCGCCACCATCAGCCCGGTCGGCATCCGCACCAGCGACGGTATCGAACACCATCTGGACGCCATCGTGTTCGCCACGGGTTTCGACGTTCACCTCACCGGCCCGCCCTACCCGATCACGGGGCTGGGCGGACGCTCACTGGCCGACGAGTGGAAGGGCGGAGCGCAGGCGTATAAGAGCATCAACGCCCACGGCTACCCGAACCTGTACTTCATGACGGGCCCCAACTCCGGCCCCGGCCACAACTCGCTGCTGGTGTATGTCGAAGGCCAGATCGACTACGCCGTGTCCGGCATCAAGACGCTGCTGCGCAACAATCTTCGCTACCTCGACGTGCGGGCCGACGTCCAGCAGCGCTACAACGAAGAGCTGCAGAAGCGGCTCACCAAGACCACGTGGATGACCGGCTGCAAGAGCTGGTACCTGACCGCCGACGGATTCAACGCGTCGATGTACCCGGGATTCGCCACCCAGTATCTTCGACAGATGCGGGATTTCCGGTTCGGCGACTATGAAGCAGCGGTGCGGGACGCACGCGTGGCGATCAGCTCGTCGGCCTGATGGCAGCCGCCAAGCCGTCCGGGCAGCAAGCCGGCGCGATCTCGGCCATCCTGACGGGGCTGCGCCGGGCGCCCCGGCAGATCCGGCGCAGTTCGCGTGATGTCGTCGAGACCGCCGTGACGCAGCTGTTCGATGCGGCGGTACAGCCGCACGGTGTCGCGGCGTCGGGCGAGTACCGGCTCGACGAGCTGGCCCGGCTGGCCGGGACCACCACCCGCAACATCCGCGTATACCGCGATCGCGGGCTGCTGCATCCGCCGCTGCGGGTGGGCCGCATCGCGCTGTTCAACGACACCCACCTGACCCGGCTGCGGCTGATCACCTCGATGCTCGACCGTGGCTACAACATCGCCCACGTCCACGAGATGCTGTCGGCGTGGGAGCAGGGCAAGGACATCGGCGATGTGCTCGGTTTGGAAAGCGCCATCGTGGGCAACTGGGCCACCGAGAAACCGGTACGCATACCGCTGGCCGAAGCGCGGGATCTGGTCGACGACCCCGCGGCGTTCGACCGGCTGGTCGGTATCGGGGTGATCAAGCTCGACGCCGAGGACGCAATCATTGTGCGGCCCAAGCTGATCGAGGCGTTCAACGAGATCCGGCAGTACGGCGTACCGATCGGCACCTTGATCGACGTCCATGAGCAGGTGCTGCCGCATCTCGACGCGATCAGCTCGATCCTGGTGCGTGCCGGTGTCGATCAGGTGGCCGGGCGGATCAAACCTGGCGAGTCGCTGCCGCCGGATACCGAAGTGGCCGAACTCATCACGATGCTGGTGCGGTTCCGCACCCAGGCCGTGGCCGCCGTCAGCGCCACCCTGGCGTCCTCGATCGAATCGACCATCGAGTCGGTGGTCGGTCAGATGCTCACCGAGTACGTCGAGAAAGCCGGCGAGCAGACATAGCGGTCCCGGAAACTGCGCGCGTCGCGTACCGCCGCGTCTGCTCGCGGGAGAAAACCTACTCCCACTCGATGGTGCCGGGCGGCTTGCTCGTGACGTCGAGCACCACGCGGTTGACCTCGGGCACCTCGTTGGTGATGCGGGTCGAAATCCGTTCCAGCACTTCGTAGGGCACCCGGGTCCAGTCCGCGGTCATGGCATCCTCGCTGGAGACCGGGCGCAGCACAATCGGGTGGCCGTAGGTGCGTCCGTCGCCCTGAACGCCGACCGAGCGGACGTCGGCGAGCAGCACCACCGGGCACTGCCAGATCTGCTGGTCCAGGCCGGCAGCCGTAAGTTCCTCGCGGGCGATCGAATCGGCGCGGCGCAGGGTGTCCAGCCGCTTGGCGGTCACCTCGCCGACGATGCGGATACCCAGGCCGGGGCCCGGGAACGGTTGGCGCCCAACGATTTCCTCCGGCAGGCCGAGTTCGCGGCCGACCGCGCGCACCTCATCCTTGAACAACAGCCGCAGCGGTTCGACGAGTTTGAACTTCAGATCGTCGGGCAGGCCGCCGACGTTGTGGTGGCTCTTGATGTTGGCGGTGCCGGTGCCGCCACCGGATTCGACGACGTCGGGATACAGCGTGCCCTGCACCAGGTATTCGATCTCGGCCTCGGAGCTGCCGAGGGTGTCACGCACCGCCCCCTCGAACGCGCGGATGAACTCGCGGCCTATGATCTTGCGCTTGCCCTCGGGGTTGGTCACGCCACCCAGCGCCTGCAGGAAGCGGTCGGCGACGTCGATGGTGACGAGCTTGGCGCCGGTGGCGGCGACGAAATCGCGCTCGACCTGTGCCCGCTCCCCGGCCCGCAGCAGCCCGTGGTCGACGAACACGCAGGTGAGCCGGTCGCCGATGGCGCGTTGCACCAGCGCCGCGGCCACCGCGGAGTCGACCCCGCCCGACAGCCCGCAGATGGCCTGCCCGTCACCGATCTGCGCGCGCACCGCCTCGATGAGTTGCTCGGCGATGTTGGCAGGCGTCCACGTCGGTCCGATGCCTGCGAACTCGTGCAGGAACCGGGTCAGCACCTGCTGGCCGTGCGGTGAATGCAGCACCTCGGGGTGGTACTGCACCCCGGCCAGCCGGCGGGCCCGGTTCTCGAATCCCGCGACCGGGGCCCCGGCGCTGGTGGCGATGACGTCGAATCCGTCCGGCGCGGCGGTGACGGCGTCGCCGTGGCTCATCCACACCGGTTGCGTCGCGGGCAGGTCCGCGTGCAGGTCCCCGCCGGACACCGTCAGCTCGGTGCGGCCGTACTCGCTGGTCCCGGTGTGCTCGACGGTGCCACCGAGCACCTGGGCCATGGCCTGGAACCCGTAGCAGATGCCGAACACCGGCACGTCGAGGTCGAACAGCGCCGGGTCCAGGCGTGGCGCACCTTCGGCGTACACGCTGGCCGGCCCACCGGACAGCACGATCGCCTGCGGGTCGCGCGCCTTGATCTCCTCGACGCTGGCGGTGTGCGGGACGACCTCTGAGTACACCCGCGCCTCGCGAACGCGCCGCGCGATCAGCTGGGCGTACTGCGCGCCGAAGTCGACGACGAGAACGGGGCGGGGAGATTCTGCTGCCACCGGCTCAGTCTAGGAGTTGAGGTGCCCCGACCCTCATTCCGGCGTGAGCATCCGGGCGATCTGTGCGGCGACGGCGCCGCGCACCACGTCCTCGCCGACCGCCTCGAGGCCCGTGGCCGATCGCAGGAACGGCTCGAACAACCGCCAACCCATTTGCAGCGCAACGGCATTCGCAGCGGCCAGGCGTCCCTCTTGTTCATCGCCGAACCGCGGCACCACCCGTTCCACCAGCATGGCCACGTTGGGGAAATGCGACTGCAACTGCCCCACCGGATACCCGTCGAGCAGGGCACGGGCCATGACCCGCATATGCCGGTCCATGGCCTGCTCGATCTCGTCGGCGGGCGCGCCCCGGTCCAGCAGGACGGTCAGCGATTCCCCGAGGTGGTCGAGCACCGCCCCGACCAGACGTTCCTTGGTGCCGAAGTGGCGGTAGACCAGCCCGTGGTTGACCCGCGAGCGGGTGGCTATGTCGCGGATAGAGGTGCCGGCCGGGCCCCGTTCGGCGAAGAGTTCGGCGGCCGCGGCCAACGTTGCCGCGACCACCTCGTCACGACCGACGGGAGTGTTCCCAGGGTCGGCCACTGGCGGATCTGTAGTCACCTGGCTACACTAGCCCACATCCAGCTGTAGTCACTTGACTACACATCGTTCGACCAGCGACAAAGGACCTCAACCATGACGATTGCCACCACCGGTCTCACCGTGACAAAACTGGGCAGCCGCATCGGCGCACGCATCGACGGCGTGCGCCTCGGCGGCGAGCTCGACGCCGACACCGTCGCCGAGATCCGCCGCACACTGCTGCAGCACAAGGTGATCTTCTTCGGCGACCAGCAGCACCTCACCGACGACGAGCAACACGCGTTCGCCCGCCTGCTGGGCACCCCGATCGGCCACCACGCGCTCAAACAGGACGGCGTCCCGATCATCACCCCGATCGACTCCGAATATGCCAAGGCCACCCGTTGGCACACCGATGTCACCTTCGTGCCGGACTATCCCGCCATCTCGGTCCTGCGGGCTGTGACGCTGCCTTCCTACGGCGGATCGACCCTGTGGGCGTCCACCGCCGCTGCCTACGACCAGTTGCCCGAGCCCCTCAAACACCTCACCGAGAACCTGCGCGCTGTGCACACCAACCGCTACGACTACGCCGCGGCTCCGGCCGTTCAGCGCACCGAGGCCCAGCAACTGATGCGCGCCGCCTTCGAGAAGCCCGATTTCCGCACCGAACATCCGGTCGTGCGGGTGCACCCCGAGACCGGGGAACGCACGCTGCTCGCAGGCGATTTCACGCGCGGGTTCGTCGGCCTCGACAGTCACGAGTCGCACGTGCTTTTCGAACTCCTGCAGCGGCGAATCACCGTGCCGGAGAACACCGTCCGATGGAACTGGACGACGGGTGACGTGGCGATCTGGGACAACCGCGCCACACAGCACCGCGCGGTCGACGACTACGACGACCAACGGCGCGTCATGCACCGCGTCACCCTGGCCGGCGATGTACCGGTCGACGTGCACGGCCGGCCCAGCCGGGTGATCAGCGCGGCGTGAGCCCCCGGCTCACATCTTGATCGCCGGAATCAGCCTGTTGAGGTTCCACAGCCGGTCCCGCCGCGCGGACAGACAGGAAATGGTCATCGCGCCGGCCCAGATGATCAGCAGCGCGATGATCGCCTGCCACAGCCGGTGATCGATCCCACCCAGGATCAGCTGCCGTAAACCGTTGACGCCGTATGTCATCGGATCGTATTTGTGGATCACCTGGAACGGCTTCGACGTGGTCTCGACGGGATACATGCCGCCCGCGCTCACCAGCTGCAGCATCAGCAACGCCATCACCAGCACCCGGCCCACAGCGGGCCCGACGAGGGCGTTGATCGCTTGGGTGGCGGCAATGAACGCACACGAGATCAACACCATGAACCCGAGCATCGCCCAGGGGTGCGCGGCGTGCATGCCGAGAGCGAACCGCACCACGCAGTAGAGGATGACCGCCTGGAAGAACCCGATCATCGCCGCGGGCAGGTAGCTGGCGAGCACCACCCGGATCGCCAGCACCTCCGCGGCGACGGCCCGGCTCTGCAAGGGCTTCAGGATCATCCACAGCACCAGCGCGCCGAAGAACAGTGCCAGCGTGAGGAAGAACGGCGCCATCCCGGTGCCGAAGTTGGGTGCGGCGTTCTCGTGCGAGGTTTCCAGATTGACCGGGCCGCCGATGGTGTCGGCGATCGCGTTCTTCTGCTGGGCGCTCCAGTCGGGCACCTGCTTGGCTCCCTCGGCGAGTTTGGTCGCCAGCTCGGCCGAGCCCGACCGCAACTGCGCGGTGCCGGACTTCAGCTGTACCGCGCCGTCGTCGAGTTTGGCGATGCCGCTGGCCAATTCGGCGCTGCCGGAGGACAGCTGTTGGGCCCCGCTGCGCAGCTGGGTCAGCTTGTTGTTGAGGTCCTGGCCTGTGCCGCCGACTTGATTGAGCGCGGAGTTGAGCGGGCTGCCGGGTGCGCGCAGCGCCGTGCTCATCGAGACCGCAGCGTTCTCGGCATCGGTGAGCTGTTGACGGATCTGCGGCGTGAACTGGTGCCCGCGCAGCTGATCCTGGATTCTGCGCAGCGTCCCGGCGGCATTGTTCGCCAACGGATCCGGGCTTCCGGACAACTGGTCGATCACCGTGCTCAGCGAGTTGGCGGCGCTGTCCTGCGCCGTCGCGATCCCGCCGATCTGTTCGTTGGCCTGCTGCAGCGCGGTGACACCCTTCTGCAATTGATCGGTGTTGCCCCCGATCTGCGACAGCGCCTTGGTCACCGTCACCAGCGGATCGGTGGCCTTGATGATTCCGTCGGAGAGTTGCTTGGCGCCCGAGGCGACCTGCGCCGACCCTGACCGCGCGGTGTGCAGTCCGTTCGAAAGTTCACCGGCGCCGTCATCGACCTTCACCGCGCCGTCGGCGAGTTGCTGCGCGCCGTCGGCGGCTTGTTTGATGCCTGCCCCGGACGAAACCACCACCGACAGCACCTGATTGACCGCCTGCCCGGAGATCCGCGTGGAGACGGCGTTGAGCACCTGGTCGACGGCGGTGCGGCCGATGCTCGACGAGATGTAGTTGTTGGCGTCGTTGTAGACGGCAATCAGATTGGCCCGCTTGGGTTCCCCGGTCACCGGGGACGCGATCGCCTCGCTGAAGTCCGGCGGCAACTCCAGCATGAAGTAGTACTTGCCGTGGTCGACGCCCTGGCGCGCCTCATCGAGATCGACGACGTGCCAGTCCAGGCTGGCATCGTCGGTCAGGCTCTTGGCGATCTCGTCGCCCGCTTTCACCTGCACGCCGGACACCACGGTCCCACGATCGGAATTGACCAGCGCCACCGGCATTTTGTTGACGTGCCCGAACGGATCCCAATACGCCCACAGGTACAGCGCGCCATAGACCAGCGGCAGCAGCATCAGCACGATGATCGCCAGCCTGGTCATTCGGCTGCGGCCGAAGCGCTTGATCTCCGAGCCGAGTGCGAGCGCGGCCAGCGGGGATGAGCCGCTTGCGCGAAGACCATTTAGCATCGTCAGTCCTTCCCGGTCAGGATGCGGTGATCGTGTAGGTCGTGGGCGGGGGCGTCCGGGCCGAGCGGGTTGGTGACGCCGACCACGACGGTGCGTTGGGTCGCGATGGCGGCGAGACGTTCGATCGCGGTCGCGCGTCTGCTGTTGTCGCGGACCTGCTCGAGATCGCCGACCACCAGGATCGGCCGGTTCGAGAACAGCGACAGGGTGACGCGCAGCAGGAACAGTTCCAGGTCGGACAGATCGCTGATGAAGGCCTTCGGTGACGGCGTCGGCACGTCGCCGAACACCAACGCGAGTTCGGCCGCTCCGGCCTGGTCGGACACCTGCGAATACCACGGCGCCAGCCAGCGCCGCTGCTCAGCGAGAACCGTCTGCACGGTCACCGCGTCCGGTAGATCGTCGATGTCGTCGAATGCCGCGATCGAGCAGTGCTTACGGATGGCCCGCGGCTGTGTGTCGCCGCACACGGTCACCGTGCCGTGTGTCGGCTTGAGTCGGCCGGCCAACGTCAGCAGGAGCGCCGTCTGCCCCCAGCCGCCGGGCATCTGGATGGCGTGAAAGCCCCGCGTCAGCTCGAGATCGACACCCGAGAACAGCGGCTCATGCTCGCCGTCCACGCCCAGACCGGCCGCGACGATCAGGGGTTCGTCGTCCGGTTCATCGGTTTCGGTCGTCTCGACGACGGCCTCGTCGCTTTCGGCGGCCTCGTCGCTTTCGGACCCTGCGCTGCCCTCGGACTGGTCCCCCGGTTCGGCCGCGCCGTCGGCGGACTGCAGATCAGCCTCGCCCGGTTCGTCCTCTGCGTGCATGCGGTTGCTCTTTCCGTTGCCCGTTGCCGTCACCGGTCGATTCTGTGCGGTATGCCATTGCTGCTCCCCCACCGAACCGCCGGATCAGAGTCTGCCATCTCCGACATTTCGATACCCACTGGTATCCATTCGATACTCGCGAGTATGCTGCCGGGTATGCCGTCTGTCAAACCCGCGCGGACCAGGCCGACTCGTGGCGAGGTGCGCGACCGGATCCTCGACGCCGCCCTGGCCGTGTTCGCCGCCGAAGGGTTCGCCGGCGCCACCATCGATGCGATCGGTCAGGCGGCGGGATTCACCAAAGGTGCGGTGTACTCGAACTTCGAATCCAAGGATGAGCTGTTCCTGGCGCTGCTGGACCGCCAGTTCGAAACGCGGGGTGAGCTGATCGCGACCGCCTTCGACAACAGTGGCGGCGACACGGCCGCCACGGCCCAGGCGTTGAGCAGATCCATGCTGGAGTCGATCCACGACCAGAACGAGTTCTATCTCGTCCTCACCGAATACTGGCTGCGGGCCGTGCGCGATCCGCAACTGCGCGACCGCCTGATCGCGCGTCGTCGCGCCGCCGTCGAGCAGGCTCTGCACGTCGTCAACAACGTCACCACCGCGCTGCCCCGGCAGAACCTGCTGGCGCTGGCCCAATTGGTCGTCACGATGTCGACGGGGGTCGCCATGGAAGAGGTGCTCCAACCCGGGACCATCGATGAAACCATGCTGGCCCGCCTCATCGCCGCGCTGGTCGAAGCGGCCAACTGATGCCGAGTGGCCAGTCCCGCTACGCCAGGCGCCGCGCCTCTTCCAGGATCTCCATGGTGCGCACGGCATCGCGCGGATCGACCGGAACGGGCCCTTGGCCGCGGATCGCTGCCGCCACGGCGTCGTAGAAATCTTGGTAGCTGCCTGGGTCCAACGCGATCGTGGCACGCTCGTCGCCTGCGCCGAAGTGTGCGACGCGGGTGTCATGGTCGAAGCCCGGGTCCGACGGCATGGCGCCGTCGACCCGCAGCGCGTGTTCCTGTTGATCGAGGCCTTCCACGACCACGGTGCCCTTGGTTCCCGACAGCCGGAACCGCGGGCCCATCACACCCACCAACGACCCCATGCTCAGCCGGCTCACCACTCCGGATTCGTGCACCAGCTCGAGGAAGGCGTCGTCGTCGGCGGCACCGCCATCGCGCAGAGTTCGCAGCCGGGCGTGTGCGATGGTGCGGACCGGTCCGAGCAGTTGCACCGCCTGGTCCACCAGATGTGGCCCGAGGTCGAGCAGGACGCCGCCTCCGGCGTCGACCGTCGTCGTGGACTTCCAGGTCGGCCCCAACTGGGGTTTCCACCATTCGAACCGGGACTCGAAGGTGTGCGGGGTCCCCAACGCGCCGTCGGCCAGCATGCGTTGAATGGTCCGAAAGTCCCTGTCCCACCGGCGGTTCTGATAGACGACCAATGGACGGTCGTGGGTGACGGCGGCCTCGACGATGCGGTTGGCGTCGGCGACGGTCGGCGCGAACGGCTTGTCCACCACCACCGCAGCGCCGTGTGCCAACGCCGCCGTGGCGTGCTCGACGTGCAGTGCGGGCGGTGACGCGACGACCACGAGGTCGAACTGGCCTGACTGCAGCATCTCGGCGGCCGAGGCGAAGACCTCGACGGTCGGCGCGAGCGCACGCGCCCGCTGCGCCCGGGCCGCGTCCGTGGTGACGACGCCGCGCAGCTCGTAGTTCGGATTGGTGGCGAGGAAGCGCGAGTGAAAGAACTCGCCTGCGACGCCGAACCCGATGACTCCGGCGATAAGACGATCGGTCATGTCAACTCCTCACAGCGGTTGTTAGGAACGTACTCATCGGCCCCGGTCACCGACGGCAATCCGCCAGCTAGTACCGCGTGTCGGGGTCGAACGCCTTAAGGTGGCGTGATGCGCAGGAGAATGCTGATGGCACTGGTGAGCGCGGCGGTCGGCGCCGGCGTCGCCCTCCCCGGTGTGGCTGCGGCCGACCCGCCGCCACCTCCGCCCCCGCCACCACTCAACCTCAACGCACTCACGTCGGTGAAGCCGTCGGACTTCGCGATGCAGAACGGCGAGTACTACGCATTCGCGGTGCCGGGCGATATCGCCTGCGCGATCAGCCGCAGGTCGGGCAACTACGGCTGCACGGGCCCGCTGCCCGCTGCTCCGGACGGCGCGAACGCGGTCACGGGTGGGCAACAGGGTCCGCCCGCATTCCTCAACGACAACCGGCCGCTGTTCGGTTTCGACGGGCTGCCCAATCGACTGCTACCCGGATCGCGCATCAGCTTCCGCAACGTGACGTGCGGGACCGACGGCACCGTGACGATGTGCAGCAACTCCTACGACGGGGCGGGGTTCGCCCTCACGCCCGGCGCCAGCTACATCCTCGGCGTCAACAACCCGCTGCTGCTCAACACGGGCGAGGGGCGCAGCCCCTTCGCCAACTAGGCATCGGGCTCAGGTACTTACCCGGAGGATAGCTAAACCTTTCCCCTCGGAAGAGAACTATGGCTTCCGGGCGATTACTGCCGCTCGCCATTTTCGGCACCATTTCTTCTCATCAGCCCACGAGAGGAAATGCCAAATGACCGATTCACATCGCAAACTGAGCAGCTTCAAGTACGCCGCCACGCTCGTCGGCGCCCTGGCCGTTGTCGCGTTGGCCCCGGCAACCGCCCACGCCCTCCCCGCCAACAACAACGAGGGCGGCGGTTGCCACTACACGGACCAAGACGGTTACGACATCCCGATCGACGAGGGCCAGGACGTTTTCGTCGACGGCAAGATCGTGAGCTGCCGCGGTGGATCGATCGTCGTCACCACCGCGCCCGCGAGTTCTGGCGGGAGCATCAAGCCGTCCAACCCGTCGAAGATCGCTGTCATCAGCGGCCTGCCGCGTGCGGCAGCAACCCGCTGACAACCCTTACAGCAGTCGCGCCCCGGAGCTGGGCGCCGGTTTACGAACAATGTCCTCACCACCCGGCGCAAAACGTGAAGCGCTGGCTTCGCCCGAGTTCAGAATGTAACTGCCGGCTTTCCGGCGCCGGGCGAACGCGAATCCGACGTCGGCGAGTTTGTGCCCCCCACTTTTGACGATCACGAATCAGCCGACTCAGATGGGAGGACCATCGCCGATATGGCCGGAGAACGCGCGGACGGTACCAAACCCACGGGTCAGAGCGGGATCGTTGGTGAGTTGATCGCCGCCGGGTTCCTGGATGCCGTCGAAGTCGGCCGAGGCGGCGCGGGGGTGGTCTATCGCTGCCACCAGACCTCACTCGCGCGCAGCGTCGCCATCAAGGTGCTGATGTCCGATCTCGACCAGGACAACCGGGAACGTTTTCTGCGTGAGGGTTTGGCCATGGGGAAGCTCTCCGGCCACCCGAACATCGAGAACATTCTTCAGGTCGGCATGACCGACAGTAACCGGCCCTACATCGTGATGCCGTATCACCAGGCGGGTTCCCTGGCGCAGCGACTACACCGCGTCGGCCGGATCGCGTGGCCTGACGCATTGCGTATCGGGGTGAAGTTGTGCGGGGCACTGGAAACCGCGCACCGCGCAGGCACCTTGCACCGCGACATCAAGCCCGGGAACGTACTCGTCAACGACTACGGCGAACCACAGCTGAGCGACTTCGGCATCGCCCGAATCGTCGGTGGATACGAAACCGCGACGGGATTTTTCACCGGCACCATCGCCTTCACCGCACCTGAGGTACTGGCTGGAAGTCCGCCGACGGCCGTGTCCGACGTGTACTCACTCGGCGCCACGATTTACGCCTTGATCGCCGGCACTGCCGCGCATGAGCGCAAGGGCGACGAGGACCTCATTGCGCACTACCTGCGGATCAGTTCGACGCCCGTACCGGACATGCGTCCTCAGGGGATCCCGGCCGACGTGTGTGCCGCCATCGAGAAGGCGATGTCGCTGGACCCGACGCAGCGGCACCCCTCGGCGGCGGACTTCGGCCGTGAAATGCAATTGGCACAGCGCCACAACGGCTTGATGGCGGATTCGATGGTGCTCAGTGAGACCAACGGTGAGCCGGAGCAGCCGCCGGCGACGGCAGCGATGCAGTTCGCGACATTCGGTGAGACCGATCTGTCTGATCCGTCGTCCCGCATACCGGACGGCTCCCAGACGCCTGCACCGCCGGCTTCGAATCTGCCAGGCTCGACCGGTCCGATCTCGTCCGGACCGATTTCGGCATTTCGGCCTCCGCCGCTGCCGCCGAGTCCCCCTGGACCGGTTCCGCCGAGCCCGCCTGGACCGGTCCCGCCCAGTCCGCGAGGGGCCGGACCGGATCCGGACGGAACGACGAAAGTCAGACCGACGGCGCGCAATCTCAGACCACTGCTGTTGGTCGCGGCAGCGGTACTCGTGGCGCTCGTATTGGTGGCAAGCGGTATCTACTTCATCGCATCGCGCGACAAGGGCAACGGCGGCGGCAGTGCCGGAAGCACGAGTAGCCCGGCAAGCGCCGGCCCACCGCCGGCTGAGGCCCAGGCCGGCTGGAAACCGATCACGAATGCGCGCGTCGCCCGCGAGGCGGTGGCCACGACGCAGGCCGACGGCACCATCTGGATTTTCGGTGGGCTGGGAAGCGACGGGCGGGTCAGCGGACGGCACGAAGGTTACGACCCCGCCATCGACAGCTGGAAGGGCGGCGACGATCTGCCCGTTCCGGTTCAGCATGCGATGTCGGTGACGTGGCAAGGGACCCCGGTCGTGCTCGGAGGCTGGCGAACCGAGGGCACCAACAGAGAGATTGCGACCGACAAAGTCTGGCGGGTGGTCAACAGTCGCTGGGTGGAGCTGCCGCCTCTGCTGCAGCCCCGCGCGGCGGGCGCAGCGGCCGTGATCGGGGACCGCCTTGTGGTCACCGGCGGCGTCGGTGCCAACGGCAGACTGCTGAACACCACCGAAATTTTCGACGGCACTTCGTGGAAGCTCGGCGCCGAAATACCAACGCCGCGTGAGATGCTCGACGCGACGTCGGACGACAAGCTGGTTTATGCCGTCGGCGGAACCGACGGGGCCGTTGACCTACCGACGGTGGAGGCCTATGACCCGGCCGCGGACACCTGGACCTCTCTGCCCGCACTTCCCCAGCCGCGCAGCGACCTCGGCGTCGCGATCGCCGACGCGCGCCTCGTGGCGGTCGGCGGCCTGTCCGCGGGGCAGGCCCTCAAGACCGTTTCGGTGATGGACCTCGCCACAAAGACGTGGGCCGGTTTGCCGGACATGAGCACACCGCGGCACGGCATGGCTGTCGCCGCGGTCGAGAAATCGGTGTACGTGATAGGCGGGGCGACCGGATCCGGTGTCGCCGAAGTCACCTCGACGGCAGAGGCTCTCAAGCTTGCACCCCGCAAGCTGCAACCCGCATCTGCGTGGCGGCCGCTGCCCGACGCGCCGACCCCGAGGCTCATGATGGCGTGGACCGTTCTCGACGACAAGATCTGGATCGCCGGCGGCATGAGTCACGGAAATACCCTGCAGATAGTGCAGAGCTACGATCCGCAGACCGGAGCCTGGCAGGCACAGCCTCCGCTGCCGATCCCGCTCAATCACGCGACCGCGACGACGTACCGCGGCGAAGTGGTGGTCATCGGGGGTGCGGTCGACGAACTGGCGAACGCGTCGAACAAGGTCTACGCCTTACGTGGCGGCGGCTGGGTCGAACTGCCCAGCCTCACCCACGCCAGGGCCGCCGCTGCCGCCGCGGTGGTGGGCGACAAGCTCGTGGTCGCCGGCGGACAGAACGAGAAGCAGCTCGTGCCGCAGACCGAAGTCTTCGACGGTCAATCCTGGAAGGACGCCGCCGACCTGCCGACCCCGCGCGAACACCTGGCCGCGGTGTCGGACGGAACCTACGTGTACACGGTGGGTGGACGATTCCTGTCCGCCGACAAGAACTCCGCGGCATTCGAGCGGTTCGATCCGCGATCCGGGCAATGGACGAAGCTGGTCGACATGCCGACTCCGCGCGGCAGCTACGGCGCCACGTTCATCGATGGCCGGATCGTCGCGCTGGGCGGCGAGGAACCGACCCGGGTGCTGGGGACGGCAGAGATGTACGACATCGCCGAGGCGAAGTGGATCTCACTGCCACCGATGCCGACGGCACGGCACGGCGAGGTGGTCGCGACTGTCGGCGATACGGTGTACGCCATCGGCGGTGCGAATCGGCCGACGCATGAAGGCCCTGTCGCGACGGTGGAGGCCCTGGACTTCTCCTGACGCGTCATCGAATCTGCTTGCCGCACCGACCTTTTCCTGGCGATTCAGTCCGCGTCGGTACCGCTGTCGCGCAGCATGGCGAGGGTGACCGCACCACGCCGGATGGCCTCGTTGGCGAGCCGGACCCGGCGCTCGCCCTCCGCGGGTATGCCGAATTTGTCGTACAGGTTTTGCAGATGCTGTTTGATGGCGGCCTCGGTGACGAAGAGCTCCTGAGCCATCTGCCGAACCGACACCGCCTCGGGAAACGGGTCGCCGGACACCAGCGGACGACACAGCACGATCAGAACCTCGAGTTCACGCCGGGTGAGGCGCGGAGGGGGCGCAGACGGGGCGACAGAAACCGTTTCCTCAGCAGTCGTCGTGTGGTCGGCGTCCTTAACCTGCCAGAAGACCAACCGTGACTTGCCAATCCGCAACTCGTCTCCGGAACGCAGGACCCGTTCGGCAGAGATCTTTTCTCCGTTGAGGTACGTGCCGTTGCGACTGCCCACGTCGCGTATCGACCAGGCAAACCCGAGATTTTCCAACACGGCGTGGATTCGCGAGACGGTCGAATCGTGATCGAGCGACACGACATTGGTCGAGGACTTGCCGACGGTCACCCGCTCGCCGCCCAGTGAGATCAGCTCCCGTCCTGATGGTCTCCAGATTTCCAGGTGGGAAGGCATATCGACAGCTTATTGAATTGGGCCCGTCCGCACCGGCGAGTCATCAGCGTCGGTGCCCACGAGCCGCATCCAGCCGAAGACATCCGAAGCCTCGCCGTGGTGGATGTCGAACATGGCCGCACGCAGGCGCGCCGTGACGGGACCCGCGCCGCCGTCCCCCACCGGCCAATCCCGGCGAGCCGTCGCCACGTGCCCGACCGGGACGATCGCGCGGGCGGTGCCACACGCAAATGTCTCGGTGATGCGCCCGTCTCGGCAGCCTCGCTCCCACTCGTCGAGCGTGATCGGCTCCTGCGAGACCGGGTATCCGAGCTTTTCCGCCAACCGCAGGATCGAATCTCGGGTGATGCCCGCCAACAGGGTCCCACTCAATGCGGGTGTGCGCAGGCGCGGCCCATCGGCCCTCGACTCCACGAAGAACAGGTTGCAACCGCCCGCTTCCTCGATATAGCGACGCTCGCGGGCGTCCAGCCACACGACCTCGTCGCAGTCATTGGCCGCGGCCTGCCGCTGGGCGATAAAGGCACCGCCATAGTTGCCGCCACACTTGGCCGCGCCGGTACCGCCTGGCGCAGCACGGATGTACTCGGGCGCGGCCCACAACCGCATCGGCTTCGGCTCCACGGACGCGGGCCGCGCCGGGGTCGCGATCACCGCGAACAGGTACTCGTCGGCAGGGCGCAGGCCCAGGCCCGTCTCGGCCGCAATCATGAACGGCCGCAAGTACAAGCTGTGTCCGCGAGTGCGTGGCACCCAGCCACCGTCGACGCGCAGCAGCGCTTCCAGCGCGGGGATGAAGTGCTCCTCGGGCAGCGTGGGCATGCTCAGCCGAAGCGCCGACCTGTTGAACCGGCGGGCATGGTCGGCGGGCCGGAACAGGGCCCGCTGACCGTTCGGACGCCAGAACGCCTTCATGCCTTCGAAAATCGTCTGGCCGTAGTGCAACGCCATGGTGGCCGGGTGTAGTGACATCGCGGTAAGCGGACCGACGTTGGCGTCGCGCCAGCCCACCTCGGCGGACCACCGCATCGTCACCATGTGATCGGTGAAGACGTCACCGAAACCGGGCGTCGCGAGAAGTTCTTCGCGACGCCCGGCTGGAATCGGTTGTGAAGCACCATTATTCATGTGAACTCTCCTTGATGACCGATGCGAAACGCAGTAATGCCCGGTCGACCAGTGGACCGGAAATCCCGGTGTAGCCGGACGGATCGAACAGCCCCGGGACATCAGGGCAGTCCACGCCCTCTCGTTGCAGGGCGACGGCAAGCAGGTCGGCGACATCGGCACCGTCGCGCTCAGCGGCCGCGGTGACCTCGGCCAGCAGGCGTTTGGCGGGGCCTTTGCCCAGTAGCGGCGCCAGCACCGCGTTGACGCGTTCGGTGACGATGGCGCCGCGGGTCAACTGCAGGTTCGCGGCCATCGCCTCGGGTGAGACCTCAAGCGTCTCGGCGAGGCGGGCGGCGTTGGCGGCCGCACCGGCACCGATGCGCAGACACTCCCGCAGCGGTTGCCATTCGGCATGCCAGCCACCCGAGGAGCGCTCGTCGTCGACGGCCATGGAGCCGAACAGCACGAGGCCGATCGGGGGCAGCTGACGAGCGGCGGTCGCGACGAGTGTCGCGAAGACGGGGTTGCGTTTCTGGGGCATCGCCGAGGACGCTCCCTGGCCGGGCACGCGCTCCTCGGCGACCTCCCCGATCTCGGTCCGGCTGAGCACGAGGACGTCGGCGGCCAGCTTGCCGAGCGCGCCTGTGGTAACCATCAGGCTTGCGGCGACGTCGGCCAGCGGCGTGCGGATTCCATGCCAGGGCAGGATCGGCTCGACGAGCCCGAGCCGGTCGGCCACCAATGCCGGCAAACGCAGCGTCGCGCTCACCGCTTCGCTCGCCCAGGTCGAATCGAGCGCGTACTGGTGGTACGCCGCAAGCGTTCCCGCCGCGCCGCCCATCGACACCGGCAGCCCCGCACGTGCCCGGCGCACCCGCGCCACGGCGTCGAGCACCAGATGCAGCCAGGTGGCCGCTTTCAACCCGAAAGTGACCGGCACGGCGTGCTGGGTCAGGGTGCGCCCGGCCATCGGGGTGTCCCGATGCCGCTTGACGTGCCCGGCCAGGCTGTCGGCGCACGCCAGCAGGTCGTCGGCGATCCGGTCTAGCGCCGCCGCGCACAGCAGGGCCAGCGCCGTGTCGAGAATGTCCTGGCTGGTGCTGCCGCGGTGCACGTATTCGGCCGCGGACGCGTCGACCGTCCGGACTACGGCGGTGAGTTGCTCGACGAATGCCACGACGGGGTTGGCCGTCGCGCGCACTCCGGCAGCCAGCGCTGCGAGGTCGATGGATGCGGGCACGGCGGCGGCCCTGATCGCCACCGCCGCGCCCGCGGGAATCACGCCCAATTCGGCCTGCGCCTCGGCCAGCGCGACCTCGGTTGCGAGCATGGCTCGAAGCAACGCGTTGTCGTCGACCAGCTCGGCCGCTCCCGTCGCTGCCCAGGCAGGCGCCAGAATGCCGTGGTCTGTCATGCCGATCTCTCCATGACCCGCTCCGTCGCGGCGCGTAGGCCGGCGCGGGCGATGGCATCCGCGTCGCCGAGGATCACGGAGTTGACGCCGGGACGGATGCCCGCTGCGGTCACCCAGTGCACCGACTCGGTCGGCACCCCGAAGGCGAACCGCCGCGGGTGCGGGCGATCCGCGGCGTCGAGCAGCCGGTAGGGCCTGCGGGTGACGGCGACACCGCCTGCGACCCAGTGCCCACCGCCGCGAATCGGCATGCGGTACGGCTGGCACTCGCCCCGGTCGAGCAGTGTCCGCAGCAGCGGGTCGCTCGTGCGGTGCAGGTCGGTTTCCGGCAAGCGCGCCTCGATCAGCGTCGCGGCCGCCACGGCGAGGTCCGGGCAGGCCCCGGAATATGCGATGAAGCGCCCGTCTGAGCAGTCCACGCGCAGATCCGGGCCGAGCACCTCGAGCACCCCGGCATCCATCAGGGCGGCGAACTGCTCAATGCGTTCAGCGGGCGGCCCGATCGACAGGAACGCGTTCAACGGCATGTACCAGCGCTGCAGTTCGTCCCGATACGAATCACCGGACAGGCCACCGTGATCGACGAGCAACCGGATCTCGTTGCGGAGGTCCCGTAGGACATCCAGGGCAGCCTTGCGGGGGCCGGCCACGTTCCCCTTCCCGGCCTCTCTGACTTCGATGTCCAGATACGACCGCAGCCAGCTGCGGAACCGGTGCGTCGACGAGATGTCGTCGTCGGTGTACGGTGACGCGATATTGCGCCAGTCCCAAGCACTTTCGGCTTCGATGCCGAACTTCGCGAGAACGTCCCGCTGGCCGTCGCTCTCCTCGACGGCCAGCGGGTCACCGAAGCGGGGCACCGTCGCTGGCTGTGCCGTCGCGAACAGGGCGGTGAATTCGTCGGCATCGCACGCGCATTGACGCTCCCGCACCAGTGTCGCGTAGTAGACGGTGCGGACTTCCCGGTCGATCAGCGGCCAGATGTCCCGACGGAAGTCCGCAGGCGCTCCGGCGTCGGCGCGGGCCCGCAGCCCTTCGATCACCTCGGCGGTCAGGTACCGGGGAGTATGCCGCCCGGACGAGCCCTTCTGGTTCCTGCCGCGGGCGTGGAACGGCACACCGCGCCGAGATCCCACGATCAGGCGCGGTTCCCGTCCGGAGGGTACGTAAGTCATGGTGGCTGAGCTGTTTTCGGATCCGCGTACGAAGGTGCCGCCGCGGCCGATGGTGAACAGCGCCATATAGTCGAAGAAATTGAGGCCCAAACCGCGCAAGATGACCGCCTCGCCCGCCGGTACGGTGGCCAGCGCCACGTCGGCCGGGTTGCTGGGCGCGATGTACCGCAGGTGATGCCGGTCGGCGAACTGACTCAGGACGGTTTCGGCCTCGCCGAGTTGATGCGGCATGTGCCCGAGTGCGAGCACCACGGACTGCAGATCGCCGATGGTCTCCCCGGTGCTCAATACGACTTCCTGCAAGCCATTCGGGGTGTCCCGAACGTCGACCGCGCTCGCCTGGTGCGACGTGAAGCTGACAGCAGGCGGTGCCGTCCAGATGATGCGGTCGCGCACCCATTGCAGGTAGCTCCCGTAGAACGCGCGCGACGGATAGTCGTCCGGACCGAGCGTAAGCGCTTCGGCGCGAACCCCTTCCGGTACGTTCGGGCTGCCGACCAAGGCGATCGACCGGGCCCACTCGTAGAGGCTCGGCCCGGCCACGGCCGGGCCCTCGCAGTCGACGGTGTCGTCGACGAACATGGTCACCTGGCAGGCGACCGTGTTCATCAACAACACCCGGTCCTGCGTGCTGCGCCACACCTGGCCGCCGTCGAAGACATGCGGGTCGATCAGGTGGATGACGAGTTCCTGCCCGGGCGCGAGAAGCGAATCAGCGTTGGCGCACAGGCGTTCGGCGACCGACAGGCCGCGCGGCCCGAGCCCGATGATCGCCAGCTGCAGCTGCTCAGTGAACACCTTTTGCCCCGATCTATGCGCCGCTCATGTGGCGGCCGAGTCCGGCCGCCAGTGGAGCGAGCCGACCCATCAGGTCGGCGAATTGTTGTGGGCGCAGTGCCTGTTTGCCGTCGCACAACGCCTGCTCCGGGGCGACGTGGACATCGATGATCAGCGCGTCGGCTCCGGCGGCGATCGCGGCCAGCGACAGCGGTTCCACCAGGTCCGGGTGTCCGCCGGAGTGGCTGGGATCCACCATGACCGGCAGGTGCGTGCGCTGCTTCCACAACGCGACCGCGGTGAGATCCAGCGTGAAGCGTGCCGACGGCTCGAAGGTGCGAATTCCCCTCTCGCACAGCACCACCTGGTCATTACCCTCCAGCAGCAGATATTCCGCCGCGGCCAGGGTCTCTTCCACGGTGCAGCCGAAGCCGCGCTTGAGCACGACCGGAAGACCGCTCTGGCCCGCGGCCGTCAGCAGGGCGAAGTTCTGCATGTTCCTGGCGCCGATCTGCAACGCGTCGACCACCGCGGCCAGCCGCTTGACATGCTCGGGATCGACCACCTCGGTCACGACCGGAAGGCCGGTCCGCTCCCTGGCCTCGGCCAGCAGGTCAAGGCCGTCCCACTGCATGCCCTGGAAGGAGTGCGGTGAGGTCCGCGGTTTGAAGACACCGCCGCGCAGGCCGACTGCGCCGTGGCCGGCGACGACGGCCGCGGTGGCCATCGTCTGTTCGGCCGATTCGACCGCGCACGGTCCGGCGATCACCGCGACGGAACCGTCGCCGATCGTGGTGGGGCCGAACGAGACTGCTGTCCCGCCCGGTCGGATGTCTCTGCGTCCCAACCAGACGTCGCTGTTTCTGCGCACTTGGTGGGTCGGGGCCGGAAGCTCGGGCCCGGCAGTATCGATGAGATCCGCATCGGGTACCGACAGCACGTGAGCCGCGCCGAGCCGGTACATCTCGGCCGGCGCGCCTGCCGATTCCAGGTGCTGTATCCATCCCTCGACGCCGGCCCGGGTGACGGCCTCGTCGAACACGAGCAATGTGTCTGGATTAGTCATGACTCAAATGGTCGCGACCCGGACGTTCTCGCGTAATCGCCTGCGCTGCCAGACTGTTGCTGTCGCGAGGACAGGTTTTTCTATCCGCGGGGTAAGGATGCGCGCGCTCGCCGTTGCCCCAGACAGCCACCAGGGCTGTGAATCCGGTCGATTCACAGCCCTGGGATCTATCTCGTCGGGAAATTCAGTGTGGGGTGGTACGGATCGTGACGGCCCGGCGGACGCGCTCCTCGATCTCGTCGAGCTCGGCGATCGTCGGGGCGTCGATGAAGAAGGTGACGGCCCGGTCATCGGAGCTGCGGATCGGACCCAGCTCTGCGCCGCGGGCCTCATAGACCAGCACGGCGCGCAGTGCAGGCGGGTGATCGGCGGGGAGCGCAGGGATCTCGGGCCAGGGATTGCCGTCGTCGACCC
This sequence comes from Mycobacterium sp. 852013-50091_SCH5140682, assembly GCF_001665685.1. GTDB lineage: Bacteria > Actinomycetota > Actinomycetes > Mycobacteriales > Mycobacteriaceae > Mycobacterium. Next base: position 30,206 of record NZ_LZTB01000110.1, read on the forward strand.
AGCGGGCCTCGACCCCGGGCCAGTCGACCTCGACGTCGACGAGTGTCCCGGGCCGGTGCCCGAGGTACACCTGGCGGGCGTAGCGCCGGGCGCTGGGATAGTCGGCGGCCTCGCCGAGTGCGATCCGCAGGATCTCGGGTTCCATCGGCCGGCCGGTCGCCAGCCGGTAGAGCAGCATGATGCCGTCGCCTGGAGTCCGGGCCGCGACCTCCATGAGGCGGGCCTCCCCCTGCTCGTCGAGCCGCCACTCGGCGTGGGTGATGCCGTTCTCGACGCCCAACCGGTCGAGCATGGCAATGTTGGCGCGCTGCACGGTATCCCACGCGGCATCCCGTGGGGCGGGCACGGTGTGGGCCATCTCCACGAAATACCGCGAGTCGACATCCGTCGTCTCCTTGCGGGTGACCGAGGAGAACAGCGTCTTGCCGTCCTGGGTCAGGCTCTCGACCGAGTACTCCTGCCCGGTGATCATCTGCTCGACGAGGATGGTCTCCTGCGCCGGGTACCCGTCGAGTTGCGTCATCAGCTCGGTGTGGTCGTGCACTTTCTGGACGCCCTCGCTCGAATGCCTCGTTGCGGGCTTCACCACGGCGGGGAACGGTACCGATCCGTGATCGACGTCATCGCGGGTCCCGGGCGGGATGAGGACGGACACCGGACTGAGATCGGGTAGGTACCAACGCTGTAGGTACTTGCTGCGGCAGGCCCGCGCCGCCCGCAACCCGGGGAACGGGAGGCCGAAGTAGTCGGCGATCAGGCCGGTGGGCTCGACCAGTGTCTCCCCGACGGCATAGATGCCGACCACGTCGTACGTCTTGCGCCACCGTTCGGCGTGTTCGATGACTCCGGGCACGAATGACCCTTCGCTGGCCACCGACCCGTCGACGAAGGCCAGCTCGTCGATCGCGCAGGCGGGATGGGCGGGATCATGACCGTGTGCCTGTGCGTACGAGCGCGAGATGGCCGGTGTGATCACCAGAACCTTCAGGTTGCGCCTCCGCAGGTCGTCGATGTAGATCGAGTCTCGGCAGACCACGGGCAGATAGCCGGTCAGGATGAAGGCGCGGGGTTTGGTCGATCGCTGATGGTCGCTCATGATGCACTCCTGTCTGAGGTCGCCGCGGCGGCAAAACTGTTGGTGCGGTTGATGTGTACGGTCGGTGCTGTGGAGGGCGTCGCCGCAAGTGCGGCCAGCGGGGCGTGTCCTTCCAACCGCAGGATCCGGCGGCCGATCCGCACGGACATGCCGGGCAGCCACACGATCGGCGTCCACGGTGCGATCCTGGTCCATTGCGTCTGCCCGGCAGAGCGAACGGAGACCCCGTTTCTCGACTGGCGGTCGACGATGAACACTCGGCCGTCGACGCGGCGGATCTCCAGGTGGGCCCGGGACATTCCGTCGGCGCGCACGTCGATCCGGATGGGACGCAGTCCCCTGCGCACGGCGTCACAACTGTGCGGGTACCGTCCGACCACGCAGTCCCGATCCAGGGTGAATCGTGAATTGTCGTCGAGAACAACGTATTCGAGTGGCGTGCGGGCCGCAGTCGTGGCGGGCAGGGATGACGGCTGCCTGCGGGCCGGCGGGCGGACCGCGAACCGGGCGGTGGCCAGCACCACGGTGGGCGGCTCGGCGTCCTGGACCGAGAGCTGTTCCGACGAAAGCGGGAACGGCCGGGTTCGGATCGCCCACGCGATGACAGGCACGGTGGCCAGACCTGCCGCGGCGAGCAATCCGCCGAGCAGCAGCCAGCCGACCTGACCGATGCCGAGGCACAGGGCACCGAGTACTGCGGGTGCCACCGCAAAGGCGGCACCAAGGCCCATGTCCTGCAGGCCCACGTATTCGCTCTGCGCGTGGGCCGGCGCCAGCTCGAAACTCAGCGCGAAAACAGCTGCTGCATGGCACATCTCGCCGACCGAATGGACGGCAACCGCGACCAGCAGGACCGCGGCCGCTGCCCACACGGGCAGGTTGGCCGCCACCGCCATCCCCCCGCAGGCGACCAGGAAGACAAACCCGGCCACGCGCATGGCCACACCGCCCTGGCGCACGGTGTTGACCTTGCCGCCGACCCAAACCTGCAGCGCCACAACCCCGAACGTGTTGACGAGCAACACGGCGCCGACCATCCAGCGGGGCGCGCTCGTCTGTGTGGCGATCCAGAGCGGGAGGGCGAAGGTGATGACCGCGTACTGCAGACTCATCACTCCGTTGAGGATCGTGTAGGCGATGAAGGGTTTGTCCCGCAGCGCCACCCCGCGTTTCGTCCCGGGTGGGGCGGGCAGCGGCGCGAAGTACGGGAGCGTTGCGCACACCCAGGCGCCGATCAGGAAGGTCGCGGCGTTCGCGAGGAACAGCACCTGGTAGGCGGTCAGGGTGTGCAGCGTCAGCGCCAACCCGCCGACGGCGGCGCCGATGCCGACGCCTGCGTTCTCGATGGCCCGCAGCTGCGAGCGGTAGGCGGCCGCGCCTTCGCCTCCGACGCGGCGGATGAGCCCACCGCGCGACGCCCGCGACGCGGCGGTCGCCAGCATCTCCACGACAGTCACCACGACGAACATCCAGATGTGCGTGACGAAGACGTAGCCCACCATCGTGACTGCGAGCACCACCAGGCTCAAGGCCGCGACGCCCCTGGGGCCGCGGCGGTCGGCCAGGTGGCCCATCGGAACACCGGCGAACAGGCCGATCAGTCCGGCCACGGCCAGCCACAGGCCGACCTCGGTGACCGACAGTCCCAGTCCCTCGGTGAAGTACAGGACCGACGACGTCATGAACATGCCGGTGCCGATGTTGTAGATCCCGGTGCCCAAGCCCAAGCGCCGACGCGCGCCGGGTTCGGGCACCAGGGTCGACAGCCAGTTTCCAATCATCACGCGACTGCGCCGTGGGGCTGGTCGGTGATGAAGGCGGCGATGGCCCGGTTCTCCTGGTGCAGGCTGATCGCCAGATCGCTGTACCGGTCCCGTAATTGGCGCTTGAGCACCTTGCCCGTCACGCCCACGGGGAAGTCGTCGGGAGTGCGGGCGACGTCGAGCACGGCGATGCGGGGATGGCCGGCCTTCTCGAGGATGTGGTTGGCCTCGGCCAGCAGTCGCGCGGCCGCGGCAGGCGAATCATCGGTCACGACAACGGCGACCGGGACCGTCTGGTCGCCGTGGCGGCCCGCGACGACAGCACAGTCGCTGATCGTGCCGATCTCGCTGAGCAACATCTCCTCCATGAGCACCGAGTAGCCGGTGCCCTCGGCGGTTTGGATGGCGTCCTTCGTCCGGTCGACCACGAAGTAGTCGCCGTCGGCGTTTTGGTACACCAGGTCGCCGGTCAGCCAGTAGCCGCCGAGCTTCGAGCGATAGGTGGTGTCCGCGTCGTTCCAGTACCCGGCGGTGATGGACGGGCCCTTGGCGCCGAAGAAACCGACTTCGCCGACCGGCGCCTTGCTGCCGTCGGGTCGCAGCACCGCGACCTCGAGGCCGGGATCGGGCTTGCCGACCCGCCGGTCCGAGCGTTCCGACGCCAGCGTTCGGGGCTGGACCACCAGGCCCCAGCCGAGCTCGGTGGTGCCGAACCGGTCGTAGAACGTGGGTGACTCCTGGTTCGGGCTGCGCTTGGCCAGGATCGCCCCGATGTGGGCTTCGTGGATGGCGTCGCCCATGTTCACCCAGTAGTCCACGGAATCGACGGTGCCGCTGGGCGTTTCGAGCGCGGCCAACTCGGAGTAGGCGTGCGCGAATGCCATCACGCCCTTGGGTTGGTGTTGGCGCACGGCTGCCGCCAGTTCCTCGCCGGTCGGGTCGTAGAGCGCTACCAGCGGCGTGCCGGCCAGGATGGAGTAGGCGGTGTAGACGATGCAGCCGAGATGCGACTGCGGTTGGGCGGTCATCATCCGCTCGTGGGCGGGCTCGGTGTAGTTCACCAGGCGGTAGCGCGGTCCGGCGACGCTGGACGCGTGAGTCTGGATCACGGCCTTCGGAATTCCGGTCGTGCCCGACGAGTGCATGATCGACACCGGGTCCTCCGGCGCGTGGTTGAACCGCCAGGCGTCGGGCAGTGACGCCGGAGCAGGGGCGGGCACATCCTCGGCGAACTGGACCCAACGCAGGCCGTCGAGCGATCCGATTGCTTCGGCGATGGAGGCGAAGCGGGTGCGGTCGGTGTACATCCCCACCGGTGTGGTGCGCTCGCACAGGCCGAGCGCAAGCGCCGGCGACGCCTTGCTGTTGATGAGCACGCCGATGGCGCCCAATTGGGCCAGCGCGTTGAGGTGGATCGTGTAGGCGAACGTGTCCGCCATGTAGAGCGCGACCCGGTCCCGCGGGCCGACGCCCTGCTCGTGGTACCAGACCGACCAGCTCTGGGCGAGCGCATCGAGCTGGGCGAGCGTGAACTCCGTCTGCTCCTCGCCGGCGGTGTTGATCACCGGCCGGACCGTGCGGATGAACGGGATGTGCGGGTCGGGATGCACGGCCATGGCGGTCGCCAGCAGGTTGCCGCCGCCGAGCTCGGGCAGTGCCGCCAAGCGGCAACGCTCTTCGGGGGACAGCAGGGCGCGGGTGGAAATCGTCATCGCTGAAATTCCTTGTCGTCAGGTGGGATTGGGTGTTGGTGTCAGAAGCCGAGGGCGCCGGCGGCCGTCTCGAGGTCCTGCTGTTGGTGCAGGGCGGACACGGCGAAGCGCATCAGCCCGGTCCCCCGCGCGACCGTGGGATAGAACGCGGGTAGGACGAGCACACCAGCCTGCTTCAACCGGCGGGCGGCGGCGAAGGCCGCGTCCTCGGTATCGAACAGCGCGCCGCGCACCGGCGAGTGCAGCCCGGCGTTGATGAGGGTCTGCCCTGTCAGCCGGTCGAACTCGGCGGCGTTGCGCCAGAGCTGCTGTTGCAGCTCCGCCACCTGTCCGTCGACGTGCAACCGGGCGGCGGCGACGTCGGCCGCCAGCATGGGCAGCATGATCGAATGCCCGAACACCAACGGGTTGGCCAACTTTCGCAGCACCACCATGTCGTCGTGGCTGGGCACGACCGCGAAACCTCCGGCGCCACCAAAGGCTTTCGACAGCGAGCCGGCGAGCACGACGTTCTGCGGGAGCGTGCCCCCGAGCGCCTCGAACGCGTATCCCGCGCCGAGCGGGCCTTCGATCGAGACCCCGTGGGCGTCGTCCACATACAGATGGCCACCGACCGGTTCGAGGATGGCCAGCATCGACGCCACGTCGATCAGGCCGCCCATCGAGCCGACGCCGTCGACCAACACGATCGGCGTCCGGCCGGTGGCCGCGACCTCGCGGACCGCGTCGGGAAGCGCTGTGGCATCGGTCATGTCGAAGCGCCGCGTCGGCCCGATCTGCTCGAGCACACCGCGGATCACCTGGATGGATGCGTGAGCCGTCTTCTCGACGAGGAACGCGACGCCTGCGTCGGCAACGGGATAGCTGGGCAGGGCACCGGCGCCGAGCAGCGGCAGCAGACCCAGGTGCACGTTGCCGACCGAGGTGAAGGCGGCCACCTGCGCGCCGCCGTACATGACGGACAGCAGGGCCTCCAGTTCGGCGAGGTAGGGCGGCCGGCCCCGGTTCCGGGACGTGGAGAAGTGCAGCCCGAACCGGCCCATCGCGTCGGTCGCGGCGGCGATCAGATCGGGATGCGACTCCAGACCGAGGTAGGAGCAGGAGACGAATTCCACGGCGTCGCTGCCGTCTTCGAGCCGAACGCGCTTGCCGTCTCGCGCGGTGATGACATGGCCGGTGAGACCTTCCGCGAAGGCCCGATCGAGCGAGTCCGAGGTCTTGCTGACCCGCGAGGCCACCCAATTGGATTGGCGTTCCATGAGTTCCGTCATTTGACTGTCTCCTTTGTGAGGTCGGTGGTGATGGCGCGCAGCGCGTGGGCACTGCGCTCGCGGTAGGCGCCCCGCAGCGGGCCGAGCACCCCGCAGAGCCGGTCGAGCAAATCGCCGAACGCTGCCGTGTCGCCGTCGTCGACGAGATCCGACAGCTGCGCCACCCCGCGCGACAACGCGCGGCGAGCAGCCGGGGCGTAGGGGTTGGCCGCCTGGACGTCCCAATAGACCTCCGGCGCACCTGAGGCGATCCGCGCCAGCAGAGACAGCAGCGCAGTGTGCGGCGGCGGAGCGATCCGGTCGAGATCGGCGATGTCGACGTCCAATTCGGCCAGGGCCGCGCCGAATCCGATCACTGCGGCGTGGGTCAGGGCCTGGGCTGCGGCCGCCAACCGGTCATGTTCGTCGGCGCTCACGGTCACCACCCGGGCGCCCCACTGCTCGATCAGATCGACCAGCGCACGTCCCCGCCTGCCGTCACGGACGACCACCGAGGCGACCGGGTGACCGGCGAAGCCAAGCGACGGCGCGAACATCGGGTTGAGGCTCAACGCCTCCGTCTCCCCGGCGATCATGGCGACCTCGTGCAGCGCGGGGACCACCGTGGACTTCACCGACAGCGTGTCGACGATGAGGGCGTCAGGCCGCAGCGTCCCGACCAACCGACCGATGGCGACCAGTGCCACCGGTTCGGGCACGGACAGCAGGACCACGTCGGCGGTTCGGACGACGTCGGCCACCTCGGCGCCGGGATCGCTGATGTCGCCTCGCACGAAGCGGCCCACATTTTGGGTAGGCGCGGGGACGGCGCGGTCGACGATGACCACGTCGCTACCCGAGTCATGGAGCCGCTCGGCGAACAGCGATCCCACTGCCCCTGAGCCGCCTGCGACGACGACGCGCCCGATGGCCGGTGCGCCGCTCACCGCGGGTTCTCGTGTCCGTGGGCCGCGGCCAGGGCGGTCATCATCGCCCGCGACTTGACCACGGTCTCGTCGAACTCGCCTGCCGGATCGGAGAGGGCGACGATGGCGCCGCCGACACCGAAACTCACCCGGCCGTCGTTGACCACCAAGGTTCGGATCACGATGGACAGGTCGCTCGCACCGGACAGCGAAAACCAGCCGAGCGCACCGGAATACACGCCCCTGGGGCCCTGCTCGAGCCGGTCGATGATCTCCATGGTCCGGACCTTGGGGGCACCGGTCATCGACCCGCCGGGGAACGCGGCGCGGACGCAGTCGACTGCGGTACGGCCCGGGGCGAGGGTGCCGCGGATCGTGGAGACGAGCTGGTGCACCGCGGCATAGGTCTCGACGTCGAACAGCTTGGGCACGTGGACCGATCCCACCGAGCAGACCGTGTTGAGATCGTTGCGGAGCAGGTCCACGATCATCAGGTTCTCGGCGCGGTCCTTCGGGTTGGCGCGCAGTTCCCGCACCATGGCCTCGTCCTCGGTCGCGTCGTCGCCCCTGGGGCGGGTGCCCTTGATCGGCTTCGCCTCGACGGCCCCGTGCAGATCGATCGAGAGGAACCGCTCGGGAGACGCGCTGAGCACGGCCACGTCGCCGAAGTCGAGCAGGGCCCCGAACGGGACGGGGCTCACCCGGCGAAGGTGCGCGAAGGTGGGCAGCACGTCGACCTGCGTGTGGACGGTGACCATGTTGGTCATGCAGATCTCGTAGGATTCACCGGCGTTGATCTCGTCGAAGCACTCGTCGATTCGCTTGAGGTAGGCGGCCCGGTCGTGCCGGAGCTCGACGTTCATGCCGGTGTCGGAATCGGTCATGGCCGGGCCTGACAGCGCCGACGCCGGAGCCGGGTCGACGGGAGCGGCGGGAATCGTCCTCAGCGCCGAAGCGGTCGTCGCGAACCAGGCCTCGGCCTGGGCGGTGTCACCCGAAAGGGACAGCGCCAGAAGATAACTGGTTTGGGTGGCATGATCCACGACGAGGGCCCGATCAGCGAACAACAGGGCGGCGTCGGGTGTATCGGACTGGTGGGCGGCGGCGCCCCCGGTCTCGGCCTTGAGCTCGTAACCCAGATAGCCGACGTAACCGAGGTTGAACTCGAAGGGCAGGCCGTCGGGCGCCGGTACCTCCCGGGCACGCAGTTGTTCATCCAGATAATCGAAGAACTGTTGGCGAACCCGCTCAGTGGTCCCGTCTGCCCGCCCGACGACGACCTCGCGGTCGGCGACGCTGTAGGTCACATGCTCAGCGAGCGGACCGTCGCCGTTGCCCATGATCGAGAAGCGCGACAGCCCGTCGATCACCGAGCTGCTGTCGAGCCAGAAGCCGTGGTTACCGCCGGCGAACAGAGCGCTGTAGGCCGCCAACGCCTCGGGGTGGACATCGAGGTGCTGCACGTGCAGGTCGTAGCGAGGCTGCTCCGGCTCACCGGTCTGTGCGGACACCGAGTGGTCGGCGGCAAGCGCGAAGAAGTTGGCCAACAACTCGTGGCCGTAGCTGCTGCTGATCGACTCGGGGTGAAACTGCAAGCCCCACAGCGGAAGCCGGCGGTGGCGTACGCCCATCACGACGCCGTCCTCGGTCCACGCCAGCTCCTCGAGCTCGTCGGGAAGCGAGGTAACCGCCAGCGAGTGGTAGCGCACGACCTCGAACGGCGAGGGTATGCCCGCGAAGAGGTCGACGCCTGTGTGCCGAACCGCCGAGATGCGCCCGTGCATCGGTTCAGGTGCGTTGACGACCGCCCCGCCGAAGAGGTGGCAGAGGCCCTGGTGGCCGAGGCAGACACCGAGCACCGGTAGACCGCTGTCGAGGATCACGCGGGCACTCACACCGAAGTCGCGGTCACGGTCGGGCCTGCCGGGGCCCGGCGAGATCACGGCGGCATCGAATTCGTCGAATCGGAGGTCCGCCCAAGGGGTGTCGTTGCGGACGACGGTCGGCGGCTGCCCGCTCACCTCGCCGATCAATTGGTAGAGGTTGTAGGTGAATGAGTCGTAGTTGTCGACGAGCAGGACGCGCATCAGGCGGCGCTCCCGTCGATGCCTGCGCCGATGATCAGATCCTCGATGCGGCAGGTCTCCCCGATGATCAGATCGTAGAGCTGCTTCATGAAGGTCACATCCAGATCGTTGGCCTCGGCGAAGCGGGCGGCCCGCTGCTGCACAACACCGATGCGGTGGGGTTGCATCATCGGCACGCCGTGCTCGCGCTTGTAGTGGGCGATGCTGCGGCACACCGCAATACGTGCGCCGAGTGCGCTGAGAAACTGCGCGTCGATCCGATCGAGGTCGGCGCGCAGCGTCTCAAGGGCGCCCTGGTCCGTTTTCCGCCTGGCTGCTCCCAGGTCTGCCATGTCTCTCATAACTTGATCTCCTGTTCCCGGCGATGTCTTCTCGGAGCGCACCGGAGGTCCCGGGCGCCAAGGGCTTTCGTCAAATCCCGGCCTGGTAGAGCACAGGCACCTTTCCGCGCTGCGAGCGCGCGAACTGGCCGATGTCGGCTCGCCGCACCTCGAAATCGAGGCATCGGGGGCTCACGATGACCTCGTGGATCTCGTGGGCGCCGTGTAGAGCGGTCCGCACCGCGTCAGTCGTGATGCCGTCCGGCGTCGCCGCCGACAACAGCAGGAGCACCCGGTATTTGTGGCCTTCCCACAACACCTGAAGCTGGCAGTCGGTTGAGTTCGACACACCCAGGGTTGCGAGCGCTGTCACGAGGTGGTCACTGGAGAACGTGATGGTGTCGACGGTCATCGAGGACGGCATGCGGCCGAGGAGCAGCACCGTTCGGACAGCACTCCCGCACGCACACCCGCCCGTCAACAGCCGGCCCCTGTCTCCGAGCCGATAGCGGAAGAGCGCCATCCCGGAGGTCGTCAACGGTGTGACGACGAGTTCGCCGGGTGTTCCGGCGGGCACCGATCGTCCGGTCTCGTCGACAACCTCCAGCACGACGGCGTCCTCGTGGAGGTGGTGTACGGCGCCCGACTGGTGGCGGCACTGGTATCCCACCGGGCCGGTCTCGGACGTCGAGTAGGCCAGCGACCGCACGACGAGATCCGGTGCGGCAGAACGCACGACGCGCTCCCGCTCGGCTCCCAGCGATTCACCGATGAAAAGGAAGTTCCGCAGCGGCAGCCGATGCCCGGCCAGCAGCTCCGCTCCGTACGCGGGTGACGCCACCAGTGTGTCGATCCCGTGTGCGTCGATGACTGCTGCGGCGTCGGCAGCCGCGGTGTACTCGCCCATCGCGAAGGACAGCGCAGGCAGCGACCGCGCGATGTCCTGGACGAACAGGAACGCACCGTTCAGGTCCCCGGGGAACAGGCAGTTCGCGATCCGGTTCGGCGTGGTCGCCAACGCTGCGCGTACGCCGCGAGCGCCCAGATGCTGGACCCGGTCGGTGAAATCCCATGAGTGATAGAGGATTTTGGGTCGACTTGCCGTGCCGCTCGATCGCAGCACGAGCCCGGGACTCTGGTCGAAGAGGAGGTCGGCCGAATGTGGCGGGCACCCCGCGGCCAGGTCCCCGGCGGAGAGGAGGGGCAGTGCCTCGAGATCGTCGGCCGTCTCGACGGCCGCTAGACCGGGGAATCGCCGCCACACGTTGACGGACTGGCGCGCGGCCGCAACGGTGGCACGCAGATTGCGCTGTTGCGCGGCGTCGATCTCGTCGCGCGTGAGCGAGTCGAGGTTGTGGGCGAGACGGATACCTGCCACGTCGCGCAACCGCGGCTTGCGGGCGCGGTCGCCCGCCGTCGCGGCGCGGACTTGCGGGATCGACGCCGTGTCGGGGTGGTACGTGGTCATGACTCAAATGGTCGTGATCACGCCCTGTTCGCGTAATCGCCGGCGCTACCAGATTCCACCTGACGATGGGACAGGTTTTCCTAGCCGCCGGGTAAGCACCGGGTGGGGCTGCGTCGCCCCGGAACTACCCGCCCGTGTTGACCGGCTCGATCGGCAACCGCCGTAACGCACCTGGGGCCTCGGCAGGCACCACGGGATGCGACGGTGCGATCGGATCGAGCCGCTGGTAGGGCTCGCCCTGGGCCGGCCGGGTGTCTTCCTCGCCCTTGTTCGGCCACAGCGATGCCGCCCGCTCGGCCTGCGCGGTGATCGAAAGCGACGGATTCACACCGAGATTCGCTGAGATCGCGGCACCGTCGGCGACGTGGAGGGTCGGGTAGTTGTACACCCGCTGATACGGATCGATCACACCGTGTTCGGCGTCCGCACCGATCGCGGCGCCGCCGAGGAAGTGCGCGGTCAACGGAATGTTGAACAGTTCTCCCCAGGTGCCGCCCGCGATGCCGCCGACCTTCTCCGCCATCCGCCGGGTGAACTCGTTGCCCACCGGGATCCACGTCGGGTTCGGTTCGCCGTGGCCCTGTTTGGACGTCAGCACCCGCCTGCCGCCCGGGCCGCGTTTGGTGAAGGTGGTGATCGAATTGTCCAGATGCTGCATCACCAGGGCGATGACCGTCCGCTCACTCCACCGTGCCGGATTCAGCAGCCGAATCAGCAGCCCCGGACGCTCACGGCTCTGGTCGAGGAACTGCCGCCAGCGCGGCACATCGGTGCCGCCGGGGCCGGTGCCGTCGGTCATCAGCGTCTGCAGAAGGCCCATCGCGTTGGAGCCCTTGCCGTAGCGCACGGGTTCGACGTGGGTGTCGGCGGTCGGGTGCACCGACGACGTGATGGCCACGCCATGGGTGAGGTCCAGATCCGGTGACACCGTGAGGGTTTGGGCCCCGACGATCGACTCGGAGTTGGTGCGGGTCAACACGCCGAGTTTGGCCGACAACCGGCTCAGTTTGCCGGTGTCGCGCATCTTGAACAGCAGCTTCTGCGTGTTGTACGTGCCCGCCGCCAGAATGAGGTGCGTCGCGGTGAAGGTCTTGCGGTCCCGGCGCAGCTTGCTGCCGGTCTTGACCGTGGTGACCTCCCACAGACCGTCGCCACGCTGCTCGAACCCGGTGACCGTCGTCATCGGATGCACCCGCGCGCCTGCCGATTCCGCGAGGCCGAGGTAGTTCTTGACCAACGTGTTCTTGGCACCGTGGCGGCAGCCCGTCATACATTCGCCGCATTCCAGGCAGCCGGTGCGGGCCGGCCCGGCGCCCCCGAAGAACGGGTCGGGCACTGTCTTGCCGGGAGTCTTCTCGCCGTCGAGCCCGAAGAACACACCGACCGGGGTGGAGACGAAGGTGTCCCCGCAGCCCATGTCGTCGGCGACCTCTTTGACGATGCGGTCGGCATCGGTGAAGGTCGGGTTCTTCACCACACCGAGCATGCGCTGGGCCTGCTCGTAGTGCGGCATGAGCTCGGCACGCCAGTCGGTGATGTCTTTCCACTGCGGGTCGTTGAAGAACGGGGCCGGCGGCACGTACAGCGTGTTGGCGTAGTTCAGCGATCCGCCGCCGACACCCGCACCGGCCAGGATCATCACGTTGCGCAGCAGGTGTATGCGCTGGATGCCGTACATGCCGAGTTGCGGCGCCCAGAGGAACTTACGCAGGTCCCACGAGGTCTTGGCGAAGTCGGCGTCGCTGAACCGCCTGCCGGCCTCCAGGACACCGACGCGGTAACCCTTTTCGGTCAGCCGCAGCGCACTGACGCTGCCGCCGAACCCGGAACCGATAACCAAGACGTCGTAGTCAGGCTTCATCCGAACAGTATGGACCTACCCATAGGTAACGAGCTAGACAGGAGGGCCTAACTTGTAAAGAAGCGCCTTTCGCCGAGAGCGAATCAGGACCCGACGGTCAAGCCGACCTTCTGGAACTCCTTGAGGTCGCAATACCCGGCCTTGGCCATAGCCCGGCGCAGACCGCCGACCAGGTTCAACGAACCGAACGGATCGTCGGACGGGCCGTTGAGCACGGTCTGCAGCGACGGTCGCTCCCCCATCGCGATCTGCAGCAGCGCACCGCGCGGCAGCGACGGGTGCGCAGCAGCCGCCGGCCAGAACCAGCCTCCGCCGAGCGCCTCGGCCGCCGAGGACAGCGGGGTGCCCAGCACCACGGCGTCGGCGCCGCAGGCGATCGCCTTGGCCAGGTCGCCCGAGGTGTGGATGTCGCCGTCGGCCAGCACGTGCACGTAGCGGCCGCCGGTCTCGTCGAGGTACTCGCGGCGGGCTGCGGCGGCGTCGGCGATGGCCGTGGCCATCGGCACGCTGATACCCAGCACCTCGTCGCTCGTGGTGACGCCGCGCGTCGAGCCGTAGCCGACGATGACACCGGCCGCTCCGGTCCGCATCAGGTGCAGGGCGGTGCGGTGGTCCAGCACGCCGCCTGCCACCACCGGCACGTCGAGCTCGGAGATGAACTTCTTGAGGTTGAGCGGCTCGCCGTCCTGCGCGACCCGCTCGGCGGAGATGATGGTGCCCTGGATGACCAACAGGTCGATGCCAGCTGCCACCAGGGCCGGCGTCAGCGCCTGGGCGTTCTGCGGGCTGACCCGCACCGCGGTCGTCACTCCGGCTTCCCGGATGCGCGCCACCGACTGGCCGAGCAGGTCGGGGTCCAGCGGTGCGGCGTGCAGCTGCTGCAGCAGTCGGATCGCGGCCGAAGGCTCAGGCTCTTTCGCGGCAGCCTCGACTACCTGCGCGATCTTCTCCTCGACGTCGGCGTGCCTGCCGATCAGGCCTTCGCCGTTGAGCACTCCGAGCCCGCCGAGGCGCCCGAGTTCGATCGCGAATTCCACCGACACCAGCGCATCGGTGGGGTGGGCGACCACGGGGATCTCGAACCGGTAGGCGTCGAGCTGCCACGCCGTAGACACGTCTTTCGACGACCGGGTGCGCCGTGACGGCACGATGTTGATGTCGTCGAGTTCATAGGTTCGGCGGGCGGTTCTGCCCATGCCGATTTCGACCATGTCACGCATGACGAGCCTCTCTTGTGCGTGTGCTTCGGCGCTCGAGCGCCCGTCAGCGGGTGTAGTAGTTCGGTGCTTCGACGGTCATGGTGATGTCGTGCGGGTGGCTCTCCTTGAGCCCCGCCGCAGTGATCTGCACGAACTGTGCCTGCTGCAGCTGCTCGATGGTCGCGGACCCGGTGTAGCCCATGGCCGCCCGCAGACCGCCGGTGAGCTGATGGATGACAGTCGAGAGCGGCCCGCGGAACGGTACCCGGCCCTCGATGCCCTCGGGCACCAGCTTGTCCTCGGAGAGCACGTCGTCCTGGAAGTAGCGGTCCTTGGAGTAGCTCTTGGCCGCACCCCGGCCCTGCATGGCTCCCAGCGAGCCCATGCCGCGGTAGCTCTTGAACTGCTTGCCGTTGACGAAGATCAAGTCGCCGGGCGACTCGGCGGTGCCCGCCAGCAGCGAGCCCAGCATCGCCGTCGATGCACCGGCCGCCAGCGCCTTGGCGATGTCACCGGAGTACTGCAACCCGCCGTCGGCGATCACCGGCACTCCGAACGGCTTGCACGCCGCGACGGCTTCCAGGATCGCGGTGATCTGCGGGGCACCCACACCGGCCACCACGCGGGTGGTGCAGATCGACCCGGGTCCGACGCCGACCTTGACCGCATCGGCGCCGGCCTCCACGAGCGCGGCCGCGGCGGCCCGGGTGGCGACGTTGCCGCCGACCACCTCGACGCGGTCCCCGACGGCAGTCTTGAGCCGGTACACCATGTCCAGCACGCCCCGGTTGTGCGCGTGGGCAGTGTCGACGATCAGCACGTCGACGCCGGCCTCGACGAGCGTCATCGCCCGGGTCCAGGCGTCCTCACCCACACCGACGGCCGCACCGACCAGCAGCCGGCCGTCGCTGTCCTTGGTGGCCAGCGGGAACTGTTCGGTCTTGACGAAGTCCTTGACGGTGATCAGCCCGGTGAGCTTGCCCTGTCCGTCGACGATGGGCAGCTTCTCGATCTTGTGCCGGCGCAGCAGGCCGAGCGCCGCCTCCGCGGAGACTCCCTCACGCGCGGTGATCAGCGGGGCCTTGGTCATCACCTCGGAGACCGGCTTGTTCTGGTCGACCTCGAACCGCATGTCGCGGTTGGTGATGATGCCGACGAGGGCCCCGTCGGAGTCGACCACCGGCAAACCCGAGATCCGGAATCGCGCGCACATCGCGTCGACCTCGGCCAGGGTGTTGTCCGGCGAGCACGTGACGGGGTCGGTCACCATGCCGGCTTCGGACCGCTTCACGGTCTCCACCTGGCCGGCCTGCTCGGCGACGGGCAGGTTGCGGTGCAGCACGCCCATACCCCCGGCGCGGGCCATCGCGATGGCCATCCGCGATTCGGTGACGGTGTCCATGGCCGAGCTGACCAGCGGCACCTTGAGCCGGATCTTGCGCGTGACCTGGCTGGACGTGTCCGCGGTTGCGGGCACGACGTCCGAGGCGGCGGGCAGCAGCAGCACGTCGTCGAACGTCAGGCCGAGCATGGCGATCTTGGTGGGATCGTCGCCGCCGGTCGGCACCGGTACGGCAATGGGAACGCTGCTTTCAGCGATCGACATGGGCGGGCCTCCAGATAACAGGCGGTCGCAGAGCTTTATCCCTAATCCTATCGGCTCGCCAGGCGGGCTCGGCGCCACCGCCGCTATGGCGGCCGACTCGCGATGTGCATTGACTGCCCGGCCGCCGCGTCGCACGTCGCAGCACCTTGCGCGGCTGGCGCGATACCTGTGCTGCTGCGTAGTGTGGATCTCGTGCGTGACCACCTACCACCTGGTTTGCCACCCGACCCCTTCGCCGACGATCCGTCTGATCCGTCGGCAGCGCTTGATGCCATCGAGCCGGGCCAGCCTCTGGACCCCCAGGAGCGCACCGCCGTCGAGGCCGACTTGGCAGACCTGGCGGTGTACGAGGCGTTGCTGGCGCACAAAGGTATCCGCGGCCTCGTGGTGTCGTGCGACGAATGCCAGCAGGACCACTACCACGACTGGGACATGCTGCGCGCCAACCTGCTGCAGCTGCTCGTCGACGGCACGGTCCGCCCGCACGAGCCGGCCTACGATCCCGAGCCCGACGCCTACGTGACCTGGGATTACTGCCGCGGTTATGCCGACGCCTCGCTCAACGAAGCGACGTCGGAATCCGACGGCTACCGCTGACCGCCGCCTCCCAGTCCCAACCCGGGTAGCCCGGGTATTTCGATGACCGTGGTGACCGGCAGCTGAGGGACGGCTGCGCGCCCGGGTGGTGTGCCTGAACCCTGTTGCTGCTGTGGCGGCGCGTCCTCACCGTGCTGCGCGGGCCCTTCACCACCACCTGTCGCTCCGCCGCGTGCCGGGACGGTCACCGTGGGCTCGGCCGCAGGGGGAACACTCACCGTCGGCATGGTCGTGGTCTGGGTGTGCGTCGGTGACGGCACCACCGACGAGGGCACCGTCGACACCGCCGAGGACGGCGTCACTTCCGCGCGTGGACCGGGCGACGACGGGGCCGCGGTAGTGGTCGCCGGGTTCGGCGACGACGGCGAGGTCTCGGTCGACGCCGACGGAGCGGGCCCGCCCGATGCCGGGGACGACGACGGCAATGCCGAGGTGTCGGACGGCGGCGTGGTGTCCGACGGGGCCGGGCTGGTGCCCGTCGGCGCCGAGGTGGACGGAGCCGACGTCGACGGCGTGCTCGTCGGCGCCGAGGTGTCGGACGCACTCGGGGAGCTCGACGGGCTGCTCTGCGTCGCAGGCACCTCCGGCAGCACGATCGGCGGCGCGTTCGGCGGTACCGTCGCATTCGGGTCGCGGTTCTCGACCTTGACCGACAACTGCTGTAGCTGATCGACCAGCTGCTGTTTGCGCTGGGTGTCGTCGACGGTCGCCACCGTGGTGGTCACGGTGCTCAGCTTCTCCTGAGCGGCCTGCCACTGCCCCTGGTCGATGAGCTGCTGAACCTGCGCGAGTTCGGCCGAGGCCAGTTCGACGTTGACGTCGCGGGTCGGCCGTTCGCCGAACAGCGTGGTGCGCATGCCGTAGAGGGCGTCACCGGGCCCGGCGCCGTACACCGCCGCGCCGAACCCACCCAGGCACAGCACCGCGGCCGCCACCGAGCCGACCAACGCCAGCGGCAGTCGAGGCCGCCTGCCCCTGGTGCCGCTGTCGAGGGCAGCGATCGCGTCGCGCGTCGTCACGACACCGGACGTGGGTCGCCGCGCCTCATCGCGCCAGCCGGCGAGGAGCTGGGCCAGCTCAGCTTCTGCAGGGTCGGTTGCGTACACCTGGCGGTCCAGCGAGAGCGACTCGATGAACCGATCGGTGCGGTTGATCTCGTTGAGTGAGGGATCGCCACCATTGGACGTCCAGCGGCCGAAGTCAGGCATAGTCACGTCCCGTCGCCATGACTTCCGACTTCAGCCGGTTCAGCGCCCGGTGCTGGGCCACGCGAACCGCGCCGGGGGTGCTGCCGACGGCCTCGGCGGTCTCTTCGGCGCTCATGCCGACGACGACCCGCAGGATGAGGATTTCGCGCTGTTTCTCCGGCAGCACCGACAGCAGCTTGGCCATCCGTGCCGAGGACTCGGAATCGAGGGCGGACTGCTCAGGGCCCGCGTCCAGCGAGTAGCGCTCCGGCACCACATCGGTCGGTTCAGCCCGGTTCCGGGCCGCCGCGCGATGCGCGTCAGCAACTTTGTGCGCGGCGATGCCATACACGAAGGCCAGGAACGGTCGTCCCTGATCCTTGTAACGCGGCAGCGCCGTAATGGCGGCCAAGCACACCTCCTGCGCAACGTCATCCGCTGAAAGACCACTTCGCTCGGTCGTGCCGACCCGCGCCCGGACGTAGCGAACGATGATCGGCCGGATGATCTCCAGGACCTCCTGGAGCGCATTCCGATCGCCGGCCACAGCCTCAGCAACGACAGCGTCGAGACGGTCTCCCGAACTTGTCATCGTGGGCGGTATCTCCAGCGTTACTTGGCACCAACACTCGCAGGCGCTTGGTTGAGCTAAACAATAACGATCGGCGCGGAGCGACCGGTTCAGTCGCCGGACCAGACCCCGCCTCTGCGACGCACTGTATCGGCGCTGACGTCGCGGATCGCGCCGACGTGCGCGGGTGAGTGGGCCGCGCTGCCGATGTCGGCCAGCAGACAGGCTAGCGCCCACTGCAGCGGGACGAGGCCGAGCTTGTCGGTGGCCGCCAGTGCCGTGTCTGCGACGACGCGGGCCCGATCGGGCTGACCTGCACTACACAGTGCGGCCGCCAGCACCACATCGGACTTCACCGCGTGACGCGCTGACGGGTACGCGGTGGCGCGCTCGACACCGCGTTCGGCATGCGCGACCGCAGCGGCCCCGTCACCGCGCATCATCGCCAGCTCCGCACTGACCCATGCCAGGCGAACCCCGATGCGTCCTCCGTGCTCGCAGACCACCGCACTGGCCCGCTCCAGCAGCCGAGCCGACAACGCGAACCGGCCGACTCCGAGCGCGTCGGCTGCCAGGCCGATCAAGGCGTCGGCTGGGGCCTCCGGGTCGGTGGCATCGGCTCCCCCACTGTGCGCCCAGGCCTGGCCGTCGGCCCCGCGGGCGCTGTTGTGACCGCCGAGTTGGCGCAAGAACGATGCCCGGGTGCTCAGCGTAAGAGACAGCAACGGCCCGGAGGCCTGGCTGCGCTCGATCTCAGACAGCTCGGCCAGAGCGCACGCGTAGCGCCCCTGGCCGCCCGCGGCGACCGCGCGCAACCATCGGTCGCGCGGTGTCGCCGCACTCGGCAGCGGCCAGCGGCCGGGGTCGTCGCCGAACGCGGCGTTCGCCAGCACGGTTGCTGCCTCAGTGGTGGTGCTCATCGGTTTGCGACGCTATCAACGTCACGCAAATGCCGGGTCCACGGGAACCCGATACCGCAAGGCACGGATAAAAGATATTGCCGAATCCGCATTCGTTAACAATTGATGCCTGCGACGTTAATAGGACATCAACTGGTCCATCGCCACGATCAATGCCTGCCGTTGCCACAGCCGCTCCGAACAGCGGAAACCTCGTCGGCTCGGCTACTGCTTAACGCGGCTCCCGTGACGGACACATCGCAATGATGAACGTGATGTAAATTCTCGACCTGCGGATATGTCATTGAGCACACGCTCAGGCTATTGACGCGAATTAATGAGCGCCCCTAGTTTGTGTGCACGAGTAGTCATCGGCGACATGTGCTCAGTTCGGTACCACCAACTCACGCACGCTCACGTAATCGGAATGGGCGCGCAGAGAGGGGCTTCCTCCATGCCACAGCCGCAGCAGCTACCCGGACCCAATGCGGACATCTGGGATTGGCAGATGCAAGGACTTTGCCGGGGCGTCGATTCCTCGGTGTTCTTCCATCCCGATGGGGAACGCGGACGGGCCCGCGCCCAGCGCGAGTTGCGCGCCAAGGAAATGTGCCGCAGTTGCCCCGTGATCACGCAGTGCCGTTCGCATGCGCTGGCCGTCGCCGAGCCTTACGGCATCTGGGGCGGGCTCAGCGAATCCGAGCGCGAACTGTTACTGAAGCGCGGCGTCCGCCGAACCGCCTGACTTCAGCAAACGAAAAGGGCCCTCATTCCGCACGGGAGTGAGGGCCTTTTGCTGCGCGTGGCAGACGAATATCACTGTCACAGCTCAGAACCGACGCTGCCGGCCGGGCTCTGAGGTCTACTGTGACGCAGTGCTTCGCCGACCAACTGGGCATCCCAACGCGACAGGAGGGTAGACCATCAAGGACATCGCCGACTTTCTGGCTGCCCACGATCCTTACGACCGCCTCGACGCGAAGGATGTAAACCGGCTGGCCGCCACTGTCGAAGTCGAGTACTTCGCCGCGGGGACAACCATCGTCCAAGCCGAATCCGACACGCTGCAGCGACTTTTCGTCGTGCGCACGGGCAGCGTCGAGGTAACCGACCGCGGACACGTCGTCGACGTCCTCGGTCCCGGCGACACCTTCGGCCACATCTCGGTGTTCTCCGGTCAGCCACCGCCACTCACGGTGCGCGCCGCCGAGGACACGCTCTGCTATCTGCTCGACGATCCCCGCGATGTCCTCGAACACCCCGAGCGACTGTCCTTCTCGTACTACGGCGATCAGATCGCCCGCGCCCGGTTGATCTCATCCGGTGGAACCTTCAGTCAGCTCGAGCGGCCCATCGGCGAAGTCATGCACGCCATCACCTGGTGTGAGCCCTCGGAATCCATTCGTGACGTCGCACGGCGGATGACCGACGACCACCGGTCGTGCGCCGTGTTCCAGCGCGGTGAGGACATCGGCATCGTCACCGACGACGACTTCCGCCGCCGGGTGGTCACCGGTGAGATCGGCATCGACGCCCCCGTCGACACGATCGCCTCGCTGCCCGCCATCGTGATGTCAGCCGACCGCACCGTGGGCGCCGGATATCTGCTGATGTACGAACGCGGCATTCACCATCTCGTCGTCGTCGACGGCGCCAGCGGCCGCCCGGTCGGCATCGCCCGCGTGGTCGACATGGTGGCAGGCGAAGTCCGCCATCCCCTGGTGATCCGCACGGAAACGGGCGCGGCGACCAACCTCACCCAATTGCGCGACGCCGCAGCCATGCTCACTCCCACCATGCTCGAACTGTGGGACACCGGAGTGCCCGCCGATCACTTCGGATCCCTGCTGGCGGCGATGATCGAAGCGATCGTCGCCAAGGCCATCGAGCTCACCGCCACCGCACCGCCACTGCCCGACCTGGACTGCGCCTGGATGCTGCTCGGGTCGGTCGGCCGGCGCGAACCGCTGCCCAACTCCGACGTCGACAGCGCCCTGGCGTGGGTCACCCGATCACCCGACGACGCCGAGCCCGACAGGGCGATCGTCAGCGCCGCAACCGAACCGGTGATGGAAGCCCTGGAAAGCTGTGGTTTGCGCACATGTCCGCAGGGGCTCAACGCGTCCTTCCCGTTGTTCAACCGGTCGGTGTCCGGGTGGCGGGCGGCGGCAGAACGCTGGCGCCAGAATCCGGGCAACGTCGGCGAACTGCTGTTGGCCGCAACCATGCTCGACGCGCGGCCGATCACCCGTCCCATCCTGACCCGACCCATGCGCACGGCCCTGATCTCAGGCGTGGGGCGCGCGCAATTCACGCGCGCCCTGACCCGACTGTCCATCGCCAGCCGGCCGCCACGGGGATTCGTGCGCGGATTCGTCGCCGACCACTTCGGCGAACACAAGAACCGTCTCAACATCAAGAAGGCCGGTATGCGCCCCATCGTGACCATGGCCCAGGCGCTGGCCTTGCAGACCGGGGACCTGAGCGGCTCCACCACCGACCGTCTCGACCGGGCGCGCCGAGCAGGTCTGCTCAATGCCGACGACGCCCAATCGCTCAAGACCGCCTTCACGCTGTGCTACCAGCTGTCGGTCGATACCCAGATGCGAGCATTGCGTGACGGCAAGCCCATCGAACCGACGGTGGCCCCGTCCGATTTGGACAGCCTGGAGTTGCGTCACTTGCGCGACGCGTTCCGGGTCATCGCCGCCGTGCAGGATAAGGTGGCCGGCCGCTGGCCGTACGCACTCGGCGACATCGGCCATGCGTAACCCGCTGTCGCGCAAGAAGTTCGGAAATGACCGCGGCCGTACGCGGTCGTGGCGCGATGACGAACTGTGGGTGGTCGACCTGGAGACCACCGGGCTGAACCTGCGCAGTGACAAGATCATCTCCTACGGCGCCATCCCGATCCAGCACGGACGCATCGTGATGGCTCGCGCCACCTACGGCCTGGTGCACATCGCCGAAGCCGTTCCGGCGCCCTCGGCCCGCATCCACGGCATCCGCACCCAGGACCTCGCCGCGGCACCACCCATCAAAGATGCCGTCGCAGAACTGGACACGCTCATCGGCGACCGCCCGATCATCGCCCATTGCGCCGTCATCGAACGGACGCTGCTGCGCCGCGCCTACCGCGGCTGCGGCCGCCGTCTCACCAATCGGTTCATCGACACCGCTCCGCTGGCCTCACGTGCCCTTCGAGTTCCGATCACGGAGGGCGCCATCTCCCTCGAATATGCGGCCACCAAGATCGGCGTCCCCGTCCACACGCCGCATCACGCGTTGGGTGACGCCGTCACCACCGCCAACCTGTTCCTGGCGCTCGCCAGTCGCTTGGAGCAGCAGCTCGGCACGACGCCGCTGAGCACGGCCGCACTCATTGAGACCTCCACCAACCAGAAGAAACCGACGTAAGGAGCTTTCATGGCGACGACCGATGTGACCGTGACCGAAACCGGCCCGGGGACCTACACGCAGGAGATCACCGTCGGAAACCACCGGCTCGTCGCCGACGAACCGCAACCGGTCGGCGACGACGCCGGCCCCAACCCCTACGACTTCGTCCTCGCCGGGCTCGGCGCGTGCACGTCGATGACCGTGCGGATGTACGCCAACCGCAAGGGCTGGCCACTGGAACGCGTCCGCGTGACGCTGCGGCATTCCCGGATCCACGCCAAAGACTGCGCCGACTGTGAGACGAAAATGGGGATGCTCGATCAGATCGACCGCGAGATCGAGTTGATCGGCGACCTCGACGACGACCAGCGACAGCGGCTGATGGCCATCGCCGAACGCTGCCCGGTACACCAGACCCTGACCTCGGAGGTCCACATCACCACAACCGCTGTGACGCCCTGAGCGGTCTCAGCACCCCTTTGTCGGCGCCTGCCGCCAGCTGGCCGGGCGCTTTTCGATGAAGGCCGCAACCCCCTCGAGGGCACTGGGATCCATCATGTTGCATGCCATGGTCTTCCCGGCGTCCGCATAGGCCGCCTCGATGCCGACTTCAATCTGGCGGTAGAACAAGGCCTTTCCCATCGCAACCGCGACTGCGGGCTTCGCGACGATGCTCGCGATCAGCGCCTCGACCTCGTTGTCGAGCGCGTCGGCAGGCACCACCCGGTTCACGAGCCCCAACGCGTGAGCCTGCTCGGCGGAGATGAATTCGCCGGTGACCAGCATCTCGAAGGCCGCTTTGCGCGGTATGTTGCGTGACAGTGCGACTCCCGGTGTCGCGCAGAACAATCCGACGTTGACGCCGCTGACCGCGAAGCGCGCGTCGTCGCTCGCCACCGCCAGATCGCACATCGCAACCAACTGGCATCCCGCGGCGGTCGCGATGCCGTGCACCCGCGCGATCACCGGTACCGGCAACCGCTGGATCGAGAGCATCACCGCGGTGCATTGGTTGAACAGCTGTTGGTAGTAGTCGAGCGATGGCTCGGCCCGCATCTCCTTGAGGTCATGGCCGGCGCAGAACGCCTTGCCTGCCGCCGCGAGAATCACGGCGCGCACGGTCTCGTCTTTGGCAAGCGCATCCATCGTTTCGCTCAACGCCGCGAGCATCGCTTCGGACAGCGCGTTGAAAGCGTGCGGCCGGTTCAGTGTCAGGGTCACCACTCCGCGGTCATCGCGGTCGTGCAGCAGCAACGGTGCGTCCATGCCTTCGGGACGCTAGCACCAGCAGCCCGCCGATGCGCCTCGCATCGTCGATCGACAGTGCAGGACGGCCACGCTCAGGCCCGAACGGCGGGCCAGAAGAGACTGAACAGCCGCTCTTCCCAACCATCTTGGATCGTCCCGGTCCGGGCATGCTCGGCGATATAGGCACCAACCACACCGTCTATCAGCTCTTCGGTATCGATGTCGGCCCGCATCGAGCCGTCAGCTTTGGACGTATCGATCACCTCCGCCAACTTGGCCCGTTGATCGACGAGGATCTGCCGAAACAACACAGTGAACTCTGGGTCGGCGTCAGTCAGAAGCGCCGCCATGCCGCCGAGCCCGATACCGTTATCGACCGCATCGGTCGCGTTGCGGATGAGCCACCGCAGACGGTCGGGCGCTTCTGCCCGAGGATCCAAGGGCGTCGGCGATGCCACACGTGACAGAGCGGTTGACAACATATCCCGCCGGTTGGGATGCCGTCGGTAGATCGTGGTCTTCGCAATGCCTGAGTGCGCTGCGACCGCTTCGACAGTGACGGCACGGGGCCCTCCCGTTCGCAACAGATTCAGAGTCGATTCCGCAATTCCGTCCTCGACACGGCGTTGCTGGGTCATCTCGCTCCCCGATCTTGGCGACGGAATATTACTGCGACTTGAGACGCTACAGTAGGCGTAGCGCTACGATACGCGTAGCGTAGTGGCAGACCATCGGGAGAACCGAGAAGGAAAGGATGACCATGACAACCGGGCGAATTTCTGCGTCTTATCTGGCGTACGTACTACTACTTCTGGCGTTTGTCTCACTGGGGACACTGGTCGCGGCCTTGGCCGTGGGCAGCGACCTGGCCGCAGTCGCGGGTATCGCGTTGGCGGCGTGCCTGATTGGCAGCGTGGCTGGATTTCGCGCCGGAGCTCGCGATCTCAGCAGGGCCGGGATGACCGACACCCCCGACAGCGCGGTGAGCATGTTCTCGAAACCGCTGCAGACCGCCGAGATCGACCGGTACTTCGAGACATACCGCAGTCGGCGCGACAACATCGCCTTGCAGAGTGGCAATGGCTTAACCGTCGTCCCCGGCGGCAGATCGACAGAACACGACGGCGAGCGGGTAGCAGTGCCGGGAGGCTCCGAACCGTCACATCGACTGTCCGCATAGTCGGCACCGGCTGGCCCTCCGGCATCGCCGGGCCAGGCCTTACGTGCCCGCGTCGACCCCGTCGAAGACCTGCACGACGTAGTCGAATGACGCCGGGGTGACGCCGAGTTCACGCCCGAACGGATGATCGAGCGAGAAGATCAAGAACAGGAGCAGGCCCAGCAGTATGGCAATCGCGCTCGACAGAAGCATGTGATTGAGCGGGTTGCTCAGCTTGGTGAAGCCGATCAACGCGATAAGCAGAACGCCGCCGAACAGCAGCCCGCTCCACAGCAGCCCCGGAATCCGGGGCTTGGCATCGAGGATCCTGGTATTACGTTGGGAGGTCAGCACATTGAGCTGCTGGCGCATTTCGGCATTGATCGGATTCGCCGAGGCCAGTTGCTGCTGACCGAGCATCCGGTACATGTCGGTGATCGCGGTCCGCGCCGTGGCACTGGGTGCGCCATTCCCCCGACTGCCCCACTCGGACTTCACCGCGGCGGTGTAATCCCGCAGCAATTCACGCATGGGGGCCTGCTCGGGTGCCGGCAGGCTGACCGTCTGCCGGTACATCGTTGCCAGGGTCGACGATTCATTGGTGACATTCGCCTCTGCCGAGGAAAACTGCTCCCAGGCGACGACGACGGTGAAACCCAGCAACGCCCCGTAAACAAGCGCAACGGTCGTCAGAAACGGCGACAGGGACCCGGTGTGCTCTTTGGAATCAGGTCGGTATGTCGTCTTGTTGGTCACCCAGACACTGGAGACCGCCAAGTAGACCGATGTGGAGAGCACCGCAGACAGGAACAGCCATAACCCGGTCAGGCTCAATCCGCCCATTGCTCACGCACCGCTGGGGCGGGTCAAGGCGTCGGCGGCAACCCGCAGCGATCGCGGAAGTCGACCGAGGGCTGCCGGATCCGCTGAAGATCGTCACGGACCATGGGATTGGCATCCAGGTAGCTCTGTACCTTGTCCCGGATCTGGTCCTTGGGCTGGCCCTTGAGGCCGGTGAAGAAATCGTTGACGTCGGGGTGCTCGGTCAGATAGTTGGACGTGTCGAAGGTGACACCGGACATGACGCGGGCCATTTCGGCGGCCGTGCACGGCGGCGGCACCGGCGGATCTGCAACGGCAGATGCCGCGCCGACCAGCGCCGTACCGGCCACGGCGCCGGCAGCGATGGCGGCACCCAGTGCGCGATATGTCAGACGGGTGGGCAACATGTTTGGCTCCTTCAATCAGGTGGTCGGCACTTCACGAAGCAGGTCCTCAACGTGGGCCGATGCCACCCCCGCCAGGACCTCCGGGGCCACCGGGACGTCCCGGGTTCCAGACGATTCCAAGATCCCAGTCGTTGCCGCAGTACCAGTCGTATTCACACGGATAGGGAACGACCGGTGTGGCAGCTACGGGTCCGCCATCCGCACCACGCACGTCCCCCTGAGCGCAGACGGTGGCATAGCCCGAACTCGTGCAGTCAGCCTTGGCAGCGGGTGCCCCCGTGACGAACCCGACCGGAACCATCGCCATGGCTACTCCGAAAACCAGGTAGCGCTGTGTAATTCGCACGCCGCTTCCCCCTTTCTGCAGTCAGGAGGGGCCAGACGACCCGAATACACTGAGGCTATACGCCGTTTTCGGCGCGTAGATACAAAATCGACGCAAACGTAAAACCGGTATGGCAATAGTGTTTCTCAACGCAAACGAAATCGGCGTAGAACACGGGCACGAGAACACCTCCGCCCATGCGGCCGTCGCACCTGCCGGTTCGCCGGCACCCGCGCGGTTATCGGTAGAGCGTGAAAGTGGAAGTATCCGGCCCGTCGACGGCCGACCAGTCGACGGCACCGCGCAGGACGCCATACCCCATTTGTGCGCTACCTGGCAGTGAAAACCATTCGGTTGCAACACATCTCGTGTCTTCTACCCGATTTGGTGAGCTCCCGGGCCTCAGTTCTGACGGACCCGCAAATTTTCAGCCGAGCCAAAAATTTTAGCGCCTGTTGACAAAAATCAAGCGCCGGCTGCATATTAAGGTGCTGTTAGTTAAGTCACACTCGATCCTCGCTATCAGCAGCTAACACCAATGCTCGTTGCGGGGTGACGGACATGATCGTTACGCATAGTCGCCGAATCGTCGTTGTGTCTTCGATGACAGTCGTGCTCCTGACGGGCGCCATGAGCGGTGCCATCGCCTCCGCGGACCTCCAGCCCGACTCCACCTCAGGTGCCACTCAGGCAGACTCCAGCGGTTCGGGCCACGACGCCGTTGTCACCGCAGACCGCAAGGTCACGAGCACGGCGTTTTCGGCCGCAGGCGCCGACAAACCCAGCTCAACACTCTCCGCGCAGACCAACACATCCGCTCAAACGGCGGACAACACAACCACCACTGCGGCGACCACCAAAGATCCGACGGCCCCAACAAGCGCCGACCCCACCGCCACGACCACGACTGTGTCCGGCACGGGCCCCAACAAACCCAGCTCAACACTCTCCGCGCAGACCAACACATCCGCTCAAACGGCAGACAACACCATCACGACCACGACGGTGTCCGGCATCAGCCCCGACAAACCCAGCTCAGCATTCTCGACGGAGGCAACCACATCCACATCATCAGCCTCATCAGATACCTCCGGCCAACCTGCAGCGCACGCGACAAACGTCACCGATGGGGCGCAGGCCGTGCCCGCCGAGACCCTGACCGTTCCAGTCTCGATTCCGGCCAACCAGCCGTCGATATCCTCGACGCCGGTCACCGCGACGTCTCTCCTCGACACTGGCGCCACCACGGCGACCACTGAAGCCGCTACATCGGCCATGACACCGGCACCCCAGTACGCCATCGCCTATTTCATCCGGACATTGGCGGTAGCCACCGATCTCGTCCAGGCCATCATCCAGCTACCAGCAGATATCTCCGCCACGCTCGGCATCGTGTGGGCCGCACCAGGTGCCTGGGTCGCAGCGGGTAGCTCGGTCGCACCCGGCGTCGAGATTCGCCACGTGCTCGTGTCCGCTCCAGACGGTGGGCTCCTGACCCTGATCGCGCCCACGCGCCCGCCGGAGGCTGGTTTGTCAAGCGACGCCGGCCCCTCCCCGACGGCCGGTTACCGTGCAGAGGTGGACCCGGGGATCATGCTGTTGGCCTCGATGCAGCCGCAGTCGCCTGCAGCGGCGCTCGCCCAGGCGATCCATCCACATCACTCGGCACGGGGTCTGATCGCCGACGCGGTCACCGCCGTTGCGGTGTCGATATGGGCACTGCTGTACTCGGCATTGTCGGGTCTGGGCGGAATGCTGTCCTTCGGCGCACTCGGCGTGCGGATCGGTTATCGACAGTCCAGCGCCGGAATCGCTTTGCACAGTCCAGAATTGGCGCGTTTCGCGCGACCCGGGCCTATCGGTGTCGTTCGTACCGGTTCATTGGTTTCGGTTCACATCCGCAATTGCGCTGCCGACCGCACGACGCGGCACCTCCGACGCGTCGCCTAAGAACACCCCGCCGCATCAGAAGTTCAAACCGGAGAACATGACCCGCCCTGGGTCATATTTCTGCCGGACGGCGGCCAGCCGAGAGAGATTGGCGCCGAAATACCGCGACGCGGGCTGATTAGCTTCGAGATAGTTCACGTAACCGCCGACCGAATACGGTGCCACCGCTTGGTGAGCGGTGCTGAGCCAGTTGGTTGCTGCTGCGGGCGAACCGGAGGTCTCCACATACCACTGGACCAGAGCCGACTGCCGCCGCCACGGGAAAGCGGTGTCCCCTGGCCCCACAGTGGCCAGCGCACCGTCGAGCGCATGCATGATCACCAACGGCCGACCGGCGCCCGAGGGAAAGGCATTGAACGCCGCGGCGATCCCCTGAGCCGCGGCCGGCGTGATCGATGGGAAGACGTCGGATCCTCCGACGTAGCCCAGCGGTGAGGGGTTGAGATTGTTGACGGCCAGATACTGCACCAGGTCCAGGTAATTGAACGTGTGTTTCTCCACCGACATCGGTTGCAGTCCCACCGCTTTGGAGACAGCGGCCGCCGCGGCTTCGCCGGAGCCGGCCGAACTGGTCGCGAGGATGCGGCAGTGCGCGCCACCCGGATCGGTGATGGTGTCGGCCAGTGCCCAACTGCTGCGGTCGGCCGTACGCAGCCAGTTCTGCCACCCGACCAGAACCTGCGCGAACGACTCCAACGGGAAATGAAGGCCCACGGCATCCACATCGCTGGTGGGGAACGTGGCGAAGGTCAGCGCCGTCGTCACGCCGAAATTGCCGCCACCCCCACCCTTGAGCGCCCAGAACAAATCCGGATGCTCATTGGCCGACGCGACGACACCCGTACCGCCGGGCAATACCACCGTCGCCGACACCAACTGATCACACATCAGGCCCGCGTGCCGCGACTGCGCGCCCAGCCCGCCTCCCAGGGCGTGCCCGGCCGCGCCGACTGTCGGGCAGGTGCCCGTCGGGATCCCCCGACCATTGGCGGCCAGAGCCTGGTGGATGGTGTACAGACCGGTCGCCGGCGTCACCGTGACATGCCCGGTCGCGGCGTCGTAATTGACGCCGCCGGGAAGTTGCCGCAGGTCCAGGATCATGGCGCCGGTCGCCGTCGACGCGCCCACGTAGGAGTGTCCGCCGCCGCGCGGGGCGACCTTGACGTTGTGGGCCGCAGCGAAGGCCATCGCCTGTTGCACCTCGGCCGCCGAGGTCGGGGTCACGACCGCGGCCGGTGCGAAGTCGTTGAAGTTGGTGTTGAAAACTGCCTTGGCTGAGGCGAATTGCCCGTTGTCGGGCAGTATCACTTTGTCACCGATGGCAGCTGACAGGTCTCCCCAGCCGGAGGCTGCCGGCTGCGCACCGGCCGGGTTCGATCCGAACACCGCCCCGGTGGCCAACGCTCCGACGGCACCCCGCAGGAATGTCTGACGCGAGATCCCACGCGGTGACTCCCGCGGTACCGTCATGCCCGAATTGTGGGTCACCCGGCTTCAAAACCAGCTCCGCCGCAGCATGTGTCGCGGTATCAGTCCGATAACCGATTCGCCTCCAACGGGATACGCGTAGTGGCGGGAGTCGTGTCACGACCGCGGTCTCGGTGGTCATTGATCGCAGCCAGCTGGCCTTCGCCTCTGGGCTGAACCGATGGAACGGCTTACGATGACGTGGCGAGATAGAGATTGCGCCAAATGTGTCGTCGCCCGTTGAGCTGGCCGCAGCTTCGCGATTCGGGGGAATCGAGGCCGACCATGCAGACCGAGTATCGAACTCGTGAGGGCTATCTGCTGTTGGCCGACATATCCGGCTACACGAATTTCTTGACCCATACGGAGCTCGAGCACGCCCAGGCGATCGTCAGCGAGCTGACCGTGCTCGTCCGCGATCGCCTTGTCCCGCCAATGCGATTCGTCAAAGTCGAGGGCGACGCCGTTTTCTGTTACGCAGACAGCACCGTCTATCGAGACGGCGAAAGCCTTCTCCAGTTGCTTGAGGTCTGTTATTTCGAGTTCGCCAATCGCCTGACGAACATGGCGCGCAATACAACCTGCCCCTGCGCTGCATGCGCGGCGATCGACGCGCTCGACTTGAAGTTCATCTGTCATTACGGGACGTTTGTCATCGACACCAACACCGGCGGAGTCGACCTGGCCGGCGCAGATGTCATTCTGGTCCACCGTCTGCTGAAGAATACCGTCTGCCAAACGACGGGCGTCAAAGCGTATGTCCTACTGACCGACGCTTGCCTGCAGCATCTGCCCAGTGGTCTGGACCTGCTACCCCACGAGGAACACTGCGAATCCTTCGACATCACCACGGGCGGGGTGCACGACCTCAAGCCTGTCCTCGAGGCGATGCGAGACACCCGCCGGCACTACATCGGCCCCGACGACGCCGACTATGTGTTCACCGTCGAGGTGCCGATATCTCCGGTCGTCGCGTGGAATTACTGGCTGGACCCGATCGAACGCCAGCGGTGGTTGTGTCGGCACTTCAGCAAGAAGCCGGACCGGGCGACGCGCAATGCCCAGGGGCGCATCGGACCGGGCGCTGCGATGCACTGCGACCACGGGCCGGCCGCGTGGCGATGGGAGTTCCTCGACTGGCGCCCCTTCTCCAGTGTCACCCAAAAGGCCACCGCATCACGATTCGGGCCGCTGGTAGGACTTCGAAACCAGTTGGCCACCTTCGATTTTGCGCCAACTCCGCAGGGAGGCACCCAGGTGGTGCAGCGGATCCGGCTGGAGAACCGTGGGAAACTGTCGCTACTCGCGTACCGCATCCAGCATCCGGTTGTCGCTGCCTACTGGCGCAAGTCACAACGAAACTTGCTCCGCGTCATCGCCCAAGACATGGCGAATCAGCAGGAGTCTGGAACACCTGAGTGCAGCTAGGTCGGCACCCGCCACATTGCATAGATGGCAGGAGAGTCTGCGACCGTGAGTTCACGCACCGTACGGAAACCGTGGCGCTCGTACAGCCGCCGATTGTCAGGGGACGACGCCTCGAGATATGCCGGTACTCCATTACGATCAGCTTGGGTGAGCGCAGCCGCTAACAGGTCGCCGCCAATACCTTGGCCTTGAGCCGCAGGCTCAACACCCATGAACGCCAGGTACCAGCATGTGTCGGTCGGGTGGTGGTCATCGAGCAACTGCATCAGTTGGGCCATTCGTTCCGAGGCTGCGTCGTCGCCCGCACTGTCGATGAGTTCCTTGACGAACGCTTCGGCCTCGTCGTCGGGAACCAATTGCTTACCGGGCGGGAGCCACAACGCCGCACCGGCCCCCTTGTCGGCTCCGGTTCAATCCTGAGCAGCCTGCTCCGGTTGAAAAATGAGCAGGTTTACGGGGTTGAGTCTGCCTGACGATCGGCTTCCACGGAGGGCAGTGTGTCGATCGCGGTGTGTTTGATGCGGTAGCTGGCGCCTTTG
>NZ_LZTB01000111.1 GCF_001665685.1 Mycobacterium sp. 852013-50091_SCH5140682
ACAACTCCACACGAGTCGCTGAACCGAGGCAACAATGCGACGATGCGAAGCGTGGACGACGCAAACACCCCCCAGCCCTGCACAAACGTAGTTGTCGACAGGTCCTGCGACGTGGGAGCGGCGTGCCCGATACCAGTGCTCAGTCCGAGGGCGGCGATGCCCAGCCCTCCGGCGATAGCGGCTTTGGCAAATATTCGCTTGAGTTCCATGGGTGGCGCCACCTCGTTCATAGCCAGTCCGACCCCGGCCAGGTCTTCCGCGATTGTTCGCACCTGGTCGCGGTATTGGAGCCTACTCTTCTCCGGTCTGGATGGACATCCCTCTCTTGGGGGCAAACGCGAGCGAAAAAGTCGTGGAATTGTTGTTGCAGCAAACATTTGGCGACACCGACTCCGGCTTGAGAACAACTCCACACGAGTCGCGGAACCGAGGCAACAATGCGACGATGCGAAGCGTGGACGACGCAAACACCGCCCAGGCCCGCGTACTGCTGGCCGCGCTGTGGGAGCAGGTGAACGACACCTCATCGAAGCTCGAAGCAGCTGAACGCCGACTCGCTCGCGCGCACGCCGGCGTCAGCTCGCACCACCGCCGCGCGGCCGCAGACCTACGTCACGAGCTCTACCACACGCACCGACTGATCGACGGATTACACCGCCGGTTCCCTTCGACCAGACGCGTCTAGGGCACGTTCAGCCATGCGGTCAGCACGTGGCCGTTCGGATCGACCGCGTACAGGTCGAGATAGGTGTCGTCGTGCGTGACCGCGGCGACGTGGCTCCTCTGGCTGAACTGGACACCGCCGACCTCGTCCCAGCCTTCCAAGTCGTCTGCGCCGGCCCGCCACCAGGCCGTGTAGAGACCACCGTCGGTGCCGACACCGAACAGATCCAGATTGGTGCCGCGCGCGACCGCGCTGATCGGGGTCAGTTGCGCGAAAAGGCCAGACCCGATCGGTTGCCAGTCGTGCCAACCCGCACCTTCACGCCACGGGGCTGAGTAGACGACCGAGTTCACGTCGTCCATCCCGACGCAGAAGAGGTCGATGTTCTTGCCGCGCACCGCTGCTCCTATCGGAGACAGCTGGGCAAAGACCCCGGAGCCGATCGATTGCCAGTCGCGCCAACCACCGCTGTCGGCCCACCACGCGGAGTACACGGCGCCGTCCGTTCCCACCGCGAACAGGTGAATCTCGTCCTCCCGCAGCACCGCGGCGATCGGTGTCGACGGAGCGAACACCCCCTGGCCGATCGTCGACCAGCCGCCCCAATTCGGTCCGCCTCTCCACCAAGCCGAGTACACCCGCCCGTCGGTCGCGACCGCATACAGATCGATATCGCCGCCGCGCACCACCGCACTGATCGGGGTCCCCAGGGCGAACTGGCGATGACCGAGAGGCGCCCAGCCGCCCCAATCGGGTCCGCCTCGCCACCATGCCGTGTACACCCGCGAATCGTCGTGGACCGCATAC
This sequence comes from Mycobacterium sp. 852013-50091_SCH5140682, assembly GCF_001665685.1. GTDB lineage: Bacteria > Actinomycetota > Actinomycetes > Mycobacteriales > Mycobacteriaceae > Mycobacterium. The sequence continues at coordinate 1,472 of NZ_LZTB01000111.1, forward strand.
AGATCGCGGTCCGAACCTCGCGCCACCGCAGTGATCGGCGTCCGCTGAGGGAAGGTCGTGGGACTGACACTGACCCAGTTCGACCAGTCCGGGCCGCCGCGCCACCCGCTGGTGCAGACGGGTCCGTCCAGGCCGACCGCATACAGGTCGATGTCCGAGTCGTCGACCGCGGCGCCCACCGGGGTCAGGTCCGTGAAAACCCCCGAGCGAATTCGGGACCAGCCCACCCACGGGTTGACGTAATCGCATCGCACCGTCGTCGGCCCGGGCAGCGAGGCCTTTGCGATGATGCGGCTCTGATCGTCGAACATGTTGAGTGTCTCGCCCGTTCCGGCGCCGATCGACAGCCCGTTGTGGGTTCCGGAGTCGGCGACATCGAACACCACGGTCCCGAAGTCGGCCAGTTGGGTGAGGCTGGGGTTGATCGATGGTCCCGATTCGGGCCGCTCCACGATCCACTCCGCCGAGTCGGCCCGCCAGGTGCCCGCGCCGGGTCTGCCGATCGACAGCGCCGTGACCGTGGAGTGGGTGCGGTTGACGTACAGCACTGACGCCGCAGTCGACGCCGCCCCGTTGGGCGTGACGATGATCGTGATCGCATCTCCTTCGTTGATGACGAAGTTGGAGATCGTGATCGAATGCGCGGGAACCCATTCCACCCACGCGTACAGATCGCCGGGGCCGGTGTTGATGCTGTCGTCCGATCCGGTCGAACTCGCTGAGGCCACCCCCGCCTGACACAGGTCGGAGTCGGGGTGGAACCCACCGATACCCACCCAGCTCGCGAAGTAGTAGCTCTGATCGTCGGTCGGTACACCGACGTGGGGAATGGTCCACTCGCCGAACACCCAGTCGAAGGAATCGCCCTTTGCCGGGGATACGACCGCCCCGCACCATGAAGCGTTGTCGGCGAACGTCAGTGTCGTCCGTCGGCCGGGGATGCCCTCTGGGTGCAGTTCAACCTCGGCGGTCAGGATCTTCATGCCGTGCAGGCCGGCGAGCAGCTCGTCGTAGCGCTCACGCTGCCGCGGGTCTGCCGGACGTTTCGGAAAGCCGTACCGCATCAGCTCCTGATCGGACGCGGCGCCGGGGACCCAATTCTGCGGGGGAACGCCAAATGTGGTGATCTTCGGTACTTCTCGCGCGGCCATACCCGCCACCCTCCGGTCAGGTGTCAGTACGAAACAAGTATCAGTCGCGGTGAGGGTGATTGCCACGTAGCCGCGGGCATTCGTGTGCCATTCTTGGCCCGTGTCTGCGGACGACCTGCCCTCGGGGGTGGTGACGTTCCTGTTCACCGACATCGAGGGATCGACTCGTCGGCGGGAAACCGATGCGGTGTGCTCGGCGAGGCGACCTACGAGTCGTTGGCGCACACGGGCGCGGATGCTCTATTGGGAGGTTTCCGGCGGCTTGGCGTGCCGCAGCTCCTCAGGCAGTCGCTCGAAGTACTCCGGTGTGTATTCGCCGAGCATGAACCTGGGCAGGAACTGCGCATGGATTAGCCCTCGAGCGGAACAGATAGTCGGCAGGCTGCCACCTCAAACGTGTTCGACCACGGCGAGCCCTTCATCCAGCACATTATCGGGGTTCCCACGCGCGGCGGTCCTTTTGTACGCTGGAAGGCTTTGCAACTCAACGGCAATGGGAGGTGGTCGACATGCCTAGGTAGATACCTAGGAGAGGAGGGCCACGATGGCCCACACAGATCGAGACGACGACCGTATCTTTTGGCGCCGACATCACCGCGACGAGTGCCCGAACGGGTGGCGCCGTCATCGGGAATCACGCACTGAACGGCAGTGCGACGTGTGCAAGACCGAGCCGCCCCGCAAGTACTGGTGCTCCACCACCGGCAAGTCCGAATGGAACCGCGACGAGCGCCAAACGGAACGCTCCCACGCGAAACGCGCACTGCGTGAATGCCGCGAGTACGACGACCTGAGCATCCGATATCGCCGTCCCTACTGGGACTGACCAACCCGAAATTGAGATGACCATGAACTCCCGCCACTCCCAGGAGATGCCATCTGGCCGTCAGCCAGGTGCACCACCTACCGGAGTGCGCCATGAGCAGAACCGACAAGACCAAACCCTTCTGGGTCAAGCTGATGCACGGCGATCTGGAAGTCGAGGAACTTCACGACCATCGTGATGGTTCGTGCGACCTCAACGTGATCCGGCGGGCCCAGGGTCTCGTCGCGAGGTCGTTGGATGTGCCCTGTGGGTGTGGCTGGGGCTGGTTGGCTGTTCAGTCCTCAACGCCTGTCACGCAGACACGTCGCAAACCCGACGCACTCATCGTGACGTTGAGACGCGCAGGTACCCGAGTTCGCGGGTACCTGCGCTGGGGACAATCTCGCGCTTTATGGTTCGCGCAGGTCTCGCCGATAGGTTTCCTGCGACCACCACACTCCCGCCACTGTGATCGCTGCGACGGCGACGATGTAGACCGCGATCGGCACCGACGAGTCGAATGTGGCGAGCAGCGCTGTGGCGATGAGGGGCGCGATCGCGCCGCCGACAACGGTGGTGACCTGGGCGCTGATCGACATGCCGGTGTAGCGGCTGCTGGTTTCGAACTGTTCGGCGAAGTACGCCGCCTGGGGTCCGTAGAGCGCGGAATGGAAGATCAGGCCGACGATGATGGCGGCACAAACAGCGGCTGAGTCGCGGGTGTCCAAGAGCGCGAAGAAGATCCAGATCCAGCCTGCAGTTCCGAGTGCGCCTGCGATGATGACCGGCCGGCGTCCGACGCGGTCAGAGAGGGCTCCGAAAAACGGTGTCGTGAACAACTGGACGACGTTCGCGGCCACGAGGGCGTTGAGCACCACGGTCTTGTCGACTCCGCTGTTCTCTACTGCGTAGACGATGACGAACGACGTCAGAATGTAGTAAGCCACGTTCTCCGTGAGTCGTGCACTCGCACACTGGGTCAACTCGCGGCGCCGGGTCCGCAGGACCACCTTGACCGGTGCTTCGTTGACGGCATGTTCGCGTGCCTCGGCGAAGATCGGTGCGTCCTGCACGGTGCTGCGGATCCAGTAGCCCAGAACGAGCAGCACCGCCGACAGCAAAAACGGTATGCGCCAACCCCATTCCAGAAACGCGGCGTCGTCGAGAGTGGCCGCGAGTACCGCAAGTACCGCCGTTGCGATGAGGTTGCCCAGCGGGATGCCTGCCTCCGGGAGGCTGGTCCACACTCCGCGCTTGTGAGCGGCCACCCGTTCGGCCACCAACAGCATCGCGCCGCCCCATTCACCGCCCAACGCGAAGCCTTGGATCAATCTCAACCCGCTGAGCATGAAGGGAGCCCAGATGCCGACGGTCGCGTAGGTCGGCAACAGGCCGATTGCGAACGTGGCAGTGCCCATCATGACCAGGCTGATGATCAGCAGCGGCTTACGACCGATTCGGTCACCGAAATGCCCGAACACGAGTCCGCCCAGTGGGCGCGCGAAGAATCCGAGGGCATAGCTGAGAAATGCCAGCAGTGTTCCGATAAGGGGATCCACCGTTGGGAAGAACAGCTTGTTGAAGACCAGGGCGGCCGCCGAGCCGTACAACAGGAAGTCGTACGCCTCCAGCGCCATGCCGGTGCTGCTCGCGGCTACCACCCGGACAAGGCCGGTGGGCCGTTCCTGGCTGGTGGCCTGCGCTGGTGAAGTTGGATGTGCCACGTGTGCCTCGTTAGGTATGTGACTGCGGTCACTTAAATATGTCGAAAATCAACGTATATATCGAGTCGAGGTGGTGTCAAGGGATGCTGCGAGTTTTTCGTCCCGGATCCGATGCCGAGGCCCGTGTCGCCTATATCTGCAGGTAAATGGCTCCCAGGGAGCGTGGTCGACCAGCTTGGGCGCTCGCGCGCAAGTAGGGTTGACATCTCTAGACGACAGATATACGTTCAATTTCGACATAATCATGGGTGACCGTGATCACAAGTAGTCGCAGAAGGAGCGGTCCGAGTGGGGTTCACACGAGAGCAAGTCGTTGATCGGTTGCGGGAGCAGATGGCTGCGCAACGTCCGATCGTGGGTGCTGGCGCCGGCACAGGCTTGTCGGCCAAATTCATCGAGCGCGGCGGTGCGGACGTCATCATCGTGTACAACTCGGGACGCTTCCGGATGGCCGGGCACAGCTCGATGTGCGGGCTGCTTCCGTTGGGTGACGCCAACGCGATCGTGCTGGAGATGGGCGAGCGGGAAGTGCTGCCGGTCGTGAACGACACGCCCGTTGTCGCGGGAGTCAACGGCACCGATCCGACCCGGGACATGGGTCGCCTGCTGAACTCGGTTGCGGCGGCTGGATTCTCCGGTGTCAACAACTTTCCTACGGTTGGCCTCTTCGACGGCCGCATTCGGAAGGAATTGGAGGCCTCCGGGTTGGGCTTCCAGAGGGAGGTCGAGATGATCGGGACCGCACACCAACTCGGCCTTTTCACGATCGTCTACGTGTTCACCCCGGAGGAGGCTGCCGCGATGACCGAGGCGGGAGCGGACGTCGTGATCGCCCACATGGGTCTGACTGTCGGGGGCAGCGTGGGGATGTCCACTGCCGGGGCGTTCTCACTGGACGACTCCTGCCAGCGGGTTGACGCCATTGCGGCGTCTGCGCACGGCGTGCGCGACGACGCGATCGTGCTGTGTCATGGGGGACCCATCGCCGAGCCGGCGGATGCCGAATACGTCATGAAGCGCACCAAGGCAGTCGGTTTCGTGGGCGCGTCGAGCATGGAGCGCCTTCCCGTCGAACAAGCCCTGATCGACGTGACCGCCGCCTTCAAGGCGACGGCAGTCGCTTGAGCAGCCCCGACCACAAGGAGGACCTGATATGAGCAGTTCACTGCACGAAAGTCTCGATTGGAAGATCATCGGAGACAACCTTTCCGAATCGGTCACCCTGGTTGTGGGTGGCGCCAGGGGCACCGGGCGAACTATCGCCGAGAACCTGCTCAAGATGGGTGTCAGGGTGGCCGTCTCGGACCTCAGCATTGAGCGCATTGAGGCGGTGGCGACCGAATTCGAGTGCTATGGGCCGCGATTCACCGCAGTCGTCGGAGATGCGACGGATTCCACAGATGCACGTAGGGTTGCGGCTCACGCGGCCGACACCTTCTCCGCATTGCACAACGTGGTGTACTCAGCAGGCGCGTATCGGGCACAACGGCCGACACTCGAGGTCAGTTCCGACGAGTGGGACCTGATCGTCGATTCGAACCTCAAGGGTGCCTTCATCACCTACCAGGCCAGCCTTCCCCACATCATCGCGGCAGGCGGGGGAGCATTGGTCAGTATCTCGTCGCTGGCGGGCCGGACCTCGAGCCCGTTTCTCGGGTGCCACTACTCGGCCGCCAAGGCAGGCATTCTCGGGCTTACACGTCATCTCGCAAAGGAGTTCGGTGGGCAGAACGTCCGCGCGAACTCGATATGTCCTGGCGGAATCGTCGGCACGCGGATGACCGATCTGCTCACCGAACTGCACCGCGAGCAGGACTTGGCTGATCTCGCTGCCCAGACACCGTTGGGCCGCAACGTGTATGAGCAGGACGTCGCTGCGGTCACGTTGTTTCTGTTGTCAGATCTGTCCCGGTTCGTCACGGGAGCCACCATTGATGTCAACGGTGGAATTCTGACCGTCTGATGGCTGCCGCACCCTCAATACCACACACGGTCGCCGTGCTGTGTGCCCTTGACACCAAGGGCGAGGACGCTGATTTCATCCTGCGTTGCCTTCGCCGGCATGGACTCCAGACCGTTCTCATCGACATCGGTGTGCTGGGCACACCTCACCTTGAGGCCGATATCTCGCGAGAGACCGTCGCGGTCTCGGCGGGTACCACCATCGCCGAACTCGGTGCCCGACACGACCGGGCCACGGCAGTTGCCAGCATGGCAGATGGCGCACGTTCGGTAGTCGCCGATCTGGCTCAAACCGGGTTGCTCGGTGGAGTTTTCGCGATCGGCGGCGGCGCGGGAACGACAATCGGAGCTATCGCGATGCGTGACCTGCCCCTAGGGTTACCGAAGGCAATTCTGTCAACGGTCGCGGCCGGGAACACAGCTTCCTACGTCGGCACGTCGGACATCGTGATGTACCCGTCGATCGTGGATTTCGCGGGCGTCAACCGAATCAGCGCGATCACTTATCGGCGCGCTGCCGACGCGTTCGTTGGCATGGTTTTGGGCGCCGCGGAACCAGCGGTCGACGACGACACTGTGCCCGACCGCCCGTTGATCGCGGCATCAATGTTCGGCGTCACCACGGAGTGTGTGACGCAGGCGAAGGCCGTCCTGGAGGACGCCGGATGCGAGGTGCTGGTTTTCCACGCGACCGGCGCGGGTGGCCGGACCATGGAGCGACTGATTGCAGACGGCCATGTTGACGGAGTGCTGGATCTGACCACCACAGAGTGGGCCGACGAAGTAGTCGGCGGCATTCTGACGGCAGGGCCGCAGCGGCTGGGTGCCGCGGCCCGTTCGGGTGTACCTCAGGTGGTATCGCTCGGCGCCACCGACATGGTGAACTTCGGTCCGCTGGAGACGATTCCGGATCGGTTCACGGGCAGAAACTTCTATCAGCACAACGCCGAGAACACACTTATGCGCGTCAACGTCGAGGAAGCTCGCCGGATCGGGCGGGCGATCGGTGCTCAGCTCCGTAATTGTGCCGGGCCGTGCACGGTGCTCATCCCGTCCGCTGGGACCTCGGCACTCGACGCCGCCGGCCAGCCGTTCGACGATCCGGTGGCGCGACGCGTGCTCCAGGACGCCGTGACAGCGGAGCTGACCAATACTTCTGTGCGGGTAATCGAAACCGCCCAGCACATCAACGACCGAACGTTTGCCAAGATGGCCGCGCGCAGACTGCTGGACCTGCTCCCGGCTATGTCCTCGGTACCGGCGAAGGATTGAGAGTTCATGTCTGACAACAACGTAATGCGTGTTGCACTCGTCGGCCCCGGCCGGATCGCGACGGCGCATCTAGAAGCCATCGCTGCGGCCAAGGGTGAGGCGCAGCTCGTTGCGGTCGCCGGTCTGGCCTTGGAGCGAGAGCGCACCGAAGAACTGGCGTTGCGATACGGCGCGCAACGGGCGGTGCACGATCTTGACGAGATTCTGCCGGCCGACGATATCGACGGCATCGTGCTGACTGTTCCCAACCATCTTCACAGGGATCTTGCGGTGGCCATCCTCGATAGCGGCAAACATGTTCTCGTTGAAAAGCCGCTAGCCAACACGGTGTCTGAAGTCGATGAGATAGCCGCTGCGGCAGCCGCTTCGGGTAAGACCGTGATGGTCGGACAATGTCGACGTTTCTTCGCCGGTGCCCAAGAAGCCAAGCAGCGCATGGCCGGTCTGGGCGGACCGGTGAGTGTGGTGCACAACCTCGGTGTCTACGTCGAGGATGCCGCTGTCGGCTGGTGGAAATCGGCAGCGCAGGCCGGCGGTCTCGCGGTGGGCCTCAACGGACCCCATGTCATCGATTCCATGGTCTGGCTCGTCGGCTCCCAGCCGGTACGCGTGTATGCGCAAACCCGCCGATTGCGTGACCGCTGGGAGGGTGAGGACGAGGCCGTCCTGCTGGTCGAATTCGCAGACGGCAGCCTCGGTACTGGATACCTGTCACTGAACACCCGGATTCCCGTCAACGACCGGTTCATCAACGGTCCGAACGGCAGCATGCGGTTGACGGACGACCGAAACCTCTGGGTGGGCGAAGATCTCGTCGTCAGTGAACAGGTCGTGCCGTACATCAACGGCGACAGCGCATTCGAACAGCAGTTCATCGAGTTCGTGACAGCCGTCCGGGAGCAGCGCACACCGCAGTCAGGATTGGCCGAGGCGCGCACAGTCGTGGCGGTCATGCAGGCCGTTCACGCCTCTCAGTCCAGTGGAGTACCCGTCGAGTTGGACCTCGGCACTTCAGCGTCAACAAGTGACATCTGAAAACGAAGGGAATACATATGGCTGGTCGGCTTGAGGGCAAGGTAGCCCTGATCTCGGGCGCAGCGCGCGGGCAGGGCCGTTCGCACGCCGTGCGATTCGCCGAAGAAGGAGCTGACATCGTCGGCTTCGACATCTGCGGGCAGGTCGCAACCGCACCCTACCCGTTGGCGACAACCGACGATCTCAAGGAGACCCGGCGACTCGTGGAGGGGCTGGGTCGGCGGATGATCGCGGCCGAAGCCGATGTCCGCGACGGAGCGGCGATCGCGGCTCTCGTCCAGAACGCTGTCGAAGAGTTCGGACGGCTGGACATCATCTGCGCGAACGCGGCGTTCACCTGCTACGTGCCAAACACGTGGTCGATAACCGAGGCGCAGTGGAACGACATGCTGGGCGTGAACCTGACCGGTGTCTGGAAGACGGTGTCAGCGGCGATCCCTGCGATGATCGCCGCGGGTAACGGTGGGTGTATCGCGATCACCAGTTCGTCGGCCGGCACCAAAGGCATGGTGAACCTCGGGCACTATGTCACCGCCAAGCACGGTGTCGTCGGGCTGATGCGCACGCTGGCGAATGAGCTTGCCGAGCACTCGATTCGGGTGAATACGATCCACCCGACGGGCGTCCGCACGAAACTGCTCGACAATGACCATATTCGCGGTTTTCTGGCCGCACACCCCGAATGGGATTCGAACATCTCAAACGCGCTGCCGGTTGATCTTCTTGAACCAGAAGACATCAGCAATGCCATCGTCTGGCTGGCGTCCGACGAAGGGCGCTACGTCACCGGCGTGGCATTGCCTGTCGACGCGGGCTTCGCCGGAAAGTAGTGCGGCATCTGCCGGCACGAGTTCGTCGCGCATACGGTGCTCGATGCGCTCATGCGGATTCAGCTTGATGAGGCGACACCGGCCGACACCGAACACGCTGAACCTGCCGTCTCCTAGGCGGGTTCAGCGGTCAGCCGGTCTGTGCGGTCGCCACGAGACTGTCGACAGCATCTGCCGACAACGTGTGCTCGATGACGGTGAGGGCGGCGCCGCGCAGGCCGGCGTCGTCACCGAGTCGGGCACGGGCGATCGTGACTGCACGCGCTGAGGTGGGCAGCGCGAACTTGTAGATGGATTCCTGCATGCCAACGAGAAATTGGTCGCCGGCGTCGACGAGGTAGCCCCAGACTGTGATGACGTCCGGGTTTAGCAGGTTGACCACCGTTGCCATGACCTCGCCGACGCGTCGGCCGGCTTCGCGCACGGCCACTCCAGCGGGGACCACTCCGGCGTTGGCCAGCTCAGCGACATCTCGTGCTGTGTGCGCCTCATAGCCTTGCGCCGCAATCTCTTCGGCTACTGCAGGCCCGCCTGCCACGGTATTGAGACAACCGCGGCTCCCGCACAGGCAGGCACGATCAACTCCCGCGAGCTTGGTATGGCCGATCTCGCCCACCATCAATGACGAGCCTCGCACCACGCTGTCGCCGATCACCAAGCCGCAGGCGACCACCGTGCCAACCTTGAGTGACACCAGCACGTCGGCATCGCGCCAGCCGGTACGGTGTTCGCCGAGTGCCATCAGATTCACATCGCGATCGACGAACGTCGGCGCATTCAGACGTTGCGACACGCGTTCGGCCAGAGGGAAATTCGTCCACCTCTTGGAGGGCAGATCCGAGCTGACAGGCGGTGCTGTCGAGATTTCGACATCGCCGGGCACTCCGATGCCCACACCGTAGACATCGGATGGGGGGAGATCTAGGTCGGTCAGTGCCGCAAGGAACTCGGTGCATGCGAGCTCGACGAAGGCCTCGGGTCCGCGGGATATGTCGAACTGCACCTGCGTGCGCCACAGCACCTCTGCCTCGAGGTCTGTGATGGCCAGCAGAGTTCCGCTCATGCCGACCAACGCTGCAAGCGTCACACCGGCTTTCGCGTTGAACGCGAGTATGTTGGCGGGCCGCCCCCGGCCGAATGTAGCCTCACCGGCGGTGGACAGCAGCCCGATTCGCTGAAGCAGGTCGATGCGCTCATTGATGGTGGACCGGGCCACGCCGAGGGATTTGGCCAATTGCGTCACTGTCCCGGCCTCACCCGAGCGCACCAGTTCGAGGATCTCGCCGGCGCGTGCTGTGCGACCGAGCACCCGCTTCGGACGGCTTTCATCCTGCGCAAGATTGCGGTCCCCGACCGCGTCGTGCGAAGAGGTCATGGCGCGATGGTATACGGCGGGAAGGGTCTCTGTTGCTTACCGTAGCTGCAACAAGAGCCTCGATATACGTCGATAATCAACATATAGTTGCGGATGCGCGCGGTATTGGGCGTGCATATCAGGCGGTCACCGCCGAGTAAGCCACCACTAAAGGAGTGCAATGGATATCCAAATTCCGCACGGACGCGAACTGTTCATCGGGAGCCGATGGGTGCAACCGCACGGAACCGAACTGGCCGATGTGGTTTCGCCGTTCACCGGCAAGACCGTTGCCCAGCTGCCGCGTCCATCCGTCGAGGATGCGCGAGATGCCGTCGAGGGTGCGGTTGCGGCGTTCGGGCCCTGGCGTGACCTGACCCTGGAACAGCGGCACGAGGTGGTCGGCAGGTTCTGTGCAGGCCTCGACAAGAGGATCGATGACATCGTCGCGGCTTGGGCATTGGAAGCCGGTATGCCGCACAGCAACGGTCTGGCTCTCACCACGGATGCGTCAGTGTTCTGGCACCGGGCCCTCGACGAGGCACTCGCCGCCCCATGGGTCGAGGTTCGCGAGACCCCGATGGGCAAGGTCGAGGTACGTCACGAGCCGGTCGGTCCGGTGGTGGGTGTCGTCGCATTCAACGGTCCTCACATGCAGTTCGCCCTGGCGATGATTCCCGCATTGCTGGCCGGCAACACGGTGGTCATCAAGCTGGCTCCCGAGAGCCGCATGCTGGGCTATCTGTTCGGCGCCGCGGCGGCTGAGGCCGAATTCCCCCCGGGTGTGTTGAGCATCGTGGCGGGCGATGCTGATGTCAGCCAGTATCTGGTGGAGCACGACGACGTTGCGGCAGTGCACTTCACCGGTGGCACGGAGGTGGGTAGGGCGGTCATGCACGCCTGTGCTGACCGGGTGGCCAACGTGGTGCTCGAGCTTGGCGGGAAATCGGCTGCGATCGTGGCCGCCGACGCCGATCTGGACGTGGCGGTCCCTGCGCTGGTCGACGCGATGGCTCTCTACAGCGGCCAGATCTGTTTGACCATGACTCGGCTCGTCGTAGCGCGAGAAATCTATGACCAAGTTGTCGCCGGCCTCGTCGCTGGTCTCAAGGCGCTGAAGGTCGGCGATCCGGCCGATCCGGAGACCAACTGGGGCCCGTTGGCCGCGCCGCGATTCCTTGAGCGTGCGGAGGGCTACATCCGTCGGGCGGTTGCCGAAGGCGCAACGATCGCTTATGGGGGCCGGCGACCCGCGGGTTTCGATGGATACTTCCTCGAACCGACCTTGCTGACCGGCGTAACTCGCGGCATGGAGGTCGCTCAGCAGGAGATCTTCGGACCTGTGTACTGCGTGATCCCGTTCGACACGATCGACGAGGCAATCGATATCGCCAATGACTCTCGCTACGGGCTGTCCGGGTCGGTGTTCACTTCCAGCCCCGAGACCGGGCTGGAAGTGGCGCGCCGCGTGCAGTCTGGCGTGTTCGTCGTCAATGCGACATTCCCCTGCCTGGCAGCGCCGTTCGGCGGGGTCAAGCAGTCCGGATTCGGCCGCGAAGGGGGGCCGGAGGGCTTGCTGTCGTTGACGCAGATGAAGTGCATCACCTTGTAAACGCTGTTTTGGCTGTCAGGCCGCAGCGACTTCGTGTCGCTGCGGCCTGACGCATATCTGCAACCGCCGGGTCGGTGTGACGTGGTTCGCATTTGACGGTTGACGTGGGCGTCCGTCATATTTAGATTGAAGATCATCGTTATTACGTCGAATTACGACGTAAATCTATCGAATCTGAATCTCCACCTAGCGAGGTGACCTATGCCGTTCCATGCCCTGCCCGCTGGTCGTCGCCGACGCCGCCTGTCTCGAGTTCGTGAATCGTGCGCGCTAGCGCTCGCGGCGCTGACCGTTGGCGTGGCGTGCAGTTCACCGCCGACCGCTGCAGTCGGGTCGCAGTGCGACCCGGCGCCATATGACGACGCGATCGCCGCGGTGACCGCACACGGAGTGATCGGGATGGGACCGCACGGTGAGTCGCCAGAATCTGCCGATTCGATACAGCTGTCTGACCACGAGATCGCAAGCGTACGTGGGCGTAACGCCACGGCAGCGATTGTCCTGCACTTCTCTGGTGACAGTTGGAGTACAGCACAAGTCGGCGGTTTGAAATCTGAGTTCGACCGTCTCGGCATCTCGGTCGTCGCGCAGAGCGATGCGCAGGCCGACCCGGCCAAACAGTTCTCCGATATCGAAACCGCAGTCGCCGCAAGGCCGGACGTCATCGTCTCGATCCCTTCGCTGGACCCGGCGGCCTTGGCGCCGGCATACCAAAAGGCCGTTTCTTCGGGGATCAAGCTCGTGTTCATGGAAAATCCGGCGACGAACTTCCGGCCTGGCAGCGACTACGTGTCGGTTGTCGCCACAGACAACTACGGTGCCGGCGTCGTGAACGCACACCAGATGGCAAAGGCGTTGTGCGGTCGAGGCAGCGTGGGCGTACTTTTCCATGCTGCGCGGGTGCCGACCAACGAGTTACGGGAGCGCGGATTCGTCGAGACGATCGAGCGTGACTATCCGGACATCGACATCGTCGGAAGAAAGGGTCTGCTGGGCCCGAACTGGAATGTCGAGGCGGGGTTGGCAGTCAACGCCTGGCTCACCAAGCATCCGGATCTCGGCGGAGTGTGGTGCTGGTTCGATGCACCGTGCGAGGGCGCGATCGACGCCGCGCGGTCTTCGGGCCGGGATCGACTTGCGGTGACCAGTATCGACCTCGGGAACAACGTTGCCATCGACATGGCGCGCGGAGCCTTTGTTTCCGGCATCGCCGCCGCTCAGCCGTACCTCCAGGGCATCGTCGAAGCGCGGTTGGCCGGGTATGCCCTGATCGGCAAGGTCGCACCGCCGTTCGTCGAGGTTCCGGCACTGCCGGTGGATCGGCACAACCTGACCGATGCGTGGAGAACGGTGTACCGCACAGAGCCACCGGTGGATGTGCAGAAAGCGCTGGGTGCGTACTGATGGACGAGACGACGACCGGTATGGCCAGCGCTGTCCACATGCGGGGAATCCGCAAATCGTTTGGAACCAACGAGGTTCTGCGCGGTGTGGATTTCGACCTCGAACGCGGCGAGGTGCATGCGCTCCTCGGAGGAAACGGGGCAGGAAAGTCGACGCTGATGAAAATCCTGCAGGGAGTTCATCGTCCGGACGCGGGGGACATCAGCGTCGACGGCGCACCTGTTGAAATCAACTCACCCGGGGATGCGACCAGGGCCGGAATCGGCATGGTTTTCCAGGAGTTCAGTCTCATCCCCAGCCTGTCTGTCGCCGACAACATCTTCCTCGGGCGTGAACCACGTCGGTTCGGGCTCGTCGACGACGACGAGATGAACCGGCGCGCTCGCACCCTCCTTGACCAGATGGGCGCCGATCTCGACCCGCGCAGAAGGGTTGCTGACCTGCCGGTGGGGTATTGGCAGGTCACCGAAATCGCCAAGGCGTTGAGTTCGGATGCCAGCGTGTTGGTGATGGACGAACCCACCGCAAGCCTGCCCTATTCGGAGGTTGACGCGCTGTTCGAACTCATCGACCGACTTAAGCAGCAGGGCATCTCGATCATCTACATCAGTCATCGGATGGCCGAGATCGCCAGAGTCGCCGATCGTCTTACGGTGCTTCGCGACGGCCGGCGGGTGCTCACCGATCGGGTTGCTGCGGTCTCGCCAGACCGTATCGCCGAAACGATTGTCGGCCGCGAGATCCTGTACGGATTTCATCGCACCGCGCATCCTGACAGCACGGCTGCCACCGTGCTGTCGGTCGACAGTGTGAGCACCGACAAGCTCGCCGATATCAGCTTTACCGTCGCCGAGGGTGAGGTGGTCGGCCTGGCCGGTTTGATCGGTAGCGGCAGAACAGAACTCGCACGTTGCCTGTTCGGTATCGATCCGCACAGGTCCGGAACGGTGCGAGTACGCGATCGCGAGGTCGCCGCCCACCATCCGCAAGATGCGATCGATGCCGGAATCATGCTCGTGCCGGAGGACCGAAAATGTGAGGGTCTGGTTGCCGAGCACACCGTGCGGACCAACATGTTGCTGCCGAGTTTGTCTCACCTTGTTCGACGGCCCTTCCTTGATGACGGCCGGGGCCGGCAATTGTGCAATGGACTCGCGAAGCGGCTGAACATCCGCGCAAGTGCACTCAACGAGCCCGTATCCCGGCTCTCGGGCGGTAACCAGCAAAAGGTGGTCTTGGCGAAGTGGCTGGCGCTCGCCGAGGTCGGAATCACGCCGGAAGTGTTGATTCTCGATGAGCCCACCGCCGGTGTGGATATTGCGTCCAAGGTGGACATCATGCAGTTGGTGCTGGACATCGCTGACAGCGGAACCGCGATCGTGTTGATTTCGTCAGAGCTCGAAGAACTTCTCGCCGTGGCCGACCGTGTCCTCGTCATGCGTCACGGCCGTATCGAGACCGCCCTCAACAGGATCGATATCGCAAACGAGGAGTCCCTGCAATTGGCAATCCAAGGAGCGTGAACCCATGTCAACACCACTGACACAGCAAGAAAGCAAGCAGAATTCGTCGTTGGCTGGATCCGTGGGTGAGCGAGCCGAGAAGCGCACCGGCCGTCGGTCTTGGCTGAGTAACCTGGACTGGCGCGACTTCGCCATCTACATCGGCTTCGCCGTCGTGTTCGCCCTTTTCGCGCTACTGCTCCGTAGCGATGGGTTTCTACAGCCCGACAACCTGCTGAATATCGTCAGGCAAACGGCGATTATCGCGATAATGGCTGTCGCAGGCACATTCGTGATCGCCGCAGCGCAGATCGATCTGTCCATCGGTGCTACCGCAGGGCTCTCGAGTGTGGTGACCGCGATGACGATTTCGTCGTCGGACAGCTGGCTCCTGGGTGTGCTCAGTGGCCTGGCCGCGGGCGCCCTGGTAGGAGCCATCAACGGAAGCCTGGTTGCTGTGTTGCGGTTACCCTCGTTTCTGGTAACTCTCGCCATGATGGGCGTCGCTGTCGGTGTCGCCCAATGGATGTCAGGGTTTCAGCCGAAACCGATTCTCGACAAGACGTTCACCGACGTGTTCGGATCCGGTGATCTCGGGCCGATACCCTCACTGTTGATTTGGGCTGGGGCGTCGGTCGTTGTCGGCGTCGTTGTGATGAACAAGACCAAATTCGGCCGTCAGGTACTTGCCACGGGTGGCAACGAAATTGCTGCCCGATTCAGCGGAGTGCGCACCAGACGAATCATTTTCACCGTGCTGCTCGTTTCCGGTGTGGTCGCCGGCATCGCGGGCATGCTCTACGCCGGCCGACTGCAATCCGGCCGGTATCAATGGGGAACGGGTGACGAACTGTCGGTCATCGCCGCGGTCGTGCTCGGTGGCACCAGCCTTTTCGGTGGGTATGGGCGAGTACTCGGGTCGGTGTTCGGAGCGATCTTCATCGGGCTGCTCAACAATGGCCTGGTCCTCGCGGGCCTGGACATCAGTCAACAGGCGATCATTCAGGGTGTCATCATCATTCTCGCAGTGATGCTGGCGAAGACGCGGTGATCCACCAGCCGCTCACCAGGACGTATCGTCCCCGAATCTGAAGGCACTGCGGGTTTTTCGCGAAAATCCCGCAGTGGCTTGACGTTCGGCGCAGTTTGCACCGTCAGCAGCATCCAAATGGCCGCGATCGAGCGCAGAGCGGCTGTGCCGTAACAGCACACCGCGAGAGCTCGGTCGAACCGTCCGAGCTGTAGAGCGTGTTCGACGGTGAACCACGCCCGGTGCGCCCAGTGGAACAGACCGACAGTCTATGACGACGCAGCAAGGAGCCGCCGCAACGACCACCACCCTTGGTGCGCAACAAGATCGATCAACTTGAACCTTCAGAACAACACACTCGGCGAACAGAACTCACTAGAAGATAAAGGACATCACATGAAAGACATCGCAAGGACCGCGAGTCGGGTGCTGGTTGCGATCGTGACCGCGATGGCCGGGATCCTCGCCGGCCTCTTCGTCAGCGCGGGCACCTCACACGCGGGTCTGGACAACGAGCTGAGCCTGGTTGACGGTCAGGATCGGACCTTGACCGTTGCGCAGTGGGACACCTTCCTCAACGGTGTGTTCCCGCTGGACCGCAACCGGCTGACCCGTGAGTGGTTCCACTCCGGCCGGGCCAAGTACCACGTCGAAGGCCCCGGCGCCGCCGACTTCGCCGGCACCCTGGAGCTGGGCTACCAGATCGGCTTCCCCTGGTCACTCGGTGTGGGCATCAACTTCAGCTACACCACGCCGAACATCCTGCTCGA
>NZ_LZTB01000112.1 GCF_001665685.1 Mycobacterium sp. 852013-50091_SCH5140682
CACGACGGCTACCGGGCGCTGGAGCGGGCCTTGGCGATGCCTCCCGACGATGTCATTGCGCTGGTTAAGGATTCGGGTCTGCGTGGCCGTGGTGGTGCCGGTTTCCCGACGGGCACGAAGTGGTCGTTCATCCCGCAGGGCACCGAAGGCGCCGGCGCCAAGCCGCACTACCTGGTGGTCAATGCCGACGAATCCGAACCCGGCACCTGCAAAGACATTCCGCTGATGCTGACCACGCCGCATTTCCTGGTCGAGGGCGTGATCATCGCGGCGTACGCGATCCGGGCCAAGCACGCGTTCATCTACGTGCGCGGCGAAGTGGTGCCGGTGTTGCGGCGCCTCCAGGCCGCCGTCGCCGATGCGTACGACGCCGGCTATCTGGGCTCCAACATCCTCGATTCGGGTTTCGACCTGGAACTGACGGTGCACGCCGGTGCGGGTGCGTACATCTGTGGCGAAGAGACCGCGCTGCTGGATTCGCTGGAGGGCCGCCGCGGCCAGCCGCGGCTGCGTCCGCCGTTCCCCGCGGTGGCGGGCCTCTACGCCTGCCCCACCGTGGTCAACAACGTCGAGTCCATCGCCAGCGTCCCGCCCATTATTCTCAACGGGGTCGATTGGTTCCGCTCCATGGGATCGGAGAAATCACCCGGTTTCACGCTGTATTCGCTGTCGGGACATGTAAACCGGCCTGGACAGTATGAGGCGCCGCTGGGCATCACGCTGCGCGAGCTGCTCAACTACGCCGGTGGGCTACGGACCGGCCACACGTTGAAGTTCTGGACCCCCGGCGGCTCGTCGACGCCACTGCTGACCACCGAACACCTCGACGTCCCACTGGATTACGAAGGCATGGCCTCCGTCGGGTCCATGCTCGGCACCAAGGCACTGCAGATCTTCGACGAGACCACCTGCGTGGTCCGCGCGGTACGCCGCTGGATCCA
Source organism: Mycobacterium sp. 852013-50091_SCH5140682 (assembly GCF_001665685.1). Lineage (GTDB taxonomy): Bacteria > Actinomycetota > Actinomycetes > Mycobacteriales > Mycobacteriaceae > Mycobacterium. Next base: position 942 of record NZ_LZTB01000112.1, read on the forward strand.
GTTCTACGCCCACGAATCCTGCGGCAAGTGCACACCGTGCCGCGAGGGCACCTATTGGCTGGCGCAGATCTACGCCCGCCTGGAAACCGGAGCCGCCACTGACGCCGACATCGACAAGCTGCTCGACATCTCCGACACGATCTTCGGGAAGTCGTTCTGCGCCTTGGGCGATGGTGCCGCGTCGCCGGTGATCTCGTCGATCAAGTATTTCCGCGACGAGTATGTCGCGCA
>NZ_LZTB01000113.1 GCF_001665685.1 Mycobacterium sp. 852013-50091_SCH5140682
CCATCACCGCCAGACCCGTCACCCCGATTTGAGCCGTCCCGGTCCTACCCGTGTTCGTCATCCAGCAGCCTTTCGATTGTTGTTACCGCAAAACGCTTTTCCACCGGCAGCGCAACCGGATATGTCAGCGAGGGCAGAGCCCCCGCCACTGGTGGGGGAGCTCTGACCTACACCGGATTCTTCGTGTGAACGACGCCCGTCAGGCGGCCTCGAAAACGATCTCCGGCGCAACATCCGGCGTCGTGTCCGGGTAGGCCGCCCACCAGGCTGCGCACGCGGCGCGCCAGCTGTCGAGGTCATCTTCACGGCCATCGATGCTGATCTTCGAGCCCGACACCCGGGCCACTGCATCGCCACAGGAGTAGGCCCCGTTGTCGGCGGTGGTCTCCGGGTATTCCTCGTAGAGTTCGCCGAGGGATCGGATCATGTACTTGGGGCGTTCGTCGACGCGGGCCGTCAGGGCCGTCTGGGGTGAGTCCACGCCGGTCAGCACGAGGACTGTGTCCATGCCTGCCCGGTTACCGCCCAGGATGTCGGTGTCCAGCCGGTCGCCGACGACGAGGGGGCGCTCGACACCGGAGTGGCGCGCCGCCGTCTCGAAGAGCGCCGGTTCCGGTTTCCCTGCGGCCAGCGGCATTTTGCCGGTAGCGGTGGCGATCGCGGCCACCAGTGCCCCGTTACCGGGAGCGAACCCGCGCTCCTGCGGAAGGGTCATGTCCAAGTTCGTCGCGACCCAGAGGGCACCTGCTTGGATCGCGTAGGAGGCCTCGGCGAGATCTTTCCAGCCGAGGTTGGGGGAGAACCCCTGAATGACCGCGTCGGGCTGACCGTCCGATGCGGAGATGACGACGAGTCCCTGCTTGGTCACCGAGTCCGCGAGGACCTGACTGCCCACGACGAGCACGGTCGCGCCCGCAGGCACCTGACGAGCCAGCAGTTCCGCGCCGGCCAGGGCAGATCCGAACACCTGCTCGGCGGTCGCGGGCGCACCCAATTCCCTGAGGTGGGCTGCGACCTCTTCAGACGAGCGCGACGCGTTGTTGGTCACGTATGCGAGGCTCTTGCCCTCGCCTGCCAGCTTGTCGAGCGCCTCGGTGGCGCCATCGATCGCGCTCGGGCCGGTGTATACGACGCCGTCGAGGTCGGCGAGCACGCCGTCGAAGTTGTCAATGAGCCGAGTCGTCATCGCTTCCTAACTTCGCCGGTCCTGCAAGCCGGCTGCGCCTTGTTGATACTGCGGGGTGCCCGGCTCGGGGCCCGCATCAAACGCCGTCCGTCGGCGTCGCCGAACCATCCGAGAGACCACGGGCCGACGCAGACCTCAACGTGCAGATCGGCGATACGCCGCTTGGCAAGGGCCCGCAACGATCTGCGGGTCCTTGCCAAGCCCTTGGCCGGCTCGTGCAGTCCGTTGAGACACAACGACTTCGCGCCGTCCATCGGGACGGAAACCGGGCAAGGAGTGGCCTCGGGAGAGCGCGCGTCCCGAGAGTGGGTAACCCCCACGACGGTTCGGGCTTCACTGACGAGAGTCACGGGATAACTTCCTTGGTTGGTTTTGTGCGCGACGAGTCTCAGACACGGTGACTGCGGATTGGTTGAGCTGCCGGATCAGCCGGGACGGCGTAACGGGCAGAGCTCGCCGCCATCCTATCCGGACAGCAGCCAGTCGGACGCGGCTTTGCGGTAGCGGATGATGCCCTTGTACTCGGCCATGTCATCCGGGAGTTCGGCCAGAACCTCGCCCGCGCGCTTACGCCAGGCCGGGACCTTTGCGATGTCGGTGAGTGGCAGAAGGTAGGTCCGGATGAGGAAGAGGATCGAACCCGAGCGGGGCAGGCGGATGAGCTGCTGAACTTCCACCCGCAGATGGACGCGCTCCGGGAGAGCGGGGTCCGTGGAGATCGTGCTGCGGTCCGCGGCCCAGTTGGGATAGGTCTCCGTGGAGGTGTCCAGGCGCCGGTCGATGGTCATGGTCCAGTTGGTCCGGCGGTAGGACTCGCCGGGCTGCAGGCTCATGAGGAAGTGCTGGGCCCGGGAGATGATCTTTTCCTCTTTGACCCGCGGCACAGGGCCGTGGATCTCGGTGAAGCTCATGCCGACGTCGAATCCGATGGACCAGTCCGCGGCGAACGTGACCACACCGGCGTCGAGCCACAGGGCCTTGTCGCGTTGCTCGAGGAAGACGATGTCGTCCTGGATCTGGCTGCCCAGGAAATCCAACGGATCGCCGGTGGGCAGTGACGCGTCGTCGCCGATGGTGAACTCGATGTCGAGATTCAGCAGGGTGTTGCGCCAGCGGACGTGGTCCCCGTCGCGCTGCCAGGACATCTTGTCGGGATTGTCCTCGGCCATTTCGGGCAGCAGGGTGGTGATGGCATCCCACACTGCGGGGCGCATGTGCGGCAGGGCGTTGATGCGCGAGGGATCCCGCTGCAGGACCTCGGCGCGCAGCTTCAGATCCTCGACGTAGAACTCGTCGACGTCCACCACGGTCGTGCCCCAGCCGCCGGCTTCGGTCTCCGTCAGCTTGCGGGACGGCTCGACGTTGGCGCTGTAGCGGTATTTATCACCGGTGTAGGGGAACGGAAAACGACGGATCCGATCCGGCAGGGTCGCCGTGTCCAGGTCGCTGTCGAAGGTGATGGTCACAGGTCCAACTCCAATTCTTCACCCAAGCTGCGGGATACGCAGCACATCATGAGTTCGTTCTCTTCCTTCTCCTCGTCGCTCAGGTAGAGATCGCGATGCTGAGGAGTTCCCCGCAATACGGGGATCGTGCACTCGCCGCAGATGCCTTTGCGACACATGTTGGGGATCTGCTTGCCCTCTTTTTCGAGGGCCTCCAGCAACGAGACGCCGGGCGGAACTTCCAATCGGACGCCGCTGCGGGCCAGGATCGCCGTGAACGGTTCGCCCGCGTCCAGCTCACCCGCGCCGAAGTGCTCCAGGTGAAGCAGTGCCTCCGGCCAGCCCAGCTCGCGTGCCTGGTTGAGGACCGAATCCATGAAGTCGGCCGGCCCGCAGACGAAGAGGTGAGTGCCGAGCCGTTGGGTGGTGAGCGCTTTGGCGAGGACCTGCTGGAAGCTCTCGCGGCCATGGCATTCCGTGAGCGCCGGTCCCATCAGATTCCGGACGTCCTCGACATGCGCGCCTTCGCCGGGCCGGTAGACGTAGATCATGGAGGCCGATACGCCCCATTTGGCCGCGTTCATGGCGTGCGAAACCAAGGGCGTGATTCCGATGCCTGCGGCGACGTACAGGCTGTGCTTGGCGTTGGTGATCGGCGCAAAGTTGCTGCGGGGGCGCGAAACCCACACGCGGTCGCCGACGACGAGCCGGTGCATGGCCAACGAACCGCCACCGCCGTCTTCGACCAGCAGGACCGAGATGGTGTATTCGGTCGGATCGTCGCCAGAACCGGTGAGAGAGTAGGCGTTCGCGCCGAGGTTCGCGGAATCCCCGTACTGGATCACCAGATGGCTGCCCGCGACATAGGAAGGCAGGGTGGCCCCCGACGGGTCGCTGAACGCGATGCTGACGATCGAATCCGTCTGCATCACACGGCTTGTCACTTCCAGCTCGATGCCGTCTTCGATCGCCGGGTGGACGATGGGCTGGAGGGCTTCAGTGGCGGTCATCATGCCTCCTCGGCGTGGGCGGAGTAACCCAGGTACCCGCCGAGCCGGCGAGAGAAGTGGTCGGTGGTGGCGAGGACGATGCCGCATCCCTGGCAGGGCACCTCGACGGAGCCGTGCACACCGGTAGTGGTGGTGCCGACGTGGCAATGGCCGCAGAACACGACCCACGGGCTGTCCTCATCGGGCAGCAGGGTGATCTCTTCGTCCACCATGCCGCAGGCTTGGGCGGCGGCGGAGGCGGCATGTACGTCGACTGCCGGGCCGACGAGTACGAGACGGGCGCCGACGCATGAGCGGTCGAGCGCGGACCTCAGCTCGGCGAGGCTTTCCGGGTTGGCTGATGTGAAATGGAGGTCGTATCTGGGCCGGTCACCGGTGTCCCGACCCGCGGTGTCACCTGTGTCGCCGAACGACGCACAGATGACACCGCGGAAACCCGGCTCCAACGACATAGACGTGGAACGCATGGGGTTTGGTGTCCTTACGGGGCGAAGGTGCGGTCGCCGGCGAAGAAGCCGAGGCCGTATTCGGGGGTCTCGAACTTGACGGTGGTGCCCTTGGGGAAGAACAGCACGTCACGCTCCTTGGCGTGGGTGACCTCGCCGGTGTCCAGGTCGGTGAGGATGAACTCACCCTTGACGACGAGCTTCATCTCGTCGTAGGTGTACGTGTACACCAAGGGCTCTGACTTCTTCAGCTCGAAGAACCCCGAGCTCATGACGGTCCCTTCCGGGTTGTGGAGGGAATCACCGATCGCGGCGTCGACACCGGGCTCGTTCATGCTCGGCAGCCCTTCGTAGCCCTTCTCCACCTTGTGGATGGCCCCAGCCTTGGTGAGGGTTCCGATGGTTGTGATTTCTGTCGTCATGCTTGCTTACTCCTGTTGTGTCAGAGCTGATCACGGTTGTCGGGCCTGACCGTCGTTCGACAGGACTGGTCGATTTCGGTGCGCGTGACGGCACGCCGAAAACTAGGTCAGGAGCTCCCGGGTCGAGGTCCCTTGGGGGATCCTCTGCGACCGACATCCGCTCTTCCATGAAGGCCAGCCGAGCTCTGGCTTGAGCTCTGCTGCTGTGATGCCGATCACGTCCCACCGCTGAAGTTACGCCACTTAATTCATCTAGTCCAGACTTTTTTAGAAATATTCACGGCTGGTTGGGCTGGATGGCCCGCGTCGCGCGAATCCCTTGTGCCCGCAGCGGTCGTCCGCGGTACCGCTACCAGCGGTGACGCTTCGACGTCCTGAGGCGCAAGCCTGAGGAAGCTGCCGCCGATCTTCGCCGAGGCGCCACCTGCCGGCCCCGCTCGACTCCGCCGTGCCTGCGGCGCGAGTCGTCGTCGCCGTGTTTCCAGCGCCGCATTCAGCTCCGGATCGGAGGTCCCGGCTGAGGCGGATCTGTTCCCGAACAAGCGATTTCATGCCTGGTCGCGTCGGTAATCGCAACGTTGTGGCCTCGGGGCGGCTTCCGGGCCCCGATTCGGGTGCGTCTGGCATGCCCGCAACCGGTGGGGACGGCCGGGTGTTGACCGCCCGGCTGCCGACGTTCACAGGGTTCCCGCCGATCTTTCACTGCGAGTTGCCAGGTTTGGCGCCTGGCGTAGCTTTCCCGCCTGGCGGCAGGGGGCGTTTTGCCTGTTGGCGGCGTTGTGGCGGGGCATCCCGCACGGGTTTCTGGAAGCCGACGGAGGGCGTCTCTCCTGTGCGTCGGCTGCGTGTGCCAAAAAAAGTCTCGATAAAAGCTACCGGACTGCAACATTAAGCTGTAACCTCTGACGTGATCCAACTCACAGAAGGTGCCGCGGGAGCGGTCCGACACCCTTCGAGGGCGCGGATTGAGAGAGACACTCCGGCCCCCACGCCCCGCCCACACCGGTGCCTTCCGCAAGACCTCGACGGAGGACTCGCTCGGCTCCCAGCCACCCGCACCTGTCGAAAATCGACACCCCTCACATATCCAAAGGGAGATCCTTGTGACCGAAAGTCATTCTGAAGAAGTCGGTGACCTGAAGAGGTCCATCGACTGGAAGCAGGGCCTGGCCATTGCGTTGGGCGTGCCACTGTTGATCCTGCCCTCGTTGGGCTACATCCCCATGTATCTCGGCGCCGCCGCGATCCTGGTCTGGGGTCTGTCGGTGCTGCAGGGTTTTGCGCAGAGCACCGCCTATGCCGAAATGGCCACCGCCTTTCCGGAGGCCTCGGGTCTGCCCGGATTTGCGCAGCACGTATTCGGCAACGGAAACCGCCAGGGCAAGTACGACATGAGCAAGCTGCTCGGCGGCTTCAGCGCGTGGAGCTACTGGTTCGCTTGGACGCCGGTACTGGCGATCTTCTCCATCCTGGTCGGCGGCTACCTGCACGGGGTGTTCCCCGCGCTGGACATGTTCACCGACTACCAGCTGTCGCTGATGTCGGGCGTGGTGATCTTCAGCATTCTGTTCGTGGTGAACTGGTTCGGCCTCAAAGACGGCGCCAAGCTCGGTTACGTTCTGGCGGCCATATCGCTGATCCCGCTGGTCATCCTGACCGTCGCGCCTTTTGCCACAGGACATTTCGACATGTCCAAGATCACCGGTGACTGGATGCCCGCCGACTGGTCCTGGGACCTGCACCACATCCTGATCCTGTTCGGCGTTTTCGCGATCGCCCAGTGGAGTGCTTGTGCCTGGGAAACCGCGGCAATCTACGGCCCCGAATACAAGAATCCCGCCAAAGACGTTGCCAAAGCCCTGTTCTCGTGCGGCATCATCTGCTTCTTCTCGTTCGTGCTCGTCGAGGCCGCGGTGATCGGTGTGCTCGGCGTCGACGGGGTTCAGGCCGAGGCCGTTTCGCCGCTGCTTCCCGTCGCCAACGCCGTCTTCGGATCCGCCGGTTCCGCGATCACGATCATCATGTTGATCGCCGCCATGGTCCTGATCATCCAGACGGCCTACCTCGGTTCGTCTCGTGCCATGCACTCCATGGCCGTGGAAGGCAACCTTCCCAAGGCCCTTGGCAAGACCAACCGACAGGGAACTCCGTGGGTGGCCATGCTGGTCATCGCAGTCTTCAACCTGGTGCTGATCTCCATGGGAAACCCCGCGGCGATCGTTGCTGCCTCTGCGATCGGTTACACCTGCGCCAACGGCATCAGCCTGTTCGCCTACGTCAAGGCGAAGCGGGATCCTGCCTTCGCCGGCCTGGAACGGCCTTTCAAGGCACCCAAGGGCTGGAAGGGCGTCGCCCTGGCGTTCGGTCTGTTCAACCTGCCGCTGTGTGTCGTCGGCGTGGTGTACCTGAACAGCCTCGAGATCGGTTGGGCCCCGACCTGGGTGGGCTTCCTCGTCTTGGCGGTCTACATCCCGATCTGGGCGTACTCCCAGCATGAATGGCACCGCTCAAAGGCTCAGGTGGTTCCTGTCGCCGGCTAGCGAGCACTCACGAGAAAGACGGGAAGGCAGAACCTCTGCCTTCCCGTCTTTCGGATGTCTGCAGTCAGGAGGACTGGCGGTTGGTGCTGTAGATCAACGAGAGCCCCAGGTGCGGAACATCGAGAGTCACTCGATGCTGATCGGGCGTACCGGATTTGATGCGCTCACCCACCAAATACATCCCGGAATTGCCGAGGATGACCCGGTTGCTGGCGTTGACCAGGGCGGCATCGCCCGGAATCAACAGCAGATCCGGCATGATGATGGGCTCCAGGTCCGTGAGCCGGATATCGCAGCCGGCCACTCCCGAGAAGTGCCCATGGACCGAGAACGGGGCCATGAACGTGAGGATGTATTCGTCGAAGCCCGAGTAGTCGATGTACGGGCCCCATACGGTCTGCTCACCTGTGGCAGCGGCGGTCGAGAAGAACGGCAGCTTTTCGTAGTCGTAATACCGGGCGCTGCCCGGAGTGATGTCGAAATCGAGGCGTCCCAGGGCGCCGGATTCCTTACGGAACCACCATTCGAACGCGTGGCCGCCCTCCTCGACGGAGGCCGCAGCGAAGAAGGTGCCCGCGCCGACGGCGTACGTGTTCTTCGTCAGGAAATTTCGGGAGAGCTCGTCCAATCCGGTGAGCGCCGCCCGGCTCACCTTCGATTTGCCCGCGAGATTTCGATCGAGCAGCGCGGCAACGTCTTTGGCGAGGCTCTTGGTTTCGGTGGCGACGCCGTTGATCCACGAGGTGAGGGCGTCGACAGCCCGGGAGACTTCAGTGGTCGAGTTCATTGGCCCTCCTGAATCATTGCGGCCTCAGCGGAGGAACTGCCGTCGGGTGCGGTCGCTGGACTGCTCGGTCTCGACTGGGCATACCCGAGAACGAGTTTCGTGTCGATCAAGTGGAAGATGTTGCGCCTGATGTGTTCCAGTGTCAGTTTCTGGGCCCTCTCGGGCTGGTCCTGAGCCACTGCCCGGACCAGTTCCAGGTGCTCGGCGGTTGCGCGTTCCGGGTCGTAGGCCTCTGCGACCGTGAAGGGCGCCCACAGCTGTCGAACCGTTTCTTCCTGGAGGCGGATTTCGGCGTTGGCCAGCCTCGGTGATTGCGCGGACACGGCCAATTCGATGTGGAAGCGGCTGTCGGCGGATGCGCGTGTTTCAGGGGTCTCGGCGAGGACCAGGGCTCGGGCAAGTTCTTGCAGACGGTCGAAGTCGTGTGCTTCTGCTCGCTCGCATGCCAGCCGGATGGTGGCGGCGGCGATGGCGGAGTGTTCGTCACCGATGTCGCGGATCTCCGAGATGGACGTCGAGAGAAACCACTCCCGCATGATGTCGGTCTCGGGCTCGGGCTGATTGACGACGAAGGTTCCCCCGCTGCGGCCGCGGCGCGTCTCGACGACCCCTCGTTCGCGCAGTTCCGACAACGCTTCCCGCAGCGTCGCGCCGCCGACCCCGAACATCTCCGAAAGCGCGGCCTCAGGGGGCAGGCGTTCACCTACTTTGAGCAGCCCGAGGGCGATCGCCTTGGAGATTCTCTCGACAATCGCGTCGGCCCTCTCGATTTCCGGCAGGGACCGATAAATCTGCGACTGGAAGGGGGTCGGCGTGGCCAAAAGTCTGCGCTCCGAAAATGGACTACGAGGTGAGTCGATCCTAGGTCGAAGCCGTGGCCCGCGGTGCCGACTACGGCGTCGCGGTTGGGGTGCTGAGGCCCTCGGCACATCACGGCTGGGCACGCTCCGCCGGGACCGTACGGAGGGGTCAGGGTGGCTGACCAATCCAAAAGTGTAGTCAGAACCGTCAGAAAACAGTATTACCCCCACCCGTTCGCTTCGGGATTATTGGTTTCAGTCAAGCCAATCATTCGTTCGGGCCGTCACGGCCCGACGACCGATCGAAGGGGGTAACCATGACGCAAGCCGCAGAAGCCGACGGCGCCGTGAAGGTCGTCGGAGACGACATCACCAACAACCTTTCCCTTGTTCGGGACGAGGTCGCGGACACCGCGGCGAAAGTCGACCCGGAGCAGGTGGCTGTCCTCGCTCGCCAAATCGTCCGGCCTGGACGGGTTTTCGTGGCAGGCGCCGGTCGCAGCGGGCTGGTCCTGCGCATGGCCGCCATGCGGCTGATGCATTTCGGCCTCACCGTGCACGTCGCGGGCGACACCACCACCCCGGCAATCGCAGCCGGCGATCTGCTGCTGGTGGCTTCCGGCTCGGGCACCACCTCCGGTGTGGTCAAGTCCGCCGAGACGGCCAAGAAGGCCGGCGCGCGCATCGCCGCCTTCACCACCAACCCGGATTCTCCGCTGGCCGGTCTGGCCGACGCCGTGGTGATCATCCCCGCCGCGCAGAAGACCGATCACGGCTCGCACATCTCGCGGCAGTACGCCGGATCCCTTTTCGAGCAGGTGCTGTTCGTCGTCACCGAAGCCGTGTTCCAGTCGCTGTGGGATCACACCGAGGTCGAGGCCGAGGAACTCTGGACGCGCCACGCCAACCTCGAGTGACCCGGACCTCGACGACCAACTCTTACTTCACATTCCATACCCATCGCAGTACCCAACAGAAAGAAGGCACCCAATGAAGCTCCAAGTCGCCATCGACCTGCTGTCCACCGAAGCCGCCCTCGAGCTGGCCGGCAAGGTTGCCGAGTACGTCGACATCATCGAACTGGGCACCCCCCTGATCAAGGCCGAAGGCCTGTCGGTCATCACCGCCGTCAAGAAGGCTCACCCGGACAAGATCGTCTTCGCCGACATGAAGACCATGGACGCCGGCGAGCTCGAAGCCGACATCGCGTTCAAGGCCGGCGCTGACCTGGTCACGGTCCTCGGCTCGGCCGACGACTCCACCATCGCGGGTGCCGTCAAGGCCGCCCAGGCCCACAACAAGGGCGTCGTCGTCGACCTGATCGGCATCGAGGACAAGGCCACCCGTGCACAGGAAGTTCGCGCCCTGGGTGCCAAGTTCGTCGAGATGCACGCTGGTCTGGACGAGCAGGCCAAGCCCGGCTTCGACCTGAACGGTCTGCTCGCCGCCGGCGAGAAGGCTCGCGTTCCGTTCTCCGTGGCCGGTGGCGTGAAGGTTGCCACCATCCCCGCAGTCCAGAAGGCCGGCGCAGAGGTTGCCGTCGCCGGTGGCGCCATCTACGGTGCAGCCGACCCGGCCGCCGCCGCGAAGGAACTGCGCGCCGCGATCGCCTGATCCTGATCGTTTAGCACTCCCATAACGGTGGCGTCCCGCATCCTGAAAGCAGTTGCGGGACGCCACCTTTTGGTTTTTCTACCCTGAAATATCGCATCAACTCACCCGCCGCGGTACTCGTCTGCACACGTGTTTCGCTCGGCGGCGCGCTCCTTCCTGGGAAGATCTCGCCCGCTGACACTTTCGCGCAACCGTGAGGTCGACGACGCCGTACCGCCTTGTCGAGAGCTGGAATTCCACCATGTCCGCTGACCACGGTGATTCGAGTGTGAGGCCCGGACGCAACCTGCTCCGGGATCCGCGCGATCGTCGCTTGAACCGCATCGCCGGTCCGTCCTCCCTTGTCCTGTTCGGAGTCACCGGCGATCTCGCCCGGAAGAAACTCGTGCCCGCGGTGTACGACCTCGCCAACCGGGGTCTGTTGCCGCCGAGCTTTGCCTTGGTGGGCTTCGGCCGGCGCGAATGGACGAACGAGGACTTCGCCGCCGAGGTCAAGGCGAACGTGAAGGCTTACGCCCGAACACCTTTCGACGAGGCCGTGTGGGAGCAACTCTCCGAGGGCATCCGCTTCGTCCAAGGCGCGTTCGACGACGAGACGGCGTTCAAGCGGCTGCGCGCCACGCTCGAGGATCTCGACGAGCAGCGCGGCACGCGCGGCAATTACGCCTTCTACCTTTCGATCCCACCCAAGGCCTTCGAACAGGTCTGCCGCCAGCTCTCCGAATCCGGGCTGGCGCAGGCCGAGAATGACAAGTGGCGCCGAGTGGTCATCGAGAAGCCGTTCGGACACGACCTCGAGTCGGCCCGCCAACTCAACGACGTCGTCGAGTCCGTGTTCCCGCCGGACGCCGTGTTCCGGATCGACCATTACCTGGGCAAGGAGACGGTCCAGAACATCCTGGCCCTGCGCTTCGCGAACCAGCTCTTCGAGCCGCTGTGGAACGCGAATTACGTTGACCACGTACAGATCACGATGGCCGAATCCATCGGCACCGGCGGCCGGGCAGGTTACTACGACGGTGTCGGCGCGGCCCGCGACGTCATCCAGAACCACCTGCTGCAGCTGTTGGCCCTCACGGCCATGGAGGAACCGATCTCGTTCGACGCCGACGATCTGCGTGCCGAGAAAGAGAAGGTCCTGGCCGCGGTCAAGCTGCCGGATGACCTGTCGACCCATTCGGCGCGGGGACAGTTCACCGGCGGTTGGCAGGGCGGCGAAAAGGTCCTGGGCTACCTGGAAGAAGAGGGCATCCCCGCGGACTCCACCACGGAGACCTATGCGGCCATCCGGGTGGACATCAACACCCGGCGCTGGGCCGGAGTGCCCTTCTACCTGCGTGCGGGCAAGCGCCTGGGCCGCCGCGTAACGGAAATCGCCGTGGTGTTCAAGCGCGCACCCAACCTGCTGTTCCGTGATTTCGCCGAGGACGACTTCGGCCAGAACGCCGTCGTGATCCGGGTTCAGCCCGACGAGGGCGCCACGATCCGGCTGGGTTCCAAGGTCCCGGGCACCCAGACCGAGGTGCGCGACGTGACCATGGACTTCGGCTACGGCCACTCGTTCACCGAGTCCAGCCCCGAGGCCTACGAACGCCTCATTCTCGACGTGCTGCTGGGTGAGCCGCCGCTGTTCCCCCGGCACAACGAAGTCGAACTGTCCTGGAAGATCCTCGACCCGTTCGAGGCCTACTGGGCGAGCCTCGACGAACAGCCAGAACCGTACGCACCCGGAAGCTGGGGCCCTGCCTCGGCCACTGAGCTACTTGCCCGCGATGGGCGGACCTGGAGACGGCCATGATCGTAGATCTTTCGGACACCACCACCGCAAAGGTTTCCAAGGAACTCTCGACCCTGCGGGAGCAAGGGGGCGTGATCGCGCTCAGCCGGGTGCTGACCCTCGTGGTGATCACCCGCTCCGGCTTCGAAGAGGACGCCATCGAGGCCGCCAACGAGGCCAGCCGCGAACACCCGTGCCGGATCATCGTCCTCAGCGACAGCGGGGCTTCGGCTCCGACCCGGCTGGACGCTCAGATCCGGGTGGGCGGTGACGCCGGCGCTTCCGAGGTCATCATCCTGCGCGGCTACGGGGAGCTGGCCACCGAGGGCGAATCCCTGGTCGCGGGCCTGCTGCTGCCCGATGCGCCGATCGTGGCCTGGTGGCCGCATGGCGCTCCGGACAACCCAGCCGAGACCTCCATCGGACGCATCGCCCACCGCCGGATCACCGACTCGGCCAACGAGGGCGAACCTCAGGTGGCGCTGGCAAGACTTCGCGACACGTACCGGGCCGGCGACACCGATCTCGCCTGGACCCGCCTGACGAAGTGGCGGATCCAGCTGGCGGCGGCGCTGGATCATGCGGATGCCTCGCCCATCACGGCTGTCACCGTCGAGGGCGCGTCGGACTCCGCGAGCACCCTGCTGCTCGCGGCGTGGCTCAAATTGTCCCTGCAGGTCCCGGTGACTGTCGTGGCCGACGGCGCAGGGGTCGGCATCCGCCGCGTCCGCCTCAGCCGTGCCGCCGGGGACATCGAGTTGGTCCGGCCGCATCGGTCGGTGGCAGAACTGACCCAGCCGGGACAGCCTCTGCAGCGGATCTCCCTGCCTCGCCCCACCCTTCAGGACTGCCTCGCCGAAGAACTCCGCCGCCTCGACCCCGACGAGGTCTTCGGCGAAACGGTGCGCAGCCTCGGAACTTTCCCGGTGCAGCAGAAAGCGTCGTGACGGTAACCGCTACCGCGTCACCGCAGGCCGTGGCTGTTGGCCAGCGCGATGGCCTCGGTGCGTGAGCTGACGTCGAGCTTGCGGAACAGGTTCCGCACGTGGAACTTGACGGTGTTCTCGCTGATCCCCAGTGTCAGGGCGATGGTCCGGTTGCGCTGGCCGGCGACCAGGTGCTGGAGCACTTCGAGTTCCCGGGGGGCGAGGTCCCACCCTGTCTCTTATACACATCTCCGAGCCCACGAGACTACGCTGCAGCTGGTATG